>JAENZW010000002.1:0-57747 GCA_016841065.1 Actinomycetota bacterium
CGAACTCGATTCGGAAGCGATGCGGAAGGCATCGCGCCGTCCCGTACTGGTTACGGTGGAGGATCACGGCGTGCGGACGGGACTGGCCGCCTCTGTCGCGGAGTGGCTGGCCATGAACCGGGTCACTACGCAGTTCGAGCGAATCGGCGTTGACGGCTACCAGAGTAGCGGGGCGGCAGAGAGTCTCATGTCCGAGTGCGGTTTGGACGCGGATGCAATTGCAGAGAGGCTCATGCGTCTTCTTGGGGCCTAGTGCGAGACGCCCCCGTCAGTCGGCATCCTCGTAGGTTCGGATCGACTCGATGATCCGCGCGGTCCCGTCGTCGGTCTTGCACGGTTTCGAAGTGACGCCCTTCTCGGCAAGGACGATCAGAACCGCCTCGATCGCGGCCTGAAGCGCGTTCTCGACTTCGGGGGTGAGTGTGGTGACCCACTGTTCGATTCGGCCGACCTGAACACCGATGCACTCCGCGTGCACCACGACTCCGGTGAGCTCGGCTGCTTCGAGCACGTTCACGAACTTCATGTCGTGCAGTGAGTGCATGACCTGGTTCGGAGCGATGTCCTCCGGTGAGAGCCGCACGATGGTTCCGGCCGGGTGTCCAGTCCGGTCAACAGCATCGACAACCAGCACGAAGTTGCGATCGCGAAGCAGGTGGAGCATTCCGAGTCCCATCGTGCCGGCGTCGAGGAGCTCCACGGTGTCTGGGAACTGGAACGCGGACATGAGCAGCTCGACCACGCGGACGCCGACACCCTCGTCCCCCATGAGGGGGTTGCCGATCCCCAGTACAAGAATCGGGGCGACATTGTTCCGCATTGCGGGTTCTCCTCTGGGACGTGGGAGCCGTGAGATGCGCGCCGATCGAGCGCATCTCATCGTATCGAAATGCTACTCGCCGGGGAACGACGCAGTCTCTAGCAAGCCGCCAGCTCCGGCTCCCTGAAGTCGGTGCAGGTCTCACCCTCGAGAAGCAACATGCGCTCCTCTGTCGGCAAGGCTTCGCGCGCAGCATCTCTCTTGTCGTTTGAGGTCGCGAGAGTCTCGCGCATCATGACCATCAGGAGGTAGCGCCCCTTCTCGGTCAGCGTGATCTCCTCATCGTTGTGGGATGCGATACCACCAGCCGCGTGCATGAAGGCGATCTCCGCCGCCAGCCCTCGCTCGACCGGCACACCGAAATCGGCTTCGAAACGCTTCCTGTCCAGACGCATGCCGAAGAGGTCGGTCACGAAGCGATAGCGCATGAGGGCCTTCCTGTTGTACTGGCGTCCTCGTGTGGCGACGCCCATGTGACCCTGTGAGACTCGCCTCTCGTAGTCTTTCAGGGAGTGCGTGTTTCCGTATATCCGTCCGCCGAGGAACGACAGCGCTCCAGAGCCAACCCCGACGTACTCCTCGTAGTCAACGATGTACTCGTCGATCATGGCGTCCGTGTCGCGAGAATAGGTCCAGGCGGAAGCCGGAGAGAATGTGTCGCTGAGTCCTTCGGCGATGATTCTGTAGTAGCGTGTTTCGCGGCTGAAATCGATCGGCCCGACAGCCCGCTCCATCTCGACTCGTGACTTGCGAGAAGCCATGAGCGGGTAGAAGGTCGTCTGGTTCGTGCCGGTGGCCTTCAGAAGTTCGATATCGCGCCAGAGCATGTCCTCCGTCTGGCTCGGGAAGTTGAAGATCATGTCCACATTCAGAGAGTGGAAGGCGCCTTCGACCGATTTCACCTTCTCGAACAACTCCTCGCCACCGCCGTACTTGTCGAGGCGATCCATCTGCTTCAGGAGCGTGTCCTCGAAGCTCTGCACACCTACCGACAGACGCTGCACCCGTTCGGACAGCGCATCGATGAGTTCGGGGCCGAGATGGTTCGGGCTTGTTTCGCAGGACACCTCCTGCACAGAGAAGAGCGTCTTCGCGAGATCGATGGTTGCGCAGAGTTCGTCCAGGAGGATCGTCGGGGTACCCCCGCCGATATACAGCGAGGGGAAGTCATACCCTAGTCCGGCGACGATTCGCATCTCCTCCCTCAGCGAGCGGAAGTAGGCGCGTGCGCGGTCTTCGCTGTACAGGAACCTGTTGAACGAGCAGTACAGGCAGAGGCGCTCACAGAACGGTACGTGCGCGTAGAGGACGTATCCGTGTCCGGGTTCGGGATCCGGCAGGTGTTCGAGTTCGCACGGTGATTCCGCGAGATAGTAACGATTGAGCACGTGCAACGCGCTCGAAATCATTCGCTCAGATAGCATCGGTCCTCCGCTGTTGGTTGCTCAGCGTACTCGCCGGCATGCGTCAGCGGGACCAGAAGTAGCGACCGGTTGCGAACCGCACCCCTTCACCTGCCTTGCGACTGGTGTCCCCCGGCGGTCTGCGCCCGCAACGCGCGCGCATACGGTCCGTCTCGTCCCTTCGGCAACTTCTTCGGCATGCAGAGCGCGACTCCTGCCGTGCCGGCGTTCAAAAGGATAGAGGCCCCGGTCTCCCGAGGCCTCCCTCCGCCTGCAAACATCCCGGCAGGATTGCAGCTAGTGCGCCTTGCCTCCCGCAGGATTGCCTTCCTTGTCGAAGTGCAGGCCCTCGCTCTCCTTCCAAGCGAAGATGAGCCCGGAAGGCGCGAAGCCCTCGACGTTGGCCAGGTAGGCGTGGATGGCCGTGAACACGATGAACACCCACATGAGGAAGTAGTGGATGACACGCATGTACATGTACCCACCGACCCAGCCCGCACCGGCACTGAAGAAGCTCCAGTCCATCGTCGGACCCCAGATCGAGAAGCCCGTGTACGCCATGACGAACGTCAGCGGTACCGTGGCGATGTACGCGATCTTCTGCAGGACGCCGTACTTCGCGCCCAGCGGGTGGTCCTTCTTCATGAACAGGTAGTACTTGATCCAGGCGAGGAACTGGTGACGGTTCGCCTTCTGTGGCAGCCAGTTCTTGATGTCCGTGTCTACCTCGCGCGAGCCGAGAGACACAGCTGACTTCACGAAGAAGGCGGCAATGATCCGGAACGTGAGGTTGATGATGAGCACGAACATGAAGAAGAAGTGCATGCCACGAGCGACACCCATGAACCCGGCGAAGAAGGGGTAGTGGATGTAGAAGCCCGAGAAGGCGAGCGACACCATTGCGATGAGGTTGATCCAGTGGGTGAGGACGAACACCATCGGGTGTGCCTCACGGTAGTGCGCGGGGTGCGCCATCTTACCTCACCCCCATCGGCTTGGTGTTGACGAACGCTTCCTTGCCCGTTTTCGGTTCAATCACGTGAACCGCACAGCCGATTCAAGGATCGAAGCTGCGGACGATCCTGACGACCTCCATGGGCCGTTCGGGGTCCATAACGGGTGCGCCGATCAAGGACTCCTCGATCGGTCCGCGAACCGCGTCGGCACCTTCCTTGTCGCGAGGGGCGATGTCCCATGTGGTGGGCGCGACGACCTGGTAGTTCGAGAGCTTGCCGCCCTCGACGGTCATCCAATGCGCGACGGAGCCGCGCGGAGCCTCCCACATTCCGACACCCTTGCCGTCGGACACGGAGTGCGGCTCAAACCACTTGACGTCGCCCTCTTTGACATAGCCGACGAGTTCGAGCACGGAAGCAACCGAGAGATCCGCGACGAAGGCGGTCTCAAGATTCCGTGCCGCCACCCGTCCAAGCAGCGACTGAAGCGCGGCGAGCGGCACGGGGCCCGTCAGGCCCAGTTCGCTGCCAAGCGCGCCCAGCGTCAGGTCGATGAGCTGCTTGGGCGTGCGGACGCCATCCGGCCACTGCATTTCTGTGTCGCGCAGATAGGCGACGAGCATGCGTGACAGCGGGCCGACCTCCATGGGGAGATCGTCGTAGCGAACCGCTTTGCCCCATGAGTACTTGCCGTTCACGTCGTAATCGACATATTTGGCGCTGGTCTCACCGTCGGACGGATTGAGACCATCGGCGGAGTCGTACCACGACCGGGACACGTACTCCATGACCTTCGAGGGATCAGGATCCTCGAGTCCCGGAATCACGCCTGCGGCGAGATCCAGACCCTTGATGACGCCACCCGGGAGGTAGCGTTTCGTGAGTTCGAAGCTCGGATCGTTGAAGACTCCCCACGCCAGGTAGTTCTTGCATCCTGCACCGTAGGCGGCCGAAGAGACGATGCCCTCATTCGGGTAGTCTTTCGCGTAATACGGAGCGATGGCCAGCGTGTCCGGGATCATGACGTTGTTGACGAAGTCCACGACCTTCATGAGTCGGTACAGCACGTCGTCGAGCTTCTCCTCAGTGGGAACGAAGGTCGTGCCGCCGTTGACCGATGTCATGAAGTGCGGGAACTTGCCTCCCATGATGCCGATGATCTGCGACGCTTCGGCTTGCACCTGGAGCGCCTCAAGATAGTGAGCGACGGCGATCAAGTGAAGCTCGGCTGGCATCTCGGATGGATACGCGGGATGTCCTAGCCAACCGTTGGTGAAGATCGACAGCCGGTTGTTGTTCAGCCCGGCGTTGATGAACTCGCCAACGCGCTTCTGTACGGCGCCGAAGTCGGTTACACGCACGTCGAAGCCGGCAGGGGCGTACTTCCCCGCAACGGCAAGCGCAAGATCGTAGGTCGCCGCGATATCGGCAGACAAGGCCTTGAGCGGGTCGACGTAGTCGAGCGCTGCCAGGGTGTAGAACCACAACACGTGACTGTGGAGGTACTGTGCACACTCGATGATGTTGCGTACGAGTCGCGCCCCGTTCGGGATGGTGAGATCGTACGTGTCTTCGGCCGACATCGTGGATGCGTGGCCGTGAGAGATCGGGCAGACACCACAGATGCGCTGCGACACATAGAACGCATCCTGGGGACGGCGGCCCTTGAGCACTGTCTCCATGCCTCGGTAGAGGGTGCCCGATACCCAGGCGTCGGATACTTTGCTGTCAGCACCGATCTCCACCTCGACGCGTAGGTGACCCTCGATCCGGGTCAGTGGATCGACAACTACACGTGCCATTACTTACCGCCTCCCTTCTTGCGATCGTGTGCCCGCACGTCCTCATACGGAGCGCCGCCGTCCATGCGTCCGGCTACCTTCATGCCGATTCCGTGGACGAGGAGCGCGCCCGCGGCGACCGCGCCGACTGCGGCGCCGATGGTGGAGGGCTGGAATGTCGTGCCAGCGATGGGCAGGTCGGGCATGCGATTCAGGAACGGTGCACCGACGTCCACCCAGTTGCCGCCAGGCGACAACGGATTCGCGTTGCCGCACCCGATGCAGGGAGCACCAGATTCGACGCACCAAGATGCCCCGTCGTTCCAGCGCACGATGGGACAGTTCGTGAACGTCTGCGGTCCCTTGCAGCCGACGGCATACAGGCAGTAGCCCTTGGCTTCCTCAGCGGAACCGAATTCGTACACGAACTCGCCGTTCTCGAAGTGCCCGCGACGTGGGCAGTTGTCGTGAATGGTCTGGCCGAATATGAGACTCGGCCGGCCGAAGTCGTCGAGCTTATCGAGTATCGCGCCGCTCTCAAGCTGGCCGAGGAGCAGGACGTCGATAACCATGGCGACGACCCATTCGGGATTGACCGGGCACGTCGGCAGGTTGATGACCGGCGTCGCGATCCCCTCGTCCTTGCAGAACTGCTGAATGCCTTTGCCTTCTGCCGGATTCGGACGGGCAGCGACCCAACCACCGTCGACCGCACAAGAGCCAACGGCGACGATGGCGGCGGCGTTCTTGCATATCTCAGGCAGTTCTTCGGTCTGAGACTTGCCGGCGATGCGAAGTGCATTGCCGCCGAAGCCGGTCATGACCGTGCCTTCGAAGATGAGGATGTAGCCACCCTCCTCGAGCATCGTCTTGATTGCGCCCTCAGCCGTGAGCTCGGGCTTCGCCTCAACGACTCCTTCCTGATAGCCAGGAATCATTTCGGGGCCGCCCTGAGCCATCATGACCGTCTCGAAGTAGTTGAGTGAGAGAAGATCCAGGACGACAGTTGCGACGTCCGGAGTCATTCCCTGCGCCATCGATTCAGTGCAACCAGTGCATGCACCGCCGTTGATCCATAGGGCGGGTGCTCTGGGTGTGAGAGCTGCCGCCTCGACGGCTGCGGCTATCTGCGGAATCGCGGTCTCAGCGAGACCCATGAGTGTAGCGATCGAGCCGCAGAACTTGAGGAAATCCCGACGTGTCACGCCTCGAGCCGCTAGCTGCGAGTACAACGCGTCGTGGTTCCCATGTGCCATGCGATACACCTCCTTGTGGTTTGCGATCGGTACGTGTGGTTTGACGTCAGCCGCGCAGCAGTTCCGATGAGCGGCTGTGTGTGTGACGCGATCAGCCTCCTTCCAGGCAGCTCAGGGGCTTGCATGTGCCAAAGGGAAGTCCTCGATGCAGGCATCGACCGGAGATGCATGCATCGCCCAAGGCCGAGTGAGATCTGCCGGGGAATCCGCGGCAGAGGGGAGTTCCGGCGAGTCGGAGACTCCGGATGGGGAGCGAGCGAGGGAAGGGTGAGGCAGCGTCACAGACGTGACGCTGCGCAAAACGCATGGTCCCCCAAGAACCGCGCATTGTTCGCATGAAGCCGCTGTACCCCTCGTCTTCGTCCCAGGCACAATCGGACGAGCGGAGACTTCTTACAGCTGGTCATTCTACATACATCCCCCGTCGCGCGCCATGTCGGCGGGGACTCATTTGGCTGCTGAGGGGAACACTCACACACAGAGGCACAGATCCTCGTGCCTATGTGGGTATTGGAGGTGTTCGCACCGTGAAACATCGACAGGTAGAGAACGGAAGAGAAGCACTCGGCGGGGCGCCGGACACGCCTCTTCCAGTGGATGCGCCGGAGGACTTGCGCGAGAAATGCGCGAACGACAGGGATGCGCTGTCGCCGAGGCAGACGGCAGACTGTGCTGGCACAGACCTGGCCGAGTTGTATGAGAACGAGGAAGACGGGGGGTCATAGAAGCGCGAAACTGGCGCACATGGGCAATCATCGGAGAGGAACGGGCACATGTGCGAAGAATCACTCAATAGATAGTGTTGTGCACGCATTCTAGCGACTCAAGGAACGGGTGCGAATGGTATCAGGCTCCCCACACGGTCTGGTGGTGGATCTTCGCGGATTCACTCCCGGTCTTCGACGGCCAGTCGTGTTCGCCGTTCTGGACAAGATGCTGGAACTAGACGCGGACGACAGTCTCGTGGTCGTGTGCGATCACGAACCAGCAGGACTTGGCTACCAGATCGACCTTCGCAAGGAGACCAAGGGTCGCTTTGAGTACTTCTACGACCAGCGCATGGATGGCGCGTGGGTAGCGCTCATCCGGCGCAAGCTCGGCTCGGGCAGGTCAATCTAGGTAGCCATCTACACCCTGAATATGCGTTCGAGAAGATCGGGCAGATCCTCCAGGGTCCCGCGGTAGGTAGCGTGCGGTGAAGGCGCTTCGCCGACGCTGAAGGTCGCCATTCCCGAGTCGACGGCCGACATGTCGAGAATGGGATCGTCGCCGATCATGAGACAATCCCGCGGCTCGACTCCGATCATCTGCGCGGTCTCGTCGAAGTAGGCCCGAAGTGGTTTGCATGCGTGCATGCATTCGTAGGCAGTGATGGCGTGGGCGCGCGAGGGGTCTATTCCTGCCCAACTGAGACGATGTTCGACGGCGCGCAGCGGGAAGATAGGGTTGGTAGCGATCGCGATGCGCAGCCCGATTTCCTCGGCGGCAGCAAGGGCCTCCTCCGCACCTGCGACCGGACCCGTTCCGCCTCCGAGACTGGGGAAGCGCTCTTCGTAGAAGCGGGAGAAGACGTCCGCATTCGCATCGATGTCGACACCGGTGAGGCGCAGGTATTCTCGGTGGAAGACATCCTTGTTCGTGACACCGGGGTGGGGACGGATCATGGCTTCGGTAGCGTCGTTGAGGGCCTGCATGGCGTTCTCCACCTGTCCTGCAGGGACGAGCTGGGCGACGGTCTCTGCAAGCGCGTCGAAGTAGCGGCGCAGGAAAGCACCCATGTCTATGTCCAAGAGAGTGCCATCGAGATCGAAGAGAATGCCCTGCATGTGGCCTCCGAGGGGTAGCGTCGAGAACGTCCTATCCTAGCACGGAGTGGGCCGGGAGACCGTTTGACTGTGGCATACCTGGCTGGGTATGCTTCGTATCGGTTGCCCCGATACCCCTATGGGCATACCGCTTGCTTTCAACTCACACGAGAACCTGTTCACAAGCGATGCCGGATATGCTTCTACATGCGAGAGGACACCGAGTCTCATGGCTGCTGTTACCGAAAGAGTCGAAACCCGTCTTCGGGATGTGTTCGGGGATAGGGTGAGGACCGACCGGGTCGAACGCAAGATGTACTCGTTCGACATCGGCGCGATGCCTTCTCTCGTCAGGCCGTTCGTTCCGGCGGGCATCGCTGGTGCCGTCGTCCGGCCGAAGAGCGAAGACGAGATCGTCGCACTCATGAACCTTGCCCGGGAGGAGCGTCTCAAGATCGTCCCGAGAAGCTGGGCGACCTCCGGCTACGGTGGTGTCCTGCCTACTACCGGGGCGGTCGTGGCGGACATGTCGGGGATGCAGAAGATCCTTTCGGCAAATCAGAAGGGAATGACCGTCACGGTACAGGCCGCGACGATCTGGGAGCAGATCGAGCGCGAACTCGAGAAGGATGGTCTGGCCCTCAGGTTGTACCCGTCGTCGTCGCCGAGTTCGGGCGCAGCGGGTTGGCTGGCGCAAGGCGGCGCAGGCTTCGGCTCGTATGAATATGGAACCATCAAGGAGAACGTTGTTTCGGCCCGAGTAGTGCTTCCGAGCGGTGAAGTGAAGGTCTTTGACGGCAAGGAGCTCCTTGAGCGAGTAGCCGATGCTGAGGGCATAACCGGCATCATCACGGAGCTGACCATCAGGATTCGGAACCTCGAACCGGAGGTCCATCGCGCAATCTCCTTCGAAGATGCTGGCGCTCTGGCCTCTGCCCTGAAGGCAATCTCTGAAGAGCATCTCCCAATCTGGTCGATCACGTTCTTGAACCCCGAGTCCATCCGACTCAAGAAGGAACTGCCGCACCGGCACGGTCATCCATACGAGATGGCGCACGATCACTTCGATCCGGTGCTCCCTGAGAAGTACATTGCGATGATCGCGTATCCGGAGTCGCGGCGCGACGCGATCGACATGGCTCTCACCGCGATTGCGGCGTCTACCGGTGGCGAGGAACTCTCCGCCGAAGCGGCCG
Source organism: Actinomycetota bacterium (assembly GCA_016841065.1). Classification (GTDB taxonomy): domain Bacteria; phylum Actinomycetota; class Coriobacteriia; order Anaerosomatales; family JAENZW01; genus JAENZW01. Next base: position 9,218 of record JAENZW010000002.1, read on the forward strand.
AGCATGAATGGGAACTGAGGTTCTCGCCCATGCGCCTCAAGCGGATCGGTCCCTCGCTGGTTCCGACGGAAGTCGTCGTGCCGCTGGCCTCTCTTGCATCCGTGCTGCAGGAGATCGACCGCAAGATCGATCAGCCGTTCATTCTCGAGGGAATGCACGCGAAAGGCGACAAGGTCGTTCTTCTCGGCTTCGTGCCTCATGACGAGCGAAGTCTCGCGTTCAACCTCGCATTCGCTCTGTCGCTTTCGGTCATCAAGATCGCCAAGCAGAACGGTGGCTCGGCGTACTCCACCGGTCTCTACTTCCGGCGTGAGGCGGAGTCCGTTCTCGGCAAGGACAAGTTGCGAGCACTGTCCGCCTACAAGGCCGAGGTGGATCCGAAGGGGTTCATGAACCCCGGCAAGGTACTCGGGTCTGGTGTGATCGACCTGCTGATGGGAACGGCTGGCGCATTGGAGCCGATAGTGCGACCGATTGCGAACGCCGCGAAGCCGCCGCAGCGTCACGAGGACTTCTCGAAGGAGCGGAATGGTGTTCCGGGGGAAGTTGCATTCATGGCCTACGCCTGTGCGCGGTGCGGCTACTGCGTCCCAACATGCGAGCAGTACTCCGGAAGGGGTTGGGAGTCGCATTCGCCGCGCGGCAAGTACGCGTTCCTGCGCGAAGTGATCGAGGGGCGCGAGGAGTGGAATCGGAAGGCTATAGACACATTCCTCGTGTGCACGACATGCGAGGTGTGCAATACCCGCTGCCAGCTCCAGCTTCCTGTGGAACACAACTGGATGGCCATGCGCGGAAAGCTGATCAACGAGGACAAGCGGGGCACGTTCCCGCCCTTTGAGATGATGGCCGCGTCGCTACGCGGTGAACGGGATATCTGGGCGGGCAAGGCTGAGAATCGCGACGCGTGGGTGCCCGAGGACGTTGCAGAGAAGATCCCGGAGCAGTCGGACATCCTGTACTTCGCGGGCTGCACTGCCAGTTTCGTCGAGACTGACATCGCAGAGGCGAGCATTCGCCTGCTCCAGGACTCCGGGTATAGCGTCGGATACATGGGCAAGGACGAGGCTTGTTGTGGCATTCCCATGAAGGTTGCCGGCAAGTGGGACCTGTTCGAGGAGATATTCGAGCACAACACATCTGAGGCCCGAAAGCGGGGTGCCAAGACGATCGTCACCTCGTGTCCTGCGTGCGGCCTCGTGTGGAAGGAGCTCTACGCGAACATCGCCGCCGAGCGCGGCGAGGAGTACGAGTTCGAGGTGAAGCACTACTCGGAACTCGTGGCAGACGCGATTGCTGAAGGCAAGCTGGAGCTGAAGGACAGCCCGTTCGACGGCAGTACGGTCACGTTCCACGATTCGTGTCACATGGGTCGGGCTCAGGGCAACTACGAGCCACCCCGCGACATGCTCAAAGCCATTCCCGGCGTCGACTTCGTCGAGATGGAGCACAATCGCGAGGAGGGTCTGTGCTGCGGCTCCGTGCTGACGCTCGTCGGCGAGATGCCCGTGGCGCCCGTTCTCGGCAAGGAGCGTCTGCAGGAGGCTGTCGACGCCGGGGCGGATACGGTCGTCGCACTGTGTCCGTGCTGCCAGGTGCAGCTGAGGGACAGCAACATCAAGAACGACCTGGGGCTCAAGATCGACGACCTCTCGCGCGTAGTGGCTGAGGCTGCCGGCTATGACATACCGGAGTCGACAGAGTACTCGATGTACATGTGGAGCTACTTCGAGAAGTTCATCATCCTTCTGGAACCGAAGAACATGGCGACGTTCATGGGCCGGATCTTCCCGCAGATGATGGATGCGATGCCTTTCGGTATGAAGCCGATGATGAAGTCGATGAAGTACGTTCCGGGCGGGCTCGCCATGATGAACAAGATGATGCCGGTGCTGTTCCCGATGCTTGCGCCGGGTGTTCTCGGGAAGGTCATGCCGGATATGGTTCGCGAGGTTGAGGACTACATCGGCGAGATGCCCGCAGACATGCAGGATCTGATGCCAGACCTTCTGCCGAAGACGATGGAGTCGCTTATGCCCACGTACCTTCCGCAGCTGATCCCGCACCTCACACCGCTTATGATCGACTACATCAGAACCGAGATGTAGGGTCGGATAGACGCTTCACAAACTGAGAACGCCAGAGGCGGCAGAGTCAATCTGCCGCCTCTTCCTTCTGTATGGTGAAGGCGATTGCGGAAGGTCTGCCCTGGGAATGTGACTGCGGGCGCTGGACTGTGACGATCCAAGCGCAAGTGTGTGTCAAGTCACAGTGTGGAGGGGCCGATATCACAGACATGAGAACGAACACTTCAAGAGAACAGTCCGTTGCGAAACTCCGCGCCATTCCGATGTTCGCCGATCTCGGCGCGGAGGACATCGAAACGTTCGCGGATATGGTGCAATACCGCACATACCCGAAGAACGCGTTCATCGTGAATCAGAACGAGGCCGGTTCGGCCATGTACCTGCTGGTGTCCGGCCGCGTCAAGGTCTCGCTTGCGTCGCCTGACGGTAAGGAACTGGCGTTGAACTACTTGGAGGCGCCGGCGCATTTCGGAGAGATGAGTCTGGTCGATGCAGAGCCACGTTCCGCTGACGTCATCGCAGTGACGGACGTCGAGTTGTTCGCGCTGGACGCCAAGGATCTCTCTTCGGCCATCCAGATCAATCCGCGACTGGCGCTGTCGCTGATAGCGACTCTCTCGCGTAGGCTGCGACACACCATTGCGCGCCTCGAAGACATGGCGTTCCATGACGCGACCCATCGCGTTATGCGGGTCGTGCTGAATGTGGCGACCGCGAGCTACGAAACACGTGGCGTTCCGGTCATCCAGGGACTCACGCACTACGACATGGCGACCCTCGCAGGCACGTCACGGGAGACGGCGAGCAGGATTATCTCGAACCTCGCCAAGGAGGGCGTGCTTGCCACCAAGGGTCGCAAGATAGTCGTAGATCTCATCAAGCTGCGGGAGCGTCTCGAGGGTCAGTAGGATCTCACCAGTGACGCTCCGCCACGTCTGTCTTTCCATCACGGACACTGTTGTTGTCGTACATCGCTTCTTCATCAACGACGTTGACGATGGATCTGGACGGCGAGTCAACCGATCTGGCGGTCGACTACGAGGATGTGATCCTGTCGAAGGAGGCTCAGTCCCTCGTTCCGCTTGCGGTCCGGGAATCCCCACGACTGCAACCGTGCGGGCGACTCGATTGCCTGGCAGGCTGCGCAGACGTCGCCGCGACGGGTGATGAGGACCAGACATTCGGTTTAGGGCCAGCGGTTTCGCGCGCGCTTTCCGGGGGGAAATATCGAGTGTTCCTATGCCCATCACACCTGCTGGAGGCGCGCATGAAGGACTTCACTGCCGAGGATCTGGCTACCTTTGACGGCAAGAGCGGGAAGCCCGCGTACGTTGCGTACAAGGGTGTTGTCTACGACGTGACAGAGAGCGCCATGTGGGGAGACGGCGATCACGAGGGCGTCCACGCGGCGGGACGAGATCTGACGAGTGATCATGATGACGCGCCGCACGACGTCTATGTGACCGACTTCCCGGAAGTCGGGCGACTCGTCTAGGGCGCGACATGCTAGGCCTTCTCGAAGATTGCGACCGTCTCGATGTGATACGTCTGCGGAAAGAGGTCGACCGGTTGGGCTCGCACTAGCGAATAGCCGGCCTCCAGGAGCGCCGAAGCGTCCCGCGCGAGTGTCGTTGGGTCGCATGACACGTACGCGATCTTCGAGGGCCGTGCCGCGACAACTGAGACGAGCGCCTGGTCTCCGAGGCCAGCTCGCGGCGGGTCCACGACTACGAGATCCATCCGACCGAGATCGCCGATAATCCTGCCGGCGTCTCCGGGGTGGATCTCAACGAAGCCATCGACACCCTCGAGGTTCCGTTCGAGGTCGCCGAGAGCGTATTTGGATGACTCGATCGCCGCGACCTCGCCAGCGCGCTGGGCGAGGGGAACGGTGAACGTGCCGACGCCTGCATAGGCGTCAAGGACCCTGTCCGTGCCGTCACAGGCGATCGACTCGATGACGTTCGATACGAGGTGCTCGGCCGCCTTGGTGTTTACCTGGAAGAACGACGGTGCGGACACCGCCATCCTGTGCTCCCCGAGCCGCTCGGACCAAACCGGTTTGCCCGCGAGGATTTCCACCTTGACGATCTTCCGGACGGCCTCGTCCTTCTTCGACAGAACGCGAACGACGCTGTCAGCACCTGTCGCATCGATAATGGTCTTCGCGGCGGCATGGCGTGGGAAGGCACCCGGAGGGGTCCAGATCGCAATCTGAAGGCTGTTCGTTCGTGCCGCAGCGCGAATAGTGACGCGGCTGATCTCGAGATCAGAGGATCCCGAGAGGTAGCGCAGGGCTCCTTGCAGCGACCTCGGGAGCGCACGAACCTTCTTCGGCAGGAGCATACATTCTGCTATGGCGATGACGTCGGACGAACCGGCGCGAGCGAAGCCGAGCACCAAGCGACCGTGGTCGCTGGCGGCATGCAGCTCTATCTTGTTGCGGTAGCCATAGTCGGCGTCCGATGCTATGCAGTCGAGCACCACCGGGTTGCCGATCGAACCGATTCTGGCCAGCGCGTCGCGAACAGCGTTCGTCTTCGCTTCGCGCTGCGCCTGGGTAGCGACATGCTGCCACTGGCACCCTCCACAGACGCCGAAGTAGGGGCACGGCGGCTGAACGCGGTCTGGAGACGGTTCTAGAATCTCACCGAGGGTTGCGCGGAGGTAACGGGATTGCTCGGAGATGACTGTCGCCTCAACAACGTCTCCGGGGCACGTCGCGGGTATGAATACCACGCGACCGTCGGGCGAGTGGGCCACACCATCGCCGCCGTATGCGATGCTTTCGATGTGGAGTCGCACGAGGTGCCTTTCGATAGGAGTGCCTACGGTGGGCGACAGCGCCTATACTACCCTGTGACGGTGCATGCACGAGGACGGGGCCCTTCAGCCACCGGTCCAGGGTGCCGATACCAGCATCGTGCAGGGGTTTCGCGGCTCTCGCAACGTTTGCGTGGAAATCATCTGGTGGAGTCTCGCGAGGAGGGACCAGCCTGTGGCTGAGAAGAAGGTGCTGATAGTCCACGAGGACGCTGACCTCATGGAGAGGGTTCGTTCGGGGTTGTCATCGTCTGGATCGGACATCGAGGTCATTAGTGCGCTATCAGGTCCGCGGGCCATAGGCATGGTTGGCGCCCAGAGACCGGACATCATTGTCGTCGACGGTGAGCTAGAGGGCATGGATGGCTATGCTCTGACGCAGCAGATCAAGTCCGACCCTGCTGCAGCGGACATTCCGATTATCATCCTGTCGCTCCAGCCGAACGAGATGACAGCGCTGCGTGCGCGCCAGGCTGGTGCTGCGGCTCATCTTCCGGCTGCCGGACCTCCAGCCCAGCTAGTCGAGAAGATCCTCTCGTTGGTGAATGTCGAGGCTTCTCCGGCAGCGACGGGACCCGCGGTTGCGGGTGACTACGGAACGCCGCAAGAAGTCCGCGCATCTGTCGGGGCCGCAGAGACTCCCCAGGCGCCCGAGGCGTCCACTCCTGCGCCCGATTCGTCGTATGGAGTGATGCAGCCGGTTCCAGATACTCGGCCGCCTGCAACCCCAACACAGACGGCCGCTCCCCACGAGCCTGTCGGACCGACTGCCGAAGGGCGTATCGGATCGGACGCGCCGAAGACGGGGGAGTTCCCGCACATCGACGACCTGCTTCGGCTTATGCTCGACCGCGGCGGTTCGGACCTGCACATCACCGTTGGAAGCGCTCCGGGAATCCGTCAGCGCGGCGAGATCATTCCTATTGAGAATCTTCGGCCGTTGATGCCTCGCGACACGCAGGAGATGATTCTGAACCTCCTGTCCGAGGAACAGCGCAAGCGCTTCGAGACAGAGCTGGAACTGGACTTCGCGTACAGCATTCCCGGGGTATCCAGATTCCGCGCGAACGTGTTCCAGCAGCGCAACTCAATGGGCGCTGTCTTCCGCGTTATTCCAATCAAGATTCCGACGATCGAGGAACTTGCCCTGCCGAAGGTCTGCCGCTACCTCGCGGACAGGCCGCGTGGTCTCGTTCTCGTGACGGGTCCGACCGGGTCGGGAAAGTCGACGACACTAGCCGCGATGGTGGACCACATCAACGAGGCGCGAGCGTGTCACATCATCACTCTCGAGGACCCCATCGAGTTCATGCACAAGAACAAGAAGGCCTACGTGAACCAGCGCGAGATCGGGGAGGACACGCACTCGTTCGCTTCCGCACTCAGGCGCGTCCTGCGTCAGGACCCCGACGTGATATTGGTGGGCGAGCTGCGTGACCTGGAGACGATCTCGGCGGCGATCACTGCGGCCGAGACCGGGCATCTGGTGCTGGCGACTCTGCACACTACCGGCGGTCCGGCTACTGTCGATCGCGTCATCGATGTGTTTCCCCCGCATCAGCAGCAGCAGGTCCGAATGCAACTCTCGACGACGCTCGAGGGTGTGCTCTCCCAGGTGCTCATGCGTACCACCGACGGGCGCAGTCGGATTCTGGCCATGGAGATCATGCTCGGTATACCGGCGATTCAGAACCTGATTCGCGAGGGCAAGACTCACCAGATGGCTACGATCATCCAGGGCGGCGCCTCGCTGGGGATGCAGACACTCGACCAGCACCTCAAGGCGCTGCTGCAGGCGGGCAAGATCACGTTCGAAGAGGCGATCGGCAAGGCGATGAACCCGCGCGAACTCGCGCAGATGGTGGGACGCAAGATCTAGAGTCCGGGTAGAAACCTTCTAACCGTCATCAATCCTCGGAGGGCGCCGATGGATACCGTCAACGTGCGCTGGGCTGGCAATCGCCAGTTCGTCGGTTGGGACGAGACCGGGCACGGTCTTGTGATGGATTCGAAGCCGGAGTACAAGGGCGAAGGTACGGGCACACGCCCGCTGGAACTCGTGCTCTATGCTCTCGCGGGATGTACCGCGATGGATGTCGTCTCGATTCTGGAGAAGAAGCGCCAGGATGTCGCGGGTCTCGAGATCCGCGTCGAGGCGCAGCAAAGAGAAGACGACTATCCGAAGATCTACACGAGGATCAACCTTCACTATGTGGTCACCGGACGCGGCATCACGGACGCAGCCGTGTCGCGGTCTATCGAGCTGTCCGAAGAGAAGTACTGCTCCGTCCGGGGGATGCTCGGGCCTCAGGTGGAGGTTTCTACCTCCTTCGAGGTGCTGGAGTCGAGTTCGCCGGGAGCAGACTGACGCATGTCAGGGGCACAGCGTTGCGCCGGCGATCTCGTCCTCATGCCTGTCTTCAACGAGGCATCGAGTGTGGCGGGAGTACTTGATGCGGTCAGGCGTCACTACGACGGGGAGATCCTCGTGGTCAACGACGGTTCCACCGACGAAACGACCGCGGTGCTCGCAGCTCGCGACGACGTGAACGTCATCGCGCACCCCACGAACCTGGGATATGGCCGCGCCCTCAGCGAGGGCGTCGCCGTCGCCCGATGCAGGGGCGTGGCGCGTGTGGTGACCATGGACTGCGATGGTCAACATGAGCCCGCGCACATCCCGCAGTTCCTGAAGGTGCTGGATGAAGGATGGGACATCGTCTCAGGCAGCCGATACCTGCCGGAGAGCCGGCAGTTGGGAGAGCCGCCCAAGAGCCGTCCGGAAGTGAACGCCAGTATCACCGCGGAGATCAACCGCGTGACCGGCTGGGAGCTGACGGATGCATTCTGCGGCTTCAAGGCGTATCGACTCGCGTCGCTCGATGGCATGCGATTGGATGAGCCGGGGTATGCGATGCCCCTGCAACTCTGGGCATATGCATGGCGCAGGGAACTGCGGGTGACGGAGATCCCGGTCGAGCGAATCTACTTCGAGCACGACCGGTCCTTCGGCGAGGACCTCGACGACCCCGAGCGGCGCCACGCATACTACATGCAAGTGTGGAAGTCGGCGCTCGAGGAGACCGAATGGTAGATTATGCCTGCATAGGTGCCCACCCCGACGACGTGGAGATCGGTATGGGCGCGACGATCGCGGGGCTCGTCCGTCGGGGAAAGAGCGTCGCGATCATCGACCTCACCGACGGGGAGCCGACGCCTCACGGCACGCGGGAGACGCGCGCGAAGGAGTCGGCACGCGCAGCGGAGATCCTCGGTGCGCAGCGCCGTACACTATCGCTTCGGAACCGGTACCTCTTCGACACGGTGGAGGCCAGGACGGAACTCGCCGAGGTACTGCGCGAGCTGCGCCCCGCGACTCTGTTCATCCCGTTCGCCGAAGACGCCCATCCCGATCACATCGCGGCCCACGCGATCTGTGTGGCTGCGCGGTTCTACTCGAAGTTCACGAAGACCGAGATGTCCGGTGAGCCGCACTATCCATCGCGCATCTACCAGTACATGGCCGTACACAGAAGGATCCTGAGAGAGCCGTCTTTCGTTGTCGATGTGACCTCAGACCTCGACAAGAAGCTCGAGGCTCTCTCTGCCTACGAGTCTCAGTTCTCGGCGAATCCGTCGAATGCCGGCATCGTTTCGATGATCGAGCAGTACGCGCGCATGTGGGGTGGCCTCATCAATACTGAGGCGGGCGAACCGTTCTACGGGCTCGAGCCGGTCGGCGTGCGCGCGGTAGAGGACCTGGTGTAGCCGATATGCTCCGCAGCAGACCCGGGTTGCCGCGCGGTCACGGAGAGATCCTTTCGGAACCGCCATTCGACGAGTGGGCACAGCTTGCCGAAGAGAATGCCTCGCACGCGGCCGGATGGGACTTCACCGTCGGCGGCGTTCCCGTGTCTGTCGCTCGTGATGAGGCTAGAAGGGAGTTCGTCGCTGCTGCCGTCCACTACTCCGAGCGAATCGGTGTTCCGCTTACGCCGGTCTCGGAGGCTCCGGATCGGATCGCTCTGACCGGACACCAGCCACTGCTATATCACCCTGGCGTCTGGATCAAGGACTTCCTTCTGCAACGGTTCTGTGACGAGACGGGGGCTGTCGGCGTAGACCTCGTGGTCGACACCGATTCGTTCGATGCGATCTCGTTCACGGCGCCGTGTCTCAGTCCCGAGGTGAGGAAGTGCAGCATAAGCCTTGCCGCGGGCGGCAAGGACGTGTGCTTTGCGTGCGCACTTGTACCCTCTGCGGCTGAGATCGAGCGTTTCGCCGCATCGGGAGCGGATGCTCTGAGCGGACTTCCGACGCCGGCTCTCGGTCACCACTTCGACAACTTCTGCGAATCGCTCAGATCGTCGGCCGACGACACGGACAATCTGGGCGATCTGATGACTTTCGCCAGACGGCGATACGAGGCCGTCTCGGGCACCGACTACCTCGAGATCCCGGCGACACGAATGGGGCGCACGCAGTCCTTCCTGCGCTTTGTCGCTGAGATGGCTCTGCGTGCGCGGGAGTTTGCGGAGTGCTACAACCACGAGCTGCAGGCGTATCGGATCGCGGGCCGCATCCGTACGAGCGCACAGCCGTTTCCCGACCTGGCAGTTGGAGACGAATCGGTGGAGCTGCCGTTGTGGGTCATCGAGGCTGCAGGTAGGCGGACCTTGAGTGTGAGTCGCGAGGGTGATGGACTGGCGTTCCACGCGGACGGCGAGAGGCTGTTCGACTCGGCTGCCGACCCTGCCGAAGTGATGCGCACGTTCGAGGGCCTGACTGCAACACTCGCGCCCAAAGCTCTGACCCTCACCCTCTACGTTCGCCTATTCATCGCCGATCTATTCATTCACGGAGTCGGTGGCGGGCGCTACGACCACGTCACGAACGGTGTCATGCGTGGTTTCTTCGGCGTACAGGCGCCCCGATACGCGGTTGCCTCGATGACCATGTATCTGCCGCTGGGCGCGCACATAGTCGGAGACGAGGAGATTGCGCAGGCGAAACAGGACTTGCATCGCGCGGAGCACAACCCGGATGCCTTGCTCGGCGAAGTCGAATTCGATACTGAGGTGGAGTCGGCCAGGGCCACAGCCCTCGCGGAAGAAAAGGGGAAGCTCGTTCGTGAGATCGGGGAGCCGGGCGCGAACAAGAAGATGCTTGGGGAGCGCATACGCGCGATCAACGTCGAGCTCGCGGCAATCATGGCCCCGCTGGTCACCGAGTTTCGCGTGCGTCTCTCGTCACTCGAGAATCAGCAAGCGGCAACAGCGATACTGACCGACCGTGAGTACCCGTACTGCCTCTGGAGCCCTGCGGAGATACAGGACAAGGCGCGCTAGCGTTCTCCGTGTTATCATGTGCGCCACGCTGTCAGGGCGGACGAGTGTCCGCGGGCTGTTGAAAGGATCGTGAGATGTCCATTCCTGTTGTTGACGCGAATCTGTGTACGGCCTGTGGCATCTGCGTGGACGAGTGCCCGCAGGCCTGCTACGACCTAGAGGATGTCGCCGCACTGAATCGTCCGGAGGACTGCACGGAGTGCGGCATCTGCGTCGATTCCTGTCCCAACGAATCAATCACGATGGACTAGGCGTTCATCCAAGTTCTGTGTGCGAAGCCGAGTTGATCGATGACTCGGCTTCGCTGCGTCGATGGGGGAAATCCGCTGAGCTGGCACGCGCCTCCGGGACCGACTATCCGCGCGGCCCCATCCGGTCCTCCACATACATACGGGGCTCACGGCCGCGTATCAGACCCACGAAGCGGTGATGGTGACGGGCGTAGACGACGATTGCGAGAATCGTCACGAAGAGGGTGTCTCGCTGATGAGCGGCGACGGCGTATATCGGTAGCGCGACCACGGCGGCGACCTGTCCAGCCATCATGTAGCGCGTGAAGGCGATCGTGAGTAGGCCCACGACCATCGCGACGACGAAGTAGCGCCAGTTGTAGGCGAGAAGCGCGCCGCCTCCGGTCGCGAGACCCTTTCCTCCGATCACCCGACGCTTGGCCAGACTCAGCCACAGGGAGTAGTTGTGGCCCAAGACGCATCCGACAACGACAGTCGCGGGACCGAAGACCGCGACGCCCACCAGGGGTGTAAGTGTCGGATTCGTCATCCAGACGAAGCCATCGACCAAGCTGCGCTCGATGAAGATGGGCGGCACGATGACGACTGCGAGCGTGGGGACGAAACCTTTGAAGGCGTCCGCGAGCATCGCCATTGAGAACCAGAACCACGATCCGGTCGTTCGACGGACGTTCATTGCGCCGACGTTTCCCGTGCCGTGCTCGGTGATGTCTTCGCCGCTCACTGCCCGGGCGATGATGTACGAGAATGGCACCGAGCCGATGAGATATGCCGCAACGAAGAGCACACAGCATGGCCAGAGCATGCGAAGGACCTCAACGGGACCCAGCCGCGCGAAGGCTTCTATCAGCGTTGCGTGCATCAGTCGTTCTCCGGGACGATGACATCGATGGCGCTGGGGAGTATCCGGATATCGTAGTGAGAGTCGAGCATCACTTCGCCGTCTATCTGACCTTCGATCGGACGCTCCGACCATAGCCGAATCCTCGAGTGCCGCGACATATGCACGGGTCGCATGTTCTCGTGTCTACCGAGGATTACTGCCGGAAGGCGCCACAGCGCCTCGAAGAGGCCGATGGAGTCCATCACGCAGACGTCGAGGAGGCCATCGTCACCAATGGCATGCGGTGTGATGAAGAATCCGCCTCCGTAGGTCGGCCCGTTGGTCACGGCAATCAAGAGCATGTCGTAGTCGAAAGGTTTCTCGTCGTCGAACTGCATGCGTACGGGATGTGAATAGAACTGCTTGAAGAGAACGTAGAACAGCGCGCGGAGATAGAGCGGCAATCCGGACCAACCTGTCCGGACCTTCAGTTCAACCGCCTTCGCGGTGACGCGAGCGTCCAAGCCGATGGCCATCGAGTTTGCGAAGTACGCTCCGTTCACCACGCCCACGTCGAACCGATGATGCACCCCGCGTCCGATCTGTCGGACAGCCGTTGGTAGATCGGTAGAGATACCGAGTGTGCGCCTGTAGTCGTTGCCCGATCCCGTCGGGAGCAGGGTCATCGAGGGCCGGTCTTCAGCCGGGCGCTCCATAAGACCGTTGAGGACCTCGTGAAGGGTCCCATCTCCGCCGACAGCGATTACTGTGTCGTAACCAGATGAATCGCGGGCGATCTCAAGTGCGTGCCTCGGCGCCTCGGACACGACGAGATCGTAGTCGCAGATGCCATCGAGCAGCCTGCGTATCGCTGGCAGCATGCGGCCGGTGACGCCGTGCTTAGCCGCAGGGTTCGCGATCACGAGGCTCTTGCCGAGGGATGACACTGATTCACCTCCGCGTTCACAGGTGGTATGAGCATAGCTGATTCACGTGCGGAGCGGCTCTTGGTAGGCCACTGTGTGTATGGTAGAGTGCGCCTGTTGTCGCCAAGATGCCCTCTTAGCTCAGTGGATAGAGCGTCTGCCTCCGGAGCAGAAGGTCGCAGGTTCGAATCCTGCAGAGGGCGCCATTTCATTCTCCGAAGCAGGCTTCATTCATTCGACAAGAAGAAGGCCAGCCCCAACAGGGCCGGCCTTCTCGTTCTGTGAAGCGCGTATGGTCTGAGAGTCCTATTCTTCCTTCGCCGCCTCGATGATCTTCTTGGCGATGTCTCCGGGAACCTCCTCGTAGCTGTCGATGGACAGCGTGTACGAGCCCGTTCCACTGGTGATCGATCGGAGATGCGGGGAGTAGTGGACGACCTCTGCGTACGGTGCCTGTGCCTTGATGACCTGCACACCGGGCTCTGGTGCGTCCATGCCCAGAACCCGACCCCGTATCGAGCTGATATCGCCCATGACCGCGCCCGCGTGCGCGTCGGGTACGGTGATCTCAAGGGTGGCGATGGGCTCGAGGAGGACGGCCCCTGCCTGCTCGGCGGCGGCCCGGAAGCCGATTCGTGCCGCAGTTCGGAACGCCATCTCGTTACTGTCCACTGCGTGCATTGAGCCGTCGAATACGGCGACCTTCACGTCGACGACGGGGTAGCCGGCAACAGCGCCTCCGGACATGGTCTCCTGAACTCCACGGTCGATGGCGACGATGAAGGGTTTGGAGATTCTGCCGCCGACGATCTCATCGACGAACTCATATCCGCGACCGGGGTTGGGCTCGATCCTGAGCGAGCAATCGGCGAACTGACCCGACCCGCCGGTCTGCTTCTTGTGACGACCCTGGGCCTTCGCCGTCCTGCGGATGGTCTCCCGGTAGGGGATACGAAGCTCGGTGAGCTCCGCCTCGACATGGAAGCGGTCGTGCAGTCTCGACAGCACGACGTCGACAGCGGTATCGCCGACAGCCGAGAGCACCGTCTGGTGCGTCTCCTCGTCGCGCGTTAGCACGAGTGTCGGTTCCTCGTCGACGATGCTCTTGAGTGCAGTACCGAGCTTGTCCTCGTCGGCTTTGGTCTTTGCGACGATGGCGACGGGATACGGGGGATTCGGGAAGGGAATCGGTGCGAGCTTGACCTTGCCCGAGGCGCTGAGCGTGTCACCGGTCAAGGTGTCCGAGAGTTTCGGGAGAACGACGATGTCTCCGGCCGAAACGGATTGGACGTCTGTGCTCTCCTTGCCGATGAGCTGGAAGACGTGGCCGACGCGTTCCTTCTTGCCGGTCCGCGAGTTCACGAGCTCAGTATTGGGCGTGAGTTCGCCCGAAATGATCTTCACGAAGTTCAGCCGGCCGATGTAGGGGTCGGACGTCGTCTTGAAGACCCACGCCACCAGTTCGCCGGAGGTAGACACTTCGATTTCGCCCCCGTCGTCGAGTGCCACGGGGCCATGGGCGGTGGGCTCGGGGAAGAAGGCAACGATTTCGTCGAGGAGATCCTCGACGCCCTGGAGCGCGATCGCAGAAGTCACGAACACCGGTACGAAGATGCCCTGGGCGATAGCCTTGTCGAGGAGCGTCTCGAGCTCGTCCTGGGTGAGTGGCTCCCCGTCGAGGAGGTACTTCTCCATAAGCGCGTCGTCGGCTTCCGCGACCAGTTCAGTCAGCTTGTCTCGCGCTGACTCGGCCGCTGCGGCAAACTCATCGGGTATGGCTGTGATCTGCTCATTGTCACCCTCGTGGTGATACGCCTTCATTCGGATGATGTCGATGACGCCCCGGAAGTCCGCTTCGCTTCCCATAGGCATCTGGACAGCCCCGACTCGGTGTCCGAACTTCGACTGGAGTGCCGATATGACTGCATCGAAGTTCGCGTGCTCCTTGTCGACGCGATTCACCACGATGGAGCGCGCAATCCCGATCTCGTCAGCCATCTTCCACAGACGTTCTGTCTGAACCTGGGGACCGGAGACGGCATCGACAACGAACAGAGCCATCTCTGCGGCTTCCATTCCTGCCGCGGCGTCGCCCAGGAAGTCGGCGTAGCCCGGAGTGTCGATGATGTTGATCTGGTATCCCTTGTGGGGAACCGGAGCAATCGACAGGTTGATGGTCATCTGACGCTTCTGCTCTTCGGAATCGTAGTCGAGGTTGCTGTGACCTTCGTCAACGCTGCCGAGGCGTTTCGTTGCGCCGGCCAGGAATAGCATCGCTTCCGCGAGAGAGGTCTTGCCCGCACCGCCGTGGCCGACCAGTACGACGTTGCGGATCTTATCAGTGCTTAGGGCTCCCAAGTGCATCTCCTCCTCGAATACTCAAGGCGGGCAACGTCCTACGGGGGTGCCCGCCGCGGCATGCGACGTACCCCCGTAGCATACTCCTTATCACGTGCGAACCGCACTGGTAGAATGACTCACGGTCCGGTGCAGTTCTGCACCGGAAGAAGACAACCGCTCACAGGAGGAACCGATCGCTCATGCCCAACTCGCAGCACAGGATACTCACGACCATTCTTGCTGGCGCTCTCGCGATGTCGTTACTTGGCGTGGCCGGTTGTTCAACAGGAGACGAGGCCTCAAAGGAGACCGACAACGTTTCGAAGGACACGCCGAAGGAGTCCTCCGAGCAGACCGTGACGATTCCAGGGGAGGAACCCTTGTACACAGCGAGCTACAAGCCCAACGGTAGCGAGGTCGCCGTTCTCGAGACCTCGAAGGGCACGATTAGGATTGAGTTCTATTCGGATGTCGCTCCGAACCATGTGGGAGCGTTCATCGAACTTTCGCAGGCGGGATTCTACAACGGAGTCAAGTTCCACCGGGTCGTTCCGGGATTCGTTGTCCAGGGCGGTGACCCACAGACCAAGGGGTTCACCGGCACCGAAGTGGCCGAGATAGTGCAGAGGCAATCGGTGGGCCAGTACGAGCCCGGCGAACCCGCCCTCGGGACCGGGGGTCCCGAATACCGCTTGGCGCAGGAGTTCAACGAGCGTCAGCATCTCGAAGGTACGCTTGCGATGGCAAGGTCGACCGATCCCGACTCTGGAGGATCGCAGTTCTACATCTGTCTGGCTCCGCAACCGAAACTCGATGGCGACTACACTGTCTTCGGCCAGGTGATCGACGGCATGGACGTTGTGAAGAAGCTTGCAGTTGGCGACGAGATCGTGTCACTGAAGATCGAGAACTCTACACCGTAGAGGTCCTCGGAGGTAGCGTGGACGACGCCCGATACCAGGAAGCGAAGCAAGCCTACGACGCGGGGGACTATCGCACCGCGGCCAAAGGCTTCCTTGCGGCAGCCGTTGGCGGCCCGGAAGGGAATGGCTCTGCCTTCCACATGGCCGGGAACTCGCTCATGCGACTTCGACGCTATTCCGATGCGGTGACTGTCTACCGGCACGCCCTCAAAGATGAGCTCTACGATCGCAGGGGGGCAGTGCGCTCGAACCTCGCGCAGGCTCTCGCCTCGCTCGGCGAGTACGCGGAGTCCGTGAAGGAATACAGAGCGGCGCTCGAGGAGCCAGACTACGCGACCCCGCACAAGGCGCTCCAGGGTATGGCGTCAGCGCTTCTGGAAATGGGCCGGTATGACGAGGCCGCGGCGAGCTACAGGCAGGCCGCCCTCGACGGCGGCAACCCCGACCCAGGGAGGGCGCTGAACAACCTCGGTCTCTGCTTCATGGCCCTGCAGCGACCCGCCGACGCGGTCGAGGCGTACAAGGCAGCTCTCGGCTTCGACGCGTATTCGGGAAAGGGGCGAGCGCTCGTCAATCTGGGCATCGCATTCAACGCGCTCGGACAGTATGGCGAGTCGATCAAGGCATTCGAGAAGGCGACTCAACTCCATGGGCACACGCTTTCTCCGCAGGCGATTGCGGCCTTCAACAAGAGTCGCGATGCCGTCATTCCGAAACACGAGACGGTCGAAGGGTGGAGCACCGGGGAGATACCGCCGATCGTGGTCGACTCACCCGAGGGGTCGGACGGGTGGAATACCGGCGAGCTCCGGGCTTTGTCCGATATTGCCGACGAATCGCCGATCGAGTCGGTGGTCACTTCGGCTGTTCCCGTTGTCGAGTTCGGTGATGACGAAGCGGTGTCGTCGTTCTTCAGCATGACCGAAGAGGAGATGCGAGATCGAGATCGGGTTGCCCGCCGGGCCGAGCGTGAAGCACGAAGCGAGCACCACAACCCGTGGATTGCCGTGGCCATCGGCGTCCTTGTCGTTGCCGTGGTGTTGGGCGGGCTAGTGGGACTCTACGCACTCGGGTACGGTTACCCCACACAGTCCATGACCGTCGAGGGGATGCTCGGCGCGCGGGCCGAGGGCGCCGAGGTGGAGCAGTACTGGGTGGGGAGCGTCTCTTCGGCAGACGTGGAAAAGGAGATGAGCAAACTCCCCCCGGCGAAGGACTACGAGGTTCAGTCCGTGCAGAAGGGCAGGAGCCGGTCCACTGTGACAGCGGCCGTCACTCCGCAGGACGCCTCGCCACTGATCCTTACTATCACGCTTGGGCGTGAGGGTGTCGGCTGGAAGATTACTGGCGTCGAGATCGTATTCAATGACAAGAGTGGTGGCATCTGACCTGGACGCCACGCGCACGTACCGGAAGAGAGGGAACGAGTGAGCCAGAAGACCTATGTGATGATCAAGCCCGATGCCGTCGCCCGTGGTTTTGTCGGCCGCATCGTGCAGCGTTTCGAAGATACCGGTCTGATCATCGAGCGTTTGGAGTACGGCGTCGTCACACAGGACGAAGCCGCGCAGAACTACCGCGAGCATGAAGGCAAGCCCTTCTACGCGGGCCTCGTCGACTACATCACCTCCGGACCCGTGGTCAAGATGGTTCTGTCCGGGCCCGAGGCTGTCGCGGTATGTCGCAAGCTCATGGGAGCGACGAATCCACGCGACGCGGCACCTGGCACGATAAGAGGAGATTTCGGCCTCTCTGTCGAAGCCAATGTCGTGCACGGGTCGGATTCTCCGGAATCCGCCGAACGCGAGATCGCGATATTTTTCGGCGCGTAGCGCCCGTCGCAGTGCCGCTCGCCTGAGAGCGGCGCCACACCAGTAGGTCTCGGTCCCTGCTCTGCCGGGGGTGAGGGGGAGGCATGTTCTTTCGCATCATGGATCGGTCACGCATGCCCGATTTGGTGCGTGGCCTGGCCGCAGAGTACGAAGTCATCGGTCCGATAGCCAAGGACGGCAAGTTCGTCTTCGGCAAGGTAGAAGATCCGTCGGACCTTCGGCTCGACTACGACACGACGCTATTGCCGCCGAAGAAGCTGTTCTTCCCGCCGGAAGAACAGATGATGCGGTTTCGTGTGGCGGACAACGAGGTCGTTGACGACGAGGTGTATGCCGCGCCCCGTGTGGTGTTCGGTCTCCACTCGTGCGACATCAACGGGCTCTTGCTCATGGACAACGTCTTCATGCGCGACTACGAAGACCCCTATTACAGGGCGCGGCGGGAATCGACGCTGCTCGTGGGCGTTTCGTGCACGTCGTCCGAGACGTGTTTCTGCAACGCATGGGGGACCGACGAGGTCCACTGGGGGTTCGATATCTTCCTGACGGATCTGGGCGACCGGTATTTCGTATCCGTACAGTCCGTCAAGGGCGCCGAGCTTCTCGATCGCCATGTCGAGTCTCGCGAGATCACGTCGGAGGATACCGAGGAGTTCCAGTCGGTTACGGCGGCTTTCAAGGACTCGTTCTCAGAGACGCTGGACACCTCTCAACTACCCCTTCTGCTCGATGCGAAGTTCAACAGCCCAATGTGGGATGAGCTGGGCGACAGGTGCCTGTCTTGCGGGGCGTGCTCCATGGTATGTCCGACGTGCTACTGCTTCGACGTCGTTGATCGGCTGGCTCCAGATCAGAAGAGCGGCGCTCGCGAGCGGCGTTGGGACTCGTGTCAGTTCGGAGAGTTCGCAGCGGTCGCGCACGGCCAGAACTTTCGGGAGTCCCGCGCGAGCCGAGTGAAGTACCGGTACTACCACAAGCAGTGGGGATACCTCTCGAAGTTCGAGCGCGTGCTGTGCGTCGGCTGTGGCCGTTGCCAGCGTGCATGTCTCGCGGGGATCAGCCCGCGGGAAGTCGTGAAGGCGCTCGAGACGGGGGGCGTGCAGTGAAGACCGCACTGGCGTATCAGCAGGCGGGCGTGAATCCCTATCGGCCGTGGCCCGCCCGGATCACATCAATCCTCGACCTGACCGAAAAGGAGAAGCTCTTCGAGCTGCGCATCATCGACGACGAGGTTCGTGGCGCGTTCTCGTTCGATTCAGGTCAGTTCGTCGAACTGTCGATCTTCGGTGTCGGTGAAGCTCCGATCTCGATATCTTCGGCACCAAGCAAGCAGGGCTTCATCGAGCTCTGTGTGCGGGAGGCGGGGGACGTCACCAGCGCACTTCACGCCAAGCGCTGCGGGGACATCGTGGGGATTCGCGGCCCGTTCGGCCGGGGCTTCCCGATGCAGGAGATGAAGGGACACGACGTTCTGCTGGTGGCCGGCGGTCTCGGTATCGCGCCGCTCAAGTCTCTCATCAATCACATTCACGACGAGAGGCATGAATTCGGCAAGGTCACCATCCTCTACGGTGCGCGGAACCCAGATGAGATCCTGTTCAGGTACCAGTTCGATATGTGGAAGCACCGAGACGACTTCGAGCTCATCCTCACTGTCGACGTGCCTGACGACACGTGGACCGATGAGGTGGGTCGTGTCACCCGGCTGTTCGAGATGATCGAGATTGACCCGAAGAAGACATATGGGGCCATCTGCGGTCCTCCGGTCATGTATCGCTACGTGATCGACGAGATGCGCCGCAAGGAGATGGACGTCGATCGAATCTACGTTTCCTTCGAGCGACGAATGAAGTGTGGAATTGGGAAATGCGGGCACTGCGGCGTCGGGCATCAGTACACATGCATCGACGGTCCGGTGTTCAACTACTGGGAAGCGATGAACTTGCAGGAGGCGATATAGATGGCGCCTCGAGTAGTCGTGATCGGACTCGCGAGTGACTTCGGATGCCAGGTACAGATGACCAACATCGAGGATCACCTTCTCGAGGTCCTTGGGTTGATCGACCTGACCTACTGGCAGCTTGCGAGCAGCGGGCATATGCCCGACGAATACGATGTCGCGATCGTCGAGGGCGCGGCGACGACGCAAGAGCACCTCGATCTGCTACGCAGGGTGCGGGAGACTGCGGGTGTCGTCATTGCCATCGGATCTTGCGCGGTCACGGGGGGCATATCCGCAATCGCAAACGCAGCTGGCATCGAGGAGGGCTTCGCGCTCGTCTACGGCGAGCGTGGACGGGTTGCGCTCGGCCGAGTCGCCCCCGCGTCCGTCGTTTCGGTCATCGATGTCGACTACATCGTTCCAGGGTGTCCGATCGACACGGATGAGTTCCTACACGTGCTTTCGCGCGCCCTACACGGACTCAGGGACAAGACGCCGAGGCAGCCGATGTGCTTCGCATGCAAGACCCGGGAGAACGTCTGCTTCTTCGAGAAGGGTCAGCTCTGCCTGGGTGTCGTCACTCGTTCCGGATGTCATGCCCGATGCGTCACGCTGGGTCGTCCGTGCACTGGTTGCCGAGGAATCGCTCCCGAAGCCAACCTCCCTGCAGCGCGGATCGTCTTCGAGGACCACGGGTTCGATGCCGAAAGAGCGCTGTCGTATATCAGTCTGTACAACACCAATGAAGAGGTGGTCCTCTGATGGCGTTGCTCACCGTCGAACATGTTGCGCGTATCGAGGGGCACGGGACCATATCAGTCGAGGTCGAGAACGGAGAAGTCCGGGATATCACGATGGATGTCGTGGAACCCGCCCGTTTCTTCGAGTCGATGGTCGTCGGTCGTAGGTTCGATGAGGTTCCGCTGATCACATCCCGCATCTGCGGGATATGTTCGCCGAATCACGCCTTGACATCGGTGAAGGCTGTCGAGGCTGCGCTGGGTATCGAGGTGAGCGAGCGAACCACACTGATGCGAAAACTGCTTGTCTACGCCAGCTACCTTCAGAACCATGCAACGCACTTGTACGTCTTCGCTGCCCCGGATTTCGTAGGCCTCCCGAGTGTGTTTCCTCTGGCCGAAACCCACCCAGAGGTCGTGGAACGTGCGCTGCGAATCAAGAAGCTAGGCAATGATCTGACCGCGCTCGTGGGTGGACGTCCGGTGCACCCGGTCACGGCCGTGATCGGGGGCTTCACGAAGGAACCCGACCCGTGGCAGCTGGGGATCTTCGCGGACATGCTGCGTGAAGTGGCCACCGACGTGGCGGAGACAGTGAGCCTCTTTTCGGCGTTCCCCGTGCCCGATTTCTCGACGACTGGCGATATGTTGGCGCTCCGGGATGACAAGGACTACGCGATCTTCGATGGGGAAACGGTCTCATTGGAGGGTGGTTGGCGCAGGCCGGCGGCCGAGTATCGCGAGTTCATCCGCGAGGAGATCGTTGCTCACAGCAACGCGAAGCACTCTACGGTGGACGGTCGGACCTTCATGGTCGGTTCGCTTCCTCGTCTCAACATCTCCTCTGATCTGCTGACCCCCCGTGCCAAGGACTGCCTACGTGCCGCGCGCATAGGTATCGCATCGCGCAACACGTTCCACAACAACGTGTGCCAGGCCGTTGAGCTGGTGGACGCGTCCGAGAGATGTGCTGGATACATAGAGGACCTTCTCGACATGGGCGGCGACACCACGCCGGTGCCATATGCTATTCGCGCCGGTGACGGAGTTGGAGCGTCCGAGGCGCCTCGCGGTACCCTCTATCACAGCTACTCGATCGATGACGACGGCCTCGTATCGGATGGCGACGTGATCACGCCCACCGCACAGAACCTTGCGAACCTCGAAGCGGACATGCGGGCATTCGCTCCGACTGTGACCGATCTGCCTCGAGAGGAGTTCCTCCTGGCGATTGAGCAGCTGGTGCGCGCCTACGACCCGTGCCTGAGTTGCTCAGTGCACTAGGACGCTCCCGGAAAGCAGGAATCAGTGTCCCGGTAGTCGAAATCTTGTCTAAACCCGCACGCAACAGCAATTGAGAGGGTTCCTTTGGGCAAGGCCGGGTTCAGGGGTGGGGTACATCCTCCTACGTTCAAGGAGGCCACGCGAGACGTAGATACCACAAGGGCACCTCTGCCCGAGCGGATCGTCTTGCCGATGAGCCAACACCTCGGTGCGCCGTGCATCCCGACGGTTGCGGTCGGCGAACGCGTTGCGCGAGGACAGGTTGTCGGCGACATCGACGCAATGGTCAGCGCACCCATACACTCTCCTGTGAATGGAGAGGTGACTGCCGTCGGCACCTGCATCACACCTGGTGGCACGAGGGGCGCATCCGTTGAAGTGGCGCCCGATGCGGACCAGGACTTTGCCTCATTCGTGCCGCTCGCCGATGCGGAAGACCCGCGCGACATTGTGCGCGCCGCCGGGATCGTTGGACTCGGAGGCGCTGCCTTCCCGTCGCACGTCAAGCTCCGTCCGCCTCACGACATGCCCGTCGGTGTGGTCATCCTCAACGGTTGCGAATGCGAACCGTTCCTAACGTGCGATGATCGGCTCATGCGCGAGCGCCCACAGCGAGTTGTCGCAGGGGCGCGTCACATTCGCGACATGGTGGGGGCCGCGAGAATCATCATAGGCATCGAGGACAACAAGCCAGAGGCGATTGCCTCGATTTCGGCTGAAGCAGGCGAGGACGTGGAAGTCCTCGTTCTGCCCACGAACTACCCGCAGGGAGCTGAGAAGCAACTCATCTGGGCTACCCTCGGCAAAGAGGTTCCCCACGGCAAGCTTCCTGCGGCGACCGGTGCTTTGGTGCACAACGTTGGCACCGCGGCGGCCATCGCCGACGCTATCGAGCTCAAGAAGCCGTTGATGGAGCGAATTGTGACCGTGACGGGCGCGGTGGCTCGACCTGCCAACTACCTCGCCCTGCTGGGCACGCCACTCGCAACTCTCGTCGCTCAATCAGGTGGGCTGATCGGCGATGTCGATCGGGTGATTGCCGGCGGTCCGATGACAGGGGCGGCTCTCGCGGACCTCTCGGTCCCCCTCGTGAAGGGTACGTCCGGCGTTGTCGGGCTCGAGCGGGGCGTCGCGGCGCCGGCGGTGAACGATGATCAGGCGTGCATCCGTTGCGGGCGCTGCTCTAGGGCGTGCCCGATGTCTCTTGAGCCATTTGCGATCGGGATCCATGCGAACAGGGGCGATTGGGATGGATCTGAGCGATTCATGGCGCTCGACTGTATCGAGTGCGGGTGCTGCAGCTTCGTATGCCCGACGAGACGTCCTCTGGTGCAACTGATCAGGCGCGCGAAGGGCGCGCTGATGCAGAGGGGGTCCAGGTCGTGAGCGAACCCGTCATCGATCTCAGTCGACCGAAGATCACCTCATCACCGCATGTCGCGGCGAGCGAGAACGTGACCCAGATCATGCTCTGGGTGGTCGCAGCTCTCGCGCCTGCGGCTATCTGGGCAGTCTGGAACCTGGGCATTCCGGCCGTAATCGTGTTCGTGGCGTGTCTCACATCCTGCCTCGGAACGGAGGCGCTGTGGAACTACCTTGCGAAACGCCCCCAGACACTGCTTGACGGGAGTGCGCTGGTGACGGGGCTTCTGCTCGCGATGACTCTGCCTCCAAGAACGCCGTGGTGGATGGCGGCGACCGGCGGCATCCTTGCCATCGCGCTCGCGAAGATGATCTTCGGGGGCCTCGGTTGGAACCTCTTCAATCCCGCTCTCGTTGGGCGGGCGATGGTCACGATTTCATGGGCCGGGGTTCTGGCGATCCAGAAGGTGCCCGGGGGGTGGTTCGAGGGGCTGAGTCTTCCGGCAACCGGCGACCTGGATGCCATCAACGGCGCCACCCGTCTCGCGCTTGCCGCCGCGGACCGAGCCGCGAGTGGCGGCTACGCATATGACCTACAGGCCCAGTTCCAGCCGCTGCTGGTTCGCAACCTCTCCGGTTGCATCGGCGAGGTCTCGGGTGCTCTGCTCGTTCTTGGCGGATTCGTTCTGATCGCGAAGGGCATCATTGACTGGCGGATACCGGCCGGATACATAGGCACCGTGGCGGTACTGTCGGGGCTCTTCGGCGTGAACGGTTTTCTCGAGGAGGCCGCATTCAACGTGCTCGCAGGCGGTGTCTTGCTGGGAGCGTTCTTCATGGCGACCGACTACGTGACCTCGCCCATGACAAGGACCGGGAGACTGATCTTTGCCTTCGGGTGCGGTCTGATCAATGTGGTCGGACGGTTCTTCGGACCGATGCCTGAGTCGACCACGTTCGCGATTCTGTTCATGAACGGACTCGTTCCGTTGATCGACCGCTCGCTTCGGCCGAGAACCTTCGGGTGGGTGAGCCGAGATGGATAGGGCACCGTCGACCCCGACGAGCATGGTCCTTTCCGTCCTTGTCACCTGTGTGGTGGCGTCGGCTGCGCTGACGTTCACATACGAGATGACCCGTGAGCGGATCGCCGAACAGGAGCGCGTTGCCCGCGAAAAGGCGCTGAAGGACGTGCTACCTGCCGCGACGGAGTTCACGGCGGTGGATGCGAACGTGCTTTCCGCGGCAGAAGAGGCGGCGGGCGATACGCAGGTCGCTGCCGTATTCGACGCGGGAGAGAGCGGCTGGGGCATTCTTGTGGCACCCCGCGGCTACGGAGGGCCGATGAGCATGGTTGTCGGCGTGGATAGAAACGGGAAAGTGACAGGTGTCAAGATCATCACGCAGAACGAAACGCCTGGTCTTGGCAGCAAGGTGATGACGGAACCAGAGTTCCTGCCCCAGTTCGAGGCGTGGGACGCTTCCGAGATCGAGAAGGCAGCCAAGGCGTTCGACGCGATTTCGGGCGCGACCAAGTCGTCGAACGGCGTGAGGAAGGGCGTACTGGCCGCAGGACACGTGTATGCGGACGTGCTCTCAGGTGAGGGAGGGGGAAGCAAACAGTGACGGACTGGATCGCGACATTCAAGCGCGGGCTGTCTATCGAGAACCCGCTCACCATCCTCATGATCGGACTGTGCGCCACCCTGGCTGTCTCCACCAAGTTCGAGGGTGCCTTCTTCATGGGGCTGGCCGTCATCTTCGTCCTGACGATGTCGAGCATGATCATCTCGGCATTGCGCAGGGTCATCCCGGAACAGGTTCGGATACCGATCTTCATCGTCGTGATCGCATCCTTCGTGACCATCGTCGACCTGACGATGCACGCGTTCCTGCCGCCGGTCTACAACTTCCTGGGAGTGTGGATTCCTCTCATAGTCGTGAACTGCGTCATTCTCGGACGCGCCGAGGCGTTCGCGTACCACAACTCGGTTTCACTGGCCGTTGCCGACGGACTTGGCATGGGAACGGGATACTCGTTCGTGATCATCGTCCTGGCCACTTTCCGTGAATTCGTCGGGAGCGGCGAGATAGTGTTCATGAACCAGCGGATAGTGGCTCTCCCGCCTTCGTACCAGGGCCCCGGAATCGTCCTGCTGTTCCCCGGCGCATTCATAATCTTCGGCTTCATGATCGCCGGGGCTCGCTGGGTGACCGAGCGTCAAGGTCGTCGGGTGGTCGAGACCTCGAAGCACTGCACGATCGAGGAAGGGCGGGCATTGTGATCGACATGCTGCGCAACCTCGCACTGCTGTTCATCGGGGCCGCTCTCGTGAACAACATCCTGCTCACGCGCTTCATCGGCCTCTGCCCGTTCTTCGGTGTTTCGAGCGCGATGGAGACATCGGTCGGCATGGCCGGAGCGGTAGTCTTCGTAATGACGCTGGCTTCTTCGGCAACGTGGGTCTTCTGGAACGTTCTGCTCGAGCCCCTGGGCGTCGGTGACTTCCTGTACATACCGGCGTTCATTCTGGTCATCGCCGCCCTCGTACAGTTCGTGGAGATGTACTTGCGCAAGGCCATGCCGGGGTTGTACCGCGCAATGGGCATCTACCTGCCCCTCATCACGACGAACTGCGCTGTTCTTGCCGCGGCTACCGAGGCGGTGAAGCCAGGCTTCTTCAAGATGAACATCGCGTACGGTTTCGGTTTCGGTGAGGCTGTCGTATACACGCTCGGAGTCGCGGTTGGTTTCGGGTTCGCGCTCATCAGCTTCGCAGCACTGCGCGAGCGTCTCGATGTCGCTCCAGTGCCGAAGATCATGCGAGGAGCGCCGATGGCGTTTGTGACCGCGGGATTGCTGTCGCTCGGCTACGTCGGACTCTCCGGCATGTTCGGCATCTAGGGGGTGACGATGGAGCTCGATCTCGTACTCAAGGCTGTGGTCGCGCTGAGCGCCATCGGGATAGTCGCGTCGGCAGCGCTGGCGGCTGCCTCCAGGAAGTTCTACGTTGAGGTGGACCCACGAGTGGAAGCCGTTCTCGCATCCCTTCCTGGAGCGAACTGCGGAGCGTGTGGGAATCCATCGTGTTTCGGCGCGGCCGAAGCGATCGTCGAGGAGAAGATACCGATCACGGCGTGTACGGCGGGCGGTCAGGCTGTGGCGGACGCGGTGGCCGCGGTTCTGGGCGTCGAGGCATGTGCGGTTGCCGCCAACGTGTCATTGCGCCATTGCGGTGGAGGCCGTGCGGCATCGCGTACGTATGACTACTCCGGGCTGCAGTCATGCGCCTCAGTTGCTCGCCTGGCTGGCGGAGACCTGACGTGTCCCTATGGCTGTTTCGGCTACGGCGACTGCATGAAGGCGTGTCCGTTCGACGCCATCGCGATGGATCATCGGGGCCTGCCGGTAGTCGACCTGGACAAGTGCACTGGGTGTGAGGCGTGCGTGGCAGAGTGTCCACGCGGGCGCATCGGGCTGCTCGCGATGGTGCCCTCGGAGGGTGCGGTTGCTGTTCGCTGCAACTCTCACGACAAGCCGAAAGGTCGGAAGGCGTACTGCTCGATGTGCTGCATTGCGTGCAAGAAGTGTGAGAAGGCCTGTCCGGCCGACGCGATACACGTCGAGAATCTCAATGCGGTCGTTGACTACGACAAATGCACGGGCTGCGGGCAATGTGTGGCCGTCTGCCCGCAAGAGTGCATTGATCTGACCGGCAGGGACGCGATGGTCAGTTCAGCGCTGGCGGACGGACGTGGGCCGAAGGTCGACGGGTTCGTTCCCCGCGAGACCACTCGACTGGATTTCGCGGAAGAGGAGCCATCGGAGTGACTCGCGGAGACCGGACAATCGTCGTGGCGATTCTCGTGGCGGTGCTGGTGTCAATACCCGTCGCGATTGCCTGGGCCGGCACAGGCTCGAGTGTGGCGACGATCGTCGGTCCGTCTGGCGAGACGCGAGTGGATCTCGCGGACAACGCCTGCTACGAGGTTGAGGGTCGCGAGGGAATCGTAATGTTCGAGGTCCGCGACGGATGTCTCCTGTGTGTGTCGTCTACCTGTGATGACCAAGTGTGCGTGAATCAAGGTCGCGTCTCCATAGGCCGTCCGGTGGTCTGCGCGCCCAACGGCGTCGTCGCGTTCGCCGCACCCACGCGGCGAGGACAGGAGGCGCTCGATGCCGTATCGCGCTAGCGGCGCCGATGCACGCACAGTCTCCATGGTTGCGCTCCTTCTATCCTTTGCATCGTGCGTGGCGTATGCCGAGGCGGTGCTGCTGCCATCCCTGCCGATTCCCGGAGTGCGACTGGGGTTTGCGAACATCGCGGTCGTCGTCGCGATTCTGGTGTCCGGTTCAAGGAGCGCGCTCGTCGTGTCTGTCGGTCGGGTGCTCATCGTCGCTCTTGCTACGGGCGCGCTCGGCGGACCGTCTTTTCTGTTGTCGATTGCGGGAGCGCTGGCCGCGTGGGCAACCATGAGTATGCTCGCCTCGCGCGGAGCAGTGTTCTCGCCGATTGGCTGGTCGGTCGCCGGCTCGGCCGTGCACGTCGTGACTCAGCTGGTCGTCGCCTCCTGGATCGTCGGTTCGACCGCCCCGCTTCTGATGCTGCCACTGTCCCTTGGCGCAAGCTTGCCCGCTGGCCTCGCTGTCGGCTACTCCGCCGGTCTCCTAGTCTCCCGAATCCCCGAGACAACATTGGTATTCGGACACTAGGAGAGAGAGGTGGTCGCCGGTGGCGCCACGTCCTCAGGGGGTCGATGCATCCCCCCGAGAGCTGTTGCTTGGCGGCTTCCCGGAGTCGGTCTCCTATGCGGGACTGTTGGCGGTCCTCATCGGAGAAGACGATGAAGAGTGGGGCCGCAACATACTCGGTCGGGACTTCGGTGCGCTCGATCCGTGGAGGCTGTCCGCCGAGGATCTCACCGCACTTCCAGGTGTTGGGCCCGCACGTGCGGCATCCGTGTTGGCCGGTCTCGAGATGACTCGGCGAGCAGGCTCCTGGAGGTCGAGTCGGAAAGACACCGTGAACACCCCGGAGGACGTCGTCGCGCTATGCGGTCTCCAGCTGAGAGGTTGCGATCGAGAACACTTCTGGGCGCTGGCACTGAACACGAAGAACCGGCTGCTGAGAACTATCGAGGTCTCCGTGGGCAGCCTCAATGCATCGATCGTGCATCCCAGGGAACTGTTCAAGGATGCCGTCCGTGCGTCCGCCGCCTCGATTGTCGTCGTTCACAACCATCCGAGCGGCGACCCCGCACCGTCTGGGGCGGATATCCAGCTGACCCGACGGCTGGTGAAGGCCGGGGATGTGCTTGGGATTGAGGTTCTGGACCACGTGATTGTCGGAGACGAGGGCGAGCACGCGAGTATGAGAGAACTCGGTCTCATGTAGCCGGTGGTCACCGCTTCAGTCCGTCTACCTGCATGATGTTGCCGTTCCGTAGCGAGAAGCGGGCGCGTGCTGTGCTACACTTGTTCCGTTTTCATGCACGGCCGTTCGGCGAGTAGGCAGCCGACGGGCCGTTTTGTCATGCGCTCAGCGTGTCGGCATCACTTCACGTCCTCGACACGCTGTGAAAGGAGAAGGCGACACATGTCGCTTATTGATATGTTCTTCAACTCATGGGGCGGCGACATGGCCGTTGACCTCGGGACCGCGAACACCCTCGTGTCGGTCCGCGGTCGCGGCATCGTGCTCATCGAACCGTCTGTTGTTGCGGTTGAGCGGGACTCGAAACGCGTGCTTGCTGTGGGTATCGAGGCCAAGCGGATGCTCGGCAGAACGCCCGGCAGCATCGTTGCCATCCGGCCCCTGAAGGACGGCGTAATCGCGGACTTCGAGGTCACCGAGGCGATGCTCAGGTACTTCATCAACAAGACGCGAGTGAAGCGTTTCCCCTGGCAGCCGAAGCCTCGCGTTGTCGTGTGCGTACCGAGTGGCGTGACCGAGGTCGAGAAGCGTGCCGTGTTCGAGGCGACCATGCAGGCGGGGGCTCGTCAGGCATACCTCATCGAGGAACCGATGGCAGCAGCGATCGGGGCCGGACTCCCCATCCAGGAGCCCGCTGGGAACATGGTGGTAGACATCGGGGGCGGCACCACTGAGGTCGCCGTCATCTCGCTGGGCGGAATCGTCGAGGCACAATCCATCCGTATCGCGGGCGATGAGTTCGATGAGGCGGTCGTCGCCCACGTCAAGCGCGTGCATAACGTGCTCATCGGCGAGCGCACTGCTGAGGAGATCAAGTTCGAGATCGGCTCGGCCTGGCCCTTGTTGGAGGAAGTGGATGCAGAGGTGCGCGGCCGTGACCTGGCGACAGGTCTCCCAAAGACTGTCTCGCTGGAGTCCGAAGAGATCCGTGATGCGATCGAGGAGCCGCTTCAGGCCATCATCGCTGCAGTCAAGGCGACGCTGGAGCGCACTCCGCCCGAGCTTGCGAGCGACCTCATGGAGTACGGAATCGTTCTTACCGGCGGCGGATCGCTGTTGCGCGGGCTCGACGAACGTCTCAGGCACGAGACTGGAATGCCCGTGCACGTGTCTGACAACGCACTCACGAACGTCGTCGATGGCTCGGCGATGGCGCTCGAAGAGATCGACACGCTCAAGAAGGTCCTGACAGGCGGCCGATAGGGTGGCTCGCCTCCCATGAAGCTACCTCAGTCCGAGAGATCCGTTGGGTCCAACGGTGTTCTTGCACTCCTTGTCGTCGTGTCTATCGTCCTCATGACCATGTACGCACGTGAAGGGGAGCGCGGCGCCCTACACCGCATGCGAAGTGGCGTCCAGTCAGCGACAGCGCCGGTGGCTGCCGCCGGCACTTGGGCGACGACACCGCTCCGCGCCGTCGGCGACTGGACGAACGGACTGACGGTCTCGAGAAGCGAGATCGACCGGCTGCGAAGCGACAACGACGCTCTGCGGAAGGCCGTGGCCGATCTGGAAGAGGCGAGACTGGAGAACGAGCGCCTGAAGACCCTCGTCGGGTTCATCGACGCTCGCGATCTCGAGAACGAGAGCGTCGGTGCACGCGTTATCGCCCGTCCGACCAACTCATGGGAAGCGGTCATCACCATCGACCGGGGCACCGCTGACGGTGTCGACAATGGGATGCCCGTTCTTGGTCCTCAGGGCTTGCTCGGACAGACGGTCGAGGTTACTGAGCACAGTGCGAGAGTCCGGCTGATTGCCGATCAGCGCAGTGGCGTTGCCGCGATGATCCAGGCGACCCGCGCCGAGGGCGTGGTTTGGGGATCGCTTGCCGGGAGTCTTCGAATGGACTATGTGTCGCGGGAGACAACGGTTGTACCAGGTGATCTAGTCTTGACCTCAGGTATGGGCGGCGTGTACCCGAAGGGCCTGCTCATCGGAGAGGTGACCGAGATCGACACGCCTGAGAACGCACTCTTTCCTCGCATCGCTGTTCGACCCTCGGCGCGTCTAGATGGTATTGAAGAGGTCATCGTGCTGGTAGGCGCGAACAGCGCCGGAGATGTCGGGGGTGGAGAATGAAAAGGATGTTGCCTACGGCCACCGCAATCTTTGTGGCGGCGCTCCTTCAGGTCGGTCTCGCACCCCAGATGGCGATCGGTGGCGTGGTTCCCAATCTGCTGCTCCTCGTCACGATTTCCCTCGGCCTCGTCGAGGGATCACTCGCGGGCGCAGTCGGCGGCTTCGCGGCAGGGTTCATCTTCGACCTACTCGGCACGAATCCCATAGGTGCGATGGCGCTGATGCTTGCCGTTGTTGGACACCTTGCTGGATCTCTGCAGGAGCACATGTTCGCCGAAGGTTGGCGACTGCCCGTGACCGTAGTGTTTGTTGCGAGCTTCTTGGCCGGGTTGGGCTACTGGATCGTGCTGTGGGTCCATCCGGAGATGGAACCCGGTTTCGGCACCGCGATCGTGCACGTGATACTGCCGGGCGCGTTGTATAATGGCGCGTTGGCGCTGCTGATATTCCCGGTCTTGGCGCGCTTCTTGCGCCGGGAACACCAGATACGGACGTATCGTCGTCTCGCGTAGCGAGCGGCCCCCAGAAGGGTCAAGGTCCTTCTCGGGTCGGGTCGCCGCAGCGGGGACCTCTGGAGCCATATAGATGTCCACCTTCCGCGAACAGCTCAAAGGCCGCTACGCCGCCCTCGCTCTCGTCGTCTTGACGTGCCTGGGCGTTCTTCTGGTGCGCCTGTGGAGCATGCAGGTTCTGTCCGGGACCGAGTACGCGGCAATGGCGAACGACAACCGCGTTCGAGAAATCACGATCGACGCCCCCAGGGGGAGGATCCTCGATCGCGACGGCAACCCCCTCGTCACGAACCGCGCCTCACTTGCGGTGAGCGTCTCCCCTTCGGCGAAGGATGACGAAGAGATGCTGTACCGGCTGTCGGCTCTCCTCGACAAGCCGTTGGAGGAAGTGAAGTTGCGGGTTGCCTCGACGCGCGAAGAAGCCTTGCGGCCGCGCATCGTCGCGGTCGACGTCTCGCGCGACGTCGTGAGCTATCTCGCGGAACACGAGTCCGAGTACCCGGGCGTCGAAGTACAGGTCGTCGCAGTGAGGCAGTATCCCGAGGGCAATCTGGCTGCGCACGTGCTCGGCTACACGGGTGAAATCTCCGAAGAACAGATTGCCCTGCCCGATTTCGAGAGCTACGCGCTGGGTGACATCGTGGGCAAAACGGGCGCGGAACGCCAGTTCGAATCGGTGCTGCAAGGGGACAAGGGATATCGCCGAATCGAGGTGGACGCGCGCGGACGCGAGCGTCACGTCATCGAAGAGGGTGAGCCGATACCCGGGCGCGACGTCGTGTTGACCATCGATTCGGAAACCCAGAAGGTCGCCGAACAGGCACTGGTCCATGCTCTCGAGGACGCTCACGCCGACAAGTTTACGCATGCGAAGGCAGGCGCTGCAGTCGCGATCGACATAGAGACCGGCGAGATCCTGGCCATGGCGAGCATGCCAACCTATGACCCCGCATTGTTCATAGGGGGGATCTCCGAGAAGAACTGGAAGCGTCTCAACGCAAAGGGCAGCGAGTACCCGCTCACGAACAGAGCGGTGATGGCGCAGTATCCCCCGGCATCAACATTCAAGGCGTTCACTGGTCTCGCGGGGCTCACCCACGATGTGAACGGAGAGTGGAGCCAGTACTACTGTCCGGGCAAATGGATCGAGATGGGCGAGCAGTGGCCCAAATGGTGTTGGCAGAGGACGGGCCATGGCACCATCAACTTCCATGACGGCGTCGTGGAGAGCTGTGACACGGTGTTCTACGAGATTGGCTACGAGTTCTACAAGCAAGGTGATGAGGAGCTTCAGAAGCTCGCCAGGGAGTTCGGATTCGGCAGTCTCACCGGGGTCGATCTGCCCGGTGAGGTCGAAGGGCGTGTGCCCGACGCCGCATGGAAGGCGGAGTTCAACGCCGACTACCCCGAGTACAAGCAGTGGCTGCCTGGCGACACCGTGAACATAGCGATTGGCCAGGGCGACATGCTCGTCACGCCACTGCAGCTTGCGGTGGCCTACGCCGGAATCGCGAACGACGGCACCCTCATGCGCCCACACGTCATGCAAGAGGTTCGCGACGAAACAGGGCAGGCCGTCTTGTCATACGAGCTTGAGACTCTTGCCACTCCGGGCGTCTCGAAGAGCGATCTTGCCGTCATGCAACGCGCACTCAAGGACGTGACACAGAGCGGCACCGCCGCTGACGCGTTCTCGGGATTCGGCGCCAGTGTTGCGGGCAAGACCGGAACCGCACAGGTTGCGGGCAAGGATGACTACGCGTGGTTCGTTGCGACTGCTCCGACTGACAAGCCGAAGTACGCGGTTGCGGTCGTCATCGAGGAGGGTGGGCATGGGGGATCTATCGCTGCGCCTGCCGCCCGCGAGATTCTGTCTTCCTTGCTCGGCCTGCCTATCGAGCACGTGCGTGCTCAGGATGTCTCGAGGTGACGCGTGGTTCGCTCTCACGTCACTAGGTTCGGACGCTGGGTCAATCTACCCCTGCTTGTTACCGTTGCGCTTCTTGTCGTCTTCGGCAGCGTTGTCGTGGAGTCGGCTACGTCTGCCATGGCAGGCGG
Organism: Actinomycetota bacterium; assembly: GCA_016841065.1. GTDB lineage: Bacteria > Actinomycetota > Coriobacteriia > Anaerosomatales > JAENZW01 > JAENZW01. The sequence continues at coordinate 41,986 of JAENZW010000002.1, forward strand.
GGACGGGCTCTTCCGCAGGCATCTGTTTGGCATTGCTGTCGGCATCGTGCTGATGGCGTTCGCGTGGGCGTTTGACTACACGGAGTTCAAGGGCTGGCTCGGCCCGCTGGTCATTCTCGACGCACTGTTGATCATCAGTCCGCGAGTACCTGGTCTCGGCGATACGGCCAAGGGGGCAACGTCATGGCTGCAGATTGCCGGGTTCAGGCTGTTCCAGCCGTCCGAGCCGGCGAAGCTGGTGACGATCGTGATCATGGCCATCGTCATCGCGCAGTACAAGGGTCGCATCGAAGAGACCAAAGACGTCGCTCGCGTGATGGGCTTCCTGGCTCTGCCGCTCGCGCTGATCTTGTTGCAGCCGGACCTCGGGACTGGAATGGTCTTCGTGGCGATCGTCATGGGGATGCTTCTCATCGGCGGGCTGAAGGCGCGTTGGTTCCTGATCTTCGCGTTGATTGGATCGGTTGTCGTCGGGGCGGTTCTCTACTTCAACGTGCTGGCCGACTACCAGGAGGACCGTTTGCTGGTATTTGTGGATCCCACCCGGGATCCGTGGGGTGCGGGATACAACCTGGCGCAATCGAAGATTGCCATCGGGTCTGGTGAGCTCACTGGCAAGGGTCTTGGTTCGGGGACTCAATCGAACCTGAACTTCCTGCCCGAGCGACATACGGACTTCATCTTCTCCGTCCTCGGCGAGGAGATGGGCTTCACGGGGGCGGTGACGCTCCTCGGCCTCTATCTCGCGCTGCTGGTGATAGCTCTGGAGATGTCTACCTCGTCTCGGGACCTGACCGGTTCCCTCATTGCCACTGGCCTGATCAGCATGTGGACGTTCCAGATTCTTATCAACGTCGGCATGACAATCGGATTGATGCCCATCACGGGTATTCCTTTGCCGTTCATGAGCTTCGGGAGCTCGTTCATGGTCACCAACCTCGTAGGAACGGGTATGCTTCTGTCCGTGTGGGCACGCCGCTACGGAGTCTGATTCTCAGGAGATGTGAAACGTGAAGATGCCGGTAGACATACGCGACATCGTGAAGTCGGGCTCGAAGATCAATGAGGAACGAGAAGAGCAGGTTCGACTCGCCGTTCTGGTAGAGGCCGACGCTCCCGAGGTGCTTGTCGATGTACTCGAGGCTTCGTTCCGAGCGCACACGGCGAACGCTCATCTACATATTGAGGTAGTCGAACCTGGCAAGGAATTCCTCATCGATGGGGCCGCCGACGCGGTTATCGCGGTTCTCGGTAGCGGACGAATGGGACTTATCGAGCAGCTCGCGGACCCGCGCGAACGCTCGATTCCCATCGCGGTGATTGCACTTGGCGAAGAGGCTGGTCCCATCGCGGACCTCTTGCATCACGCATACAGGGACACGCTCGCCGACCCTGATGCCGAGCGCCTCGTGGAAGATCAACTCGGCGAATGGCTGGTGGAACGCTTGCCCGGGAAGCGTCTGTCTCTCGCGCACAACTACGAGTTCATGCGACGCGCGGTGGCACTTGAGGCCGTGCGGAACACCGCGTGGCAGAACGGGGCCATAGGCGCCGTGGCCTTCCTGCCCGGCGCGGACATGCCGCTGATGACAGCTAATCAGATCAAGATGCTCATGCAGATAGCAGCGGCGTACGGCGAGAGTCTCGGAATGGAGCGTCTTCGTGAGCTGATGGTGATCGTCGGGGGCGGCTTCGCACTCCGATCCATCGCTCGCCAGGCGGTAGCGTTTGTTCCTGGCTTCGGGTGGGCGATCAAGGGTGGCATCGGTGCAAGTGGCACTCTGGCGATGGGCTTTGCGAGCATCAAATACTTCGAGGGTGGTGCCGACGTCGGTCGACTCTCAGAGCAGTTTGACCGTCTTAGAGAGAGCGTAGCGAGGCGTCTGAAGCCTGCCGACCAGGAGCGCGCCGCCGGTGTCGAGTAGCGAATGGGAACGCGTTGAGCGACTACTGAACCGCGTCGAGCGACCCGCTCGCTACATCGACCATGAGTGGGGTGCATCCCGCGAGCCAGGCTTCAACTATCGTGCGGTGCTCCTGTACCCGGATACGTACGAGCTTGGCATGGCCAATCAGGCGATCTCGATTCTGTACGAGCGTCTGAACGCTGCCGATGAGGTCCTGGCCGAAAGGTGCTTCCTGCCGTGGATCGACATGGCGGCAGCGATGCGCGAGGAGGACATCCCTCTCTTCGGCCTCGAAACAGGCCTGGCAGTGCGCGACGCGGACCTGTTCGGCATCACGCTACCGTACGAGCTGACATACACGAACATCCTCGAGGCTCTGGATCTCGCCGGGATTCCGCTCCGTGCGCGAGATCGCGGCGAGGGAGATCCCGTTGTGTTGGGCGGGGGGCCGTGCGCATACAACCCTGAACCCATTGCCGAGTTCTTCGACGCGATTCTGATCGGTGAGGGTGAGGAGGCCATCCTCGAGATTGCCAACGTTCACAGGCGTGCGCGGGACGGTGGGGCAGATCGTGTCGGCATCCTACGCGAGCTTGCGCGACTGGACGGCGTATACGTCCCCCGGTTCTATCAGCCGGTTCGCGATGCCGAAGGGGCGCTCACAGGTGTGGTCGCGGACACCGGAATCACACCCGTCGTGAACAAGCGGGTACTCGCCGATCTAGACACGTTCCGGGCCCCGACCTGCCCGGTCGTGCCGTTCATGGACGTAGTCCACGATCGGGCGTCGGTCGAGATCCTCCGAGGCTGCACTCGCGGATGTCGGTTCTGCCAGGCGGGGATGGTGTATCGACCGGTTCGAGAGCGTTCGGCTGATTCGATCGTGCGCGATGCAATCGCATCGCTGAAGTGCACGGGGTACGACGAGGTGTCTTTGACGTCGCTGTCCACGACCGACCACTCACAGCTCGAGGACGTTCTTCGGCGACTGACCCGTCGTCTCGAGGGCAAGGGGATCTCGGTCTCGGTTCCCAGCTTGCGCGTCGACGCGTTCTCCATCGACATGGCGCGCCTGGTTGGAGGAGGCCGCAAGTCCGGACTCACCTTTGCCCCAGAGGCCGGCACGCAACGGCTACGGGACGTTATCAACAAGAACGTCACCGAAGAGGAGCTACTCGGGACTGTTCGACACGCATTCGACGCAGGCTGGAGACGGGTCAAGCTGTACTTCATGCTCGGGCTGCCGACGGAGACCGACGCGGACGTGCTCGGCATCTCCGACCTGGTTCGCAAGGTTAGCGACGAGGCTCGCTCATGCGTCGAGCCCTCTCAAAGAGGCTCGATTCGGATCGCGGTGTCCGTCTCCGTCTTCGTGCCGAAGGCGCACACCCCATTCCAGTGGGATCCGCAGCTACCGAGAGACGAGATAGGGCGGCGTCAGGACCTGCTGCGCTCTTCCATGCCCAGAAAGGGAATCGAGCTATCGTGGCATGAGGCTGACGTGTCATTCCTCGAGGCAGTCATGGCCCGTGGTGGACGCGAGATCGCGGATGCGATCGAGGCTGCATGGCGCACGGGCGCCGTGTTCGACGCATGGACGGAACGTTTTGACATCGGGACATGGCTCGGTGCGTTCGCGAGCGTAGGGGTCGATCCGGCCTCGGTAGCGGTTGGTGAGAAGAGTTCCAACGAGATCCTCCCCTGGGACCACATCTCGTGCGGAGTCTCACGGGCGTATCTTGCGCGAGAGCGGGAGAGGGCATCTGAGGCGTCGACGACATCGGACTGCAGCTTCGACGGCTGCACAGGCTGCGATGCCTGCGACGAACTCGGAGTCGAAATCGTCCTTGGGGGTGGCACACGTGGCGCCCGGTGAGTTTCGCCTGCGGATTGCATACCAGAAGATCGGGAGACTTCGCTTCCTGTCGCACCTGGAAGTGCTACGTGCGATGGAACGCGCTGCGCGTCGCGCTGATTTGCCCTATTCTGTCACCAAGGGATTCTCTCCCCACATGAAACTCGCGTTCGGACCGGCGCTTCCCGTCGGAACGGCGGGCGAGCGGGAGTACGTGGACATCTGGCTCACGACGTACGAACCAGCAGAGGGTCTGGCCGGTCGGCTCCGAGAAGCTTCTGTTTCGGACCTTGCTCCAGTAGCAGCCGGGTTTGTGGCCGCAGGGGAGCCGTCTTTGACGGCAGCCTGCACGATTGCAGAGTACGAGGTGATTGTAGGCGGAGACGGAGCACGTGGAACGGCGTTGGCAGAGTCGCTGAAGACACTGGTTGACAGCAGAGAATTCGCGGTCGAGCACAAGGGCAAGAAGAAGGTTTTCGACCTCGCGCGCAGTCTCCCGAAGGAGCATCGCGTGGAGTCGTGCGGCCGCGGAGCTACTGTAGATCTCATCGTTCGAATGGGGCCGGAGGGTTCGCTAAGACCCGATGTGTTCGTCCGGGAAGCCATTCTGCGAGCCAGCATCGACGCGTCGATCGACACCGTGACACGAACAGGCACCCTCATCGAAGACTCGGAGGGTGCGTGGCGCCGTCCCCTGTAGCGGGACAATGGAGGCGCCGCCGTGGCGGACATCCAGCGTGAGATGCTTATCTCGCACGACTCAGATGAGACACGAGTCGCGTTCCTTGAGAACGGCGAACTCGTTGAGCTCTACATTGAACGGCCGAAGCGGTCCGTTGTAGGCAACGTCTACGTGGGCAAGGTCAAAGACGTGCTGCCGGGCATGCAGGCGGCATTCGTGGACATCGGGCTTGAGAAGAACGCGTTCCTCTACGTTGACGAGGTTGTCACGCCCGAAGACCTTGAAGATGTCCCTCGCAGAGACATTCAATCGCTGCTGAAACCTGGCCAGCAGATCATGGTCCAGGTCCTGAAGGACCCGATGGGCACGAAGGGCGCTCGGGTGACGACCGAAATAACGCTTCCCGGACGCTTCCTGGTCCTGATGCCCTTCTCGGAATTCGTCGGGGTGTCGCGCAAGATCCCCAACGGTGAGCGGGACCGCCTGCACGAGATCATAGAGCCCTATGTGCCCGAAGGGCTCGGTGTGATTGTTAGGACCGTCGCTGCCGGGGTCTCCGAGAAGGACATTGTGTCTGACCTTGAGTTCCTGTTGCGACTGTGGAAGCGAGTCGCGAACCAGGCGAGAGAAGGCCTGCCTCCCGAGATCATCTACACCGAGATGGATCTCGCGCTACGCCTCGTCAGGGACGTGTTCTCTGATGATTTCCGGCGGATGCTGATTGATGACAGGCCCGTTTACGAGAAGGTCCTCTCCTTCCTCAAGAAGACTTCTCCTCACCTCGCGCGGCGCGTGATGTTGTACCGGGAGAAGATACCGCTCTTCGACAACTTCGGCGTACATCCGACCATAGAATCAGCACTCCGGCGGGTGGTGCCTCTGCCTTCAGGAGGCCACATCCAGATCGACAAGACGGAGGCTCTGACCGCCATCGACGTGAACACGGGGAAGTTTGTAGGGAAGAAGAACCTTGCCGACACTATCTTCCGGACCAACGTCGAGGCGGCCGAGGAAGTTGTGCGCCAACTCCGCCTTCGTGACATCGGCGGGATCATTGTTGTCGACTTCATCGACATGGAGGACCACTTCCACAGGGCGGAGGTCATGCAGCGACTGACGACGGCACTTGAGCGCGACCGAACGAAGACGCGCGTCACGGAGTTTTCGAAGCTCGGTCTCGTTGAGATGACCAGGAAGAACGTGACTGATGGGCTGTTCGGCGTTCTCACCGAGCAGTGTCCGTGTTGTGGTGGTGAGGGGCGCGTTCTGTCCAGCGTGAGTCAGCGAATCGCTGTCGAGCGCCGAATGCGGGAGATTCTGGCCAACGGTCGTTCGGCGGCGTACCTATTTGGCGTCTCGACGGCGGCATACGAGCAGCTCATGGCCCCGGGCCACAACGCTGTGGCGACCCTTCGATCGTCAACCGGCAAACAGGTTTCAATCGTGCCGGTAGATGATTGCGCGCTCACGGAAGTTCGCGTTCTCATCGAAGGAAAGGCAGGAGTTCTGCAGGGGGGCACCGAGTCTCGTTGACGCTGGTCAGACCGTGTGCTAGCATACCCCCTTGCGCGCAACCGCTAATGAGAGGCCTACTCGATGTACGCTGTCGTTTCCACAGGTGGAAAGCAACTCAAGGTAGAACAGGGTACCGAGGCTGTCATCGAGCGTATCGATGTCGGCGTTGGTGACACTGTTGAACTAGACGTACTCTTCGTCGCCGATGGCGACACGGTCAAGGTCGGCGCGGATGCCGCATCGGCGACCGTGACGGCCGAGGTCGTCGAGCACTTTCTCGGCGAGAAGGTCGTCGTGTTCAAGTTCAAGAAGCGCAAGGGCTACAAGCGCAACAAGGGTCACCGTCAGAGTCTGACCCGCATCCTCATAACGGATATCGCGGGCGGTTCGGGTGCCAAGAAGGCCGCAAAGAAGTCGGAGTCTGCTGCCGAGAAGCCCGCCAAGGCCGAGAAGCCTGCGAAGGCGGCGCCTGCACCCGCGGCGAAGGAAGATGTCGTCGCGACTGTCGAGCAGGTAGCCGGTCGGTGCGAGGCCATCAAGTCCAATGGCGAGCGTTGCAGCAACAAGGCCAAGGATGGCTCCAAGTACTGCGGCGTTCACGCGAAGAAGTACGAAGGCTAGGACCGGTCCCTGAGAGACCGAGTATCGGCTGACTGAAGAACTCAAAGGCAGGTAGAGGAAGATGGCTCACAAGAAAGGTTTGGGCAGCACAAAGAACGGACGTGACTCCAAGCCCAAGATGCTGGGAGTCAAGCGGTTCGCTGGCCAGGAAGTCACTGCGGGCTCGATCCTCGTCCGCCAGCGTGGTACTCGTCTCAAGGCGGGACAGAACGTGGGTAGGGGCGGCGACGACACGTTGTTTGCGTTGATTGACGGCGTTGTTGACTTCACCCGCGGCAAGGATCGTCGCGTTCATGTTCGACCGCTGGAGGGCTAGAGAGCAGTAGCCCCGACGGCTGATGAGCGATGTGAGGCGAGCCCTCCGCTCCTCCGGGGCGGGGGGTTCGTGTGTTCAATGAGATGAGTGAGAGCCATGAAGTCTGAGACCGGCGCGACATTCATCGACGAAGCGACGATCATCGTGCGGGCGGGCGATGGCGGCGGTGGCTGCACCTCGTTCCGTCGGGAGGCACACGTGCCGAAGGGTGGTCCTGACGGAGGCGACGGGGGACGTGGCGCCGACGTGGTGCTCGAGGCCGACGGGTCCGTCACGAACCTGCTTGAGTATCGTTTCAAGCGGCACTACAGGGCGGAACGCGGTATCCACGGTCGAGGCGAAAGATGTCACGGTGCGAGCGGGACGGATCTCGTCCTGAAGGTGCCACTCGGGACGGTGGCCCGCGATGCCGATACGAACGAGACACTTGCGGATCTGGTATGTCATGGCGATCGTGTCGTGGTCGCATCCGGCGGGCATGGCGGCCGCGGCAACATTCACTTCGTCACCCCGACACGTCGAGCCCCATCCTTCTCGGAACTCGGGGAGCCTGCCGAAGAGCGTCGTGTTGCGCTGGAGATGAAGCTCCTTGCCGACGTGGCGCTCGTTGGGATGCCCAACGCGGGCAAGTCATCCCTCATCGGTCGGATGACGGCGGCGCGTCCGAAGATCGCCAACTACCCTTTCACGACGCTCGTTCCGAATCTCGGCGTCGCGCGTGCCGGTGAGCGTTCGTTCGTGATAGCGGACGTTCCCGGCCTGATCGAGGGAGCAAGCGAGGGCAAAGGTCTTGGGCATGCGTTTCTTCGGCATATCGAACGAACTGCTCTGATCGTGCAGGTCGTCGACCTGACCGGAGGATATGAAGCACGAGACCCTCTAGACGACATCGAAACCATCAGCGCCGAGTTGGCCGCGCATGCCGAGGAACTAGCCACGCGGCCCCGCGCGCTCGTTGGGAACAAGGCCGATGTGGATGGCACTGAAGAGAATTCGGGACGGGTTCGCGCGCTGGCCGAGAGCCTCGGCACCCCGTACTTCGAGGTCTCGGCGCTCACCGGGGCTGGCGTTGACGCATTGACGCTGTGGCTCGGCGAGCGGGTTTTCGAGGTTCGATCGAGTGCCATGACGGACCGGGAGATCGCTCCCGAGGTGACGTATCGTCTACGTAGCGGCTCCGAGAAGTCGTTCGAGATCGTTCAGATCGGGGACCGGGCGTTCGAGGTTCGAGGTCGCCATCTTGAGCGAATGGTGATCATGACGGAGTTGGCGAACGAGGAGGCCCTGGCGTTCCTTCAGAAGCGACTCGTGAAGGCGGGCGTCGAGCGAGCTCTCGAGGATGCCGGTGCGCGCGACGGCGACGAGATCACGATCGCCGGGGTCACGTTTGACTTCGATTCAGCATTGGCGCGGGATCCGGAAGTAGACTACATCGAGGACGAACCCGTTGACTCATTCGAGGAGGAGTTGTGACCGACGTTCGCCGGATAGTCGTCAAAGTGGGCAGTTCCACGCTGACACAGTCTGACGGCGGGCTGGACCGCGAGTTCGTCGAGTCTCTCGTGGCACAGGTCGTCGATTTGCGCGCGTCGGGAGTCGGGGTCGTCGTTGTGAGCTCCGGGGCTATTGCGGCGGGCATGGAGGCACTCGCACTCGAGAAGCGTCCGGCAGACATGCCGACGCTGCAGGCGTCTGCGTCGGTGGGTCAGGTGCTGCTACTCGAGATGTATGCCGCACTGTTCGCGGAGTACGGCGTACCGGTCGGACAGATCCTACTTACGCGCAACGACACTGCGAATCGCGGTGGCTATCTTCACGCGCGGGACACCATGGAACGGCTGCTTGCGCTGGGCGTGGTTCCCGTGGTCAACGAGAACGATACCGTGGCGGTGGACGAGATTCGTTTTGGCGACAACGATACGCTTGCCGCCCTCGTCGCGACGATGATACGCGCCGATCTCGTTGTGATCCTTACAGACATCGAGGGTCTCTACGATGCCGATCCGCGCATGGCCGATGAGGCGCGATTGCTTGAGCATATCGACGAGTTGACCGAGCAGATGGTCTCCGCTGCTGGAGGTTCGAATTCGGCCGTTGGGTCGGGCGGAATGGTCACGAAGGTCGACGCCGCCAAAGTGCTCATGAAGGCAGGTATCCCGACCGTCGTGTGCGACGGTCGCAGGCGCAACGTAGTCGCCGATGCCGCGGCGGGCAAGCCGGTCGGGACATTCTTCGCCGGCGGCAAGGCGGCAATGCCCGCCCGCAAGCTGTGGATCGCGCTCGGGCAGAAGCCTGCCGGCGAGGTCACGGTCGACGATGGTGCCAAGGATGCGTTGTGCAATCGCGGCAAGAGCCTTCTGGCTATCGGTGTCGTCGCTGTTGCCGGCAACTTCAAGCGCGGCGATGCGATAGTATTGAAGGACCGTTCCGGGACCGTCATCGCGCGCGGACTTTCGGAGATGTCTTCGGCTGACTTGGAGCAGGTCAAGGGCCTCAAGTCTGAGGATATTGTCGGGGTGCTGCCGATGGTCGGGGCGCACGAAGTCATACACCGCGATCACCTCGTGATCTTGTAGGTGACAGGCAGGTCTTGGAGAGAAGAGGGAGCAAACGATGTCGGAAGTGATGACGCTCGCGACGCGCGCGCGTGAGGCAGCGCAGCGCCTCGGGAACACCTCGACCGAGCAGCGTAACCGTGCGTTGCTGGCCATGGCTCACGCGCTGACCCACAACCAGGACGAAATCTTGGCCGCGAACGCGAAGGACTTGGATGCCGCACGCGCAAAGAACGTGGCTACGGCACTTGTCGACCGGCTCGAACTGAATCCCTCGCGACTCAAGTCGATGTCCGAGGCTCTCAAGGCTCTGGCGCTTCTGTCCGACCCGATCGGCGAGGTGATAGCTGGACACACGCTTCCGAATGGCATCCAGGTATCGCAGATACGAGTGCCCCTGGGCGTGGTCGCAATAATCTACGAGGCCCGTCCCAACGTTACGGCTGACGCCGCCGGCCTCTGCATCAAGACCGGGAATGCGGTCATCCTCCGCGGGGGGTCCCTCGCGGTGAACTCGAACATAGCCCTGACCCGTGTTCTGGCTGCGGCGGCGACGAATGCGGGTATGCCGGTCGGTTCCGTGCAGTCTGTGGAGTCCACGGATCGTGCGGCCGCGGAGGAGTTGATGGGTCTGCACGGCTACATCGATGTGCTGATCCCGCGCGGCGGAGCGGGTCTGATTAAGAGCGTCGTGGAGAACGCGAAGGTGCCGGTCATTGAGACTGGTGTCGGCAACTGTCATGTGTACGTTCACAAGGACGCGGATCCCGAGATGGCGAAGCGGATCGTCGTCAACGCCAAGTGCCAACGTCCTGGGGTCTGCAACGCTGCCGAATCGCTTCTCGTAGACGAAGAGGCGCACGCCAAGGTCCTGCCGCCGATTCTCAAGGCGTTGGAGGAGAATGGCGTCACGATAGTCGGCGATGATCCTACGCGGGCTCTCGGAGCTGTGATGCGCATCGAGCGTGCATCGGAGGAGGACTGGGGGACCGAGTACCTGGACCTCAAGATGTCCGTGAAGGTCGTGGCAGGTCTGGACGAGGCTATTCAGCACATCAACACGTACGGGACGAAGCACTCGGAAGCCATTATCACCGAGGACTACTCGGCGGCACGACGGTTCATGAGGGAGATCGATGCTGCAGCCGTCTACGTGAACGCCTCAACACGGTTCACCGATGGTGGCGAATTCGGCATGGGAGCCGAGATCGGAATCTCCACACAGAAGCTGCACGCACGCGGGCCTATGGGACTCGCCGCGCTCACGTCGACGAAGTTCGTCGCGATGGGCAGTGGCCAGATCCGGGAGTAGCCACGAAAGCGCGCCTCGGCATAATGGGTGGGACCTTCGATCCCATCCACTTCGGTCACCTGGTCGCGGCGGAGGAGGCCTTGGTCCAGTTCAACCTGGACAGAGTCATCTTCATGCCCACGGGAGAGCCGGCTCGAAAGACGCACCTCGACGTGACGCAGGCCGAGGACAGGTATCTGATGGCGGTCATCGCCACGGCGAGTCATCCGGACTTCGAAGTCTCTCGCATGGAGATCGACAGACCCGGGCCCACATACACCGTGGACACCCTCAGGGCGCTGCGGAACATCCACGGCAAGATGGCGGACCTCTACTTCATCACAGGCGCGGACGCGGTCTGGGAGATGCTGACGTGGAAGGATGCCGAAGAGTTCGAGGATCTGTGCACGTTCATCGCGGCAACACGGCCCGGATACGATCTGGATGCTGCGAGACAGGAACATGCGGACGCGCTCGCGCGTCTCAGGATTGAGTTCATCGAGGTCCCGGCGCTGGCCATCTCGTCGACGGATATTCGGCAGCGAGTAGGCGAGAGGCGACCCATCCGCTACCTCACGCCGGAGTCTGTCGTGGCCTACATCAAGAAGCACCGACTCTACCAGGAGGCCTACTAACATGTCAGGCGTGTCCTTCGACGAGGCTCGTGCGGCGCTAGCCGATCGTGTCGGCCCTGACGCGCTTGCGCACTGTGAGCGAGTCGCGACCACCGCCGGACACCTCGCCGAAGTCTACGGAGTCGACGAGGGCGTTGCGTGTCTCGCCGGCCTGCTGCACGACTGGTGCCGGGATGATTCTCCCGACGAGTTGATACGGGCAGCGGAAGCAGCGGGCCTCGAGATCACCCACGTGGACCGCAGTCGCCCGTATCTTCTGCACGCGCACACGGCTGCGGCGCAACTGCTTCAGGTGTTGCCGGGGCTGTCGCCGGCGGTTCTTTCGGCAATCGAGGCGCACACAATGGGTCGCGAGGAGATGTCGGATCTCGATAGGCTGGTCTACATCGCCGACATGCTTGAGCCGGAGCGTGACTATCCCGCGCTGCGGGATCTGCGGGCTACCGTCGGCTTCGTGTCGCTGAGAGAGCTGTTTCTGAGCGCATATGCTGTCTCGATCGGGCACCTCGTCGAGCGTCGTGCGCTCATACATCCCCGCACCATCGCCGTCTGGAACCGACTCGTCAGCGAAGAGACAACGTGACTGAGACTGACGACAAGAAGACGAGGCGCTCGCGCGCTCCCGATCCCGACGCCCAGGAGATGCCGCAAGGGTGGCGCATGTCCCGGCGCAGCACGCGCGCGGGCAAGAAGGTGCGCAAGGATATGAAGTCCCAGGAGAGAAGGGACAAGGTCGCCTTCTCGGCAGGTAGGGCCGGCAGGTCATTCCAGCGCTACGCATATGTCGCAGGCGTCGCAATCGCTGGAGTCGCGGCGAGCATCCTCGTGCTCGTTCTCATCGCGACCGTGATCAACGGTCTTGCTCGCTGGAGCGCCAGCCGGGGCACGAACAGCGATTCCGGGATTGATGCACGGGCCGAACAGGACAAGAACAACTTGCTGCTCATAGCTCTTGAGGGCGACAAGGCGACGGGATTCCTGGCCATCCGCAGCGATTCTGAGAAAGAAATGGTGTATGGAATAGCGATTCCCGACGCGGCGTTCATCGAAGTTCCCGGGCAAGGGTTCGAGCGCGTTGGTGATTCGTACGAGGCCGGTCCGGACGTGTCGGCTTCAGCGATCGCCAACTTCCTGGGTGTGCCGTTCAGCAAGTGGGTGTTGATAGACGCGGAGACGTACAAGACGGCAGTGTCATCCCAGAGCCTTTCGGGGGTTGTCAGTTCGGCCGTGGAAACCAACATGACTGCCGAGGAGCGCGATAGATGGGCTGGGGTTGTCGATGCTATCGCGACGGAGAACGTCGCCATCGTGCCGCTCCCAACGGAGCCGGTGAACGTCGGCAATCAGACATACCTGGATCCGCAGCGCGACGAGGTCGCCGCTCTAGTCGAGCAGTGGTGGGGAGTCTCGCAGGAAGCGCGCCAGGACGTCGTGCGAGTCATCGTCTACAACGGAGCGGGTGTGCCAGGGATAGCCGGGAAGGCCGGGCAGATCCTGATTCGCGAAGGATACCGCGTGGTCGACACCAAGAACGCGGACCGTTTCGACTACGGGGCAACTCAGATCATCGTTCAGAACGGCGATGAGAATACCGGCGCGGGCGTTCGCGATGTTCTCGGGGTTGGCGAGGTCGTAGTCCGCCCCGCGGACCAACAGGTCGCCGACGTGATTGTGATAATAGGGAAGGACTACTCGCCGCCGGGCACCGGTAGTGAGTGACGGAACAGGGAAGGGCTGGGCGATACAACTGGACTCGCTTGACTACCTGCTTGTAGCCGCGGAGGCGGCATCCGACAAGAAGGCCGAAAACATCGTGGCGCTCGACGTCGCCGAACTGCTCGTGGTCACCGACAGCTTCCTCATCTGCACCGGGCGTACAGACCGACAGGTCCGCACAATCGCGGATGAGATTGAGCTCAAGGTGAAGCAGGCAGGCTTGCCGCCCATGGGCATCGAGGGTCACGCCGAGGGGCGCTGGGTTCTGATCGACTTCGGTGATCTGGTCGCTCACGTGTTTCAGCCCGAGGAGCGAGAGTTCTACAGACTGGAGCGGCTCTGGGCGGATGCACCGCGCATCGGACTGCCCAAGAGCGTCACGGGCCCTGCTGAAGGCATTCTCGAGACCGAGCCCGCTCGGTCGTGAAGGATCACAGCGCACGTTTCTGGGCTGCGGCGGCGCTCGTCGGCATCGCGGCTGTCTGGGGAGCCACCTTCGTCATGGTGAAGAACGCAGTGGCGCTGTACCCCCTGTATGCGTTCCTTTCCCTGCGATTCTCCATCGCTGTGCTCGCCTTCGCGATGATCTTCCCAAGAGCGTTGCGTCGCATGAATCGAGAGACCATCTACGTGGGGTTGCTGGCTGGTGTGTTCCTGTGCCTGGGCTACGTCTTCCAGACATGGGGCTTGAAGGACACGACCGCCTCGAAGGCCGCCTTCATCACCGGCATGTTCGTGGTGATCACGCCAGTCTTGCAGGCGGTGGTGCTTCGCAGTCTTCCACGTGCAGCTACACTCGCCGGTGTCGGACTTGCGGTCGTCGGTCTGTGGCTACTGTCTGGCGCGTCGGCCGACGGATGGACGATAGGTGACACTCGCGTGTTTCTCTGCGCGGTGGCCTACGCTGCTCACATGATCGTCCTGGGGGGCATGGGCAGACATCACGATCCTCTACCCCTCACCCTCGTCCAGCTTGCGATGGTCGCGTTGGTCTGCACGGGAATCTCTCTGTCGATAGAACCGTTCTCGCTCCCGTCGGACGCGTCTGTGTGGATTGCGCTGACGGTCACCGGGGTCCTTGCGTCTGCGATCGCGTTTGCAGGTCAGACGTGGGCACAGCGGTATCTCTCGCCGACGAAGACGGCGCTGATCCTCATCAACGAGCCGGTCTTCGGCGGCCTGTTCGGCTGGTTGGCAGGGGACATCTTCGGTGTACGCGGACTCGCGGGCAGTGTTCTCATAGTCGGAGGGATGATCATCTCAGAACTCCTGGGCGCGATGCCTTCAGCTCGGGAACACGTGGTTCTCTCGAGCGCGCTCGAAGGCCCGCCCGTGCCGTTGCTTGAGCTCGACGAGGGCGGACCGGATATCGGCGTCTAGCGCTGGTTTCGGCCTGTTGCGTGCGGCTTGACCGGCGGGAGGCGGCTGCTATACTGTCGCTTGCGCCGTACGGCGTCCAGCACAAGTGGGGCCATAGCTCAGCTGGGAGAGCGCATGGCTGGCAGCCATGAGGTCAGGGGTTCGATCCCCCTTGGCTCCACCAAGACATTTAGAGCCCGTCGGAGACTCCGGCGGGCTTTCTGTTGCGCGCGTGAGCGGCGGGATCTTGCGGTCGCGGGAGTCTGTCGCGACGTACGGCGGCTTGACGATTCGCTGTCGCATGACAGATAAATGGCCTATGGGTCCGACGGGCTGGTTGTCGCACGCCGCCCACGAAGAGGGGACAAGCCAATGCGATTCAAACGCTCGCTGATCGGTCTGTTCGCAGCGGTCGCCGCTGTGGTGTTGCTCGCGGGGTGTGTCGACGTTGAGCAGCACCTGACAATCAACTCCGACGGTAGTGCGGATATCGCGAATACGATCACGATGGACTCGAGTCTGCTCGACGCCGCGGCTTCCGAGGGCGGGGGCGAAGACCTCACGGGCGTGTTCGATGACGTCGCAACCGAGTCCGAGGCGGATGGTTTCAAGGTCGAGGACATCGATGAAGGTGGCAAGAAGGGGATCAAGGCAACCAAACATATTGACGACATCGCTGATTTCGATCTTGCTGAGCTCGGCGAAGGCACGTCAGGTGAGATCAAGATAGAGAAGAGCTTCCTTCAGACGAAAGTAGTCGTCGACCTGGCGGTCCCGTTCGACGCGAGCTCCGGGGGCGAGGACCTGGCTTCGGATCCGTCCATGGGCGACATCATCGAGGCCAACTTCAAGTTGACGCTTCCTGGCAAGATCACCGGCGACAACGCTGACGAGGTCAGCAGCGATGGGAAGACTGCCACATGGAAGCTGACGTCGGGGAGTGACGTGAAGATCGAGGCGGAATCGTCTTCGTACAACACCGTCGCGCTTGCGGGAATCGGTGGCGGAGTGCTTCTGCTGGTCGTGGTGGTCGTGGCAATCATCGTCATAATGATGCGTCGCAAGAAGAGTGCCGCCGTTCCGGCGATGGGACCGCAGCCCGACGCTCTGCAGCCCGGGTATGTTCCTGCACCAATGCCGCAACCGCAGTACGCACCGCAGCCCGAGCCCGCAGCGCCCGTCGCAGAGCCCGCACCGGCCCCGATGCCCGAGCCTGCACCGGCCCCGATGCCCGAACCCGTTCCGGCCCCGATGCCCGAACCCGTTCCGGCCCCGATGCCCGAACCCGTTCCGGCCCCGATGCCCGAACC
>JAENZW010000002.1:57757-61256 GCA_016841065.1 Actinomycetota bacterium
CCGAACCCGTTCCGGCCCCGATGCCCGAACCCGTTCCGGCCCCGATGCCCGAACCTGAGGCACCGGTGGCGGCAAACAAGTTCTGTGCGCAGTGCGGAGCGCCCAACGACATGACCGCCGTCGAGTGCGGTAGCTGTGGGGCACCTTTGAGCTAGTCGCTAGACTGCATCGAGTGAAGCTTGCACGGGGCCTCTCCTCGGCTATCCTAGGTCGTACTGGATTGCCGAACCGGGGAGGCCCCGTGGCACGTTCGTACGACCCGCATTCGATCGAACCGAAATGGCAAGAGGCCTGGGATCGTGATGGCCTCTATGCCGTGAGCGAAGAACCGGGACGCCCGAGCTACTACGTGCTCGAGATGTTTCCGTATCCTTCGGGCGACATCCACATGGGTCACGTTCGCAACTACACGATCGGCGATGTCGTTGCGCGTCAGCTGACGATGGGCGGCCACAAGGTTCTGCACCCGATGGGGTGGGATGCCTTCGGCCTGCCTGCCGAGAACGCTGCGATCAAGAGTCAGACTCACCCCGCGACCTGGACATATGGCAACATCGAGAAGCAGACGGCCAGCTTCAAGCGCATGGGCTTCAGCTATGACTGGAACCGCAAGGTCGTGTCGAGCGATGTCGACTACTACCGCTGGGGTCAGTGGATCTTCCTGAAGTTCTGGGAGCGCGGTCTGGTCGAGCGTAAGTCCTCGCCGGTGAACTGGTGCCCGTCGTGCAAGACCGTTCTTGCGAACGAGCAGGTTCTCGGTGGCGGGGATTGCTGGCGCTGCCATTCCCAGGTCGAGAAGCGCGAGTTGGAGCAGTGGTACTTCAAGATCACTGAATATGCGCAGGAACTGCTCGATTCGCTCGATCAGCTAGCGGGTTGGCCCGAGCGGGTCAAGACGATGCAAGCCAACTGGATCGGCCGGTCCGAAGGTGCGGAGGTCGACTTCACGCTGTGTGATGCCGAAGGGGAACCAACCGACCGCACGATCACCGTGTTCACCACGCGTCCGGACACGCTCTTCGGCTGCACGTTCTTTCTGCTGGCACCCGAGCATCCGCTCGTCCACGAACTCGTGCACGAGACGGAGTATGCGGGGCCGGTGCGTGCGGTCGTGGACGCCGCGGCACGTGAGACGGCAGTCGAGCGGGCGAGCGGGGAGGCCGAGAAGGTCGGCGCATTCACCGGCCGGTACGTCGTCAACCCGGTGAACGGCGAGAAGGTCCCGATCTGGGTCAGCAACTACGTGCTCATGGAGTATGGCACCGGTGCGGTGATGGCGGTTCCCTGCGGTGACCAGCGCGATTTCGAGTTCGCCCGCAAGTACGGACTGGCGATACCGCCGGTTGTGGTGGCCGAAGACGATACGCTCCTAGGCGAGCTGCGTGATCAGCGAGAGCGCGTCATGGATGACGTTCCCTGGGATGTGGCATACGACGGTCCCGGCCTGATGGTGCAGTCGGGACAGTTTACGGGGACGCCGACGGGCAAGGGCGGCGAAGGCATGCGTGCGGTCACCGAGTGGCTGGCCGAGCGTGGGCAGGGTCGCTTCTCGGTCAACTTCCGCCTGCGGGATTGGCTGATATCGCGTCAGCGGTATTGGGGCAATCCAATTCCGGCGATCCACTGCGCTGCGTGCGGGCTCGTTCCGGTCCCAGAGGACCAGCTACCCGTGGTGCTGCCGTCCGACGTCGACGTCACGAAGGGCGAAACGCTCGCCGATCACCCGGAGTTCTACGAAACCACCTGCCCGAAGTGCGGCGGTGTTGCCCGACGCGAGACCGACACGATGGACACGTTCACGTGTTCGTCGTGGTACTACTTCCGCTACGCGGATGCTCGCAACGATCAGGCGATCTGGGACAAAGACAAGGTCGACTACTGGTTGCCGGTCGACCAGTACATCGGAGGCATCGAGCACGCGATACTCCACCTCTTGTACTCGCGCTTCTTCACGAAGGTCTTCCGCGACATGGGGCTGTGCGACTTCGGTGAACCGTTCACCAACCTCCTGACGCAGGGCATGGTGCGCATGGATGGCGAGGTCATGAGCAAGTCGAAGGGCAATGTGGTCGCACCAGAGGACATGATCGCCGAGTACGGTGCGGATACGATGCGTGCCTACATCCTGTTCATGGCACCGCCGGACAAGGATCTCGAGTGGTCCTTCGAGGGTATCGATGGCATGTACCGCTGGCTGAGTCGCGTCTGGCGACTCGTGGCAGAGACTGCCGAAGAGACTGCGAGCGGATGTGGGGTGGCCGCATCGGGAGACGAGGCCGCCAAGACGCTCCACAGAGAGATGCACCGTGTGATCGGCAAGGTGACCGACGATGTCTCTCGGTTCCAACTCAACACATCCATTGCGGCGCTCATGGAACTCACCAACGCCGCATACGACTACCGAAACTCCGTTGCTCAAGGCGAGCGGGATCTGCCCTTGATACGCGACGTTGCAGAGAATCTCACCAAGCTTCTGGCCCCGTACGTTCCTCACATGGCCGAAGAGTTGTGGCGCGAAATCCTCGGCAAGGATGGGAGCGTGCATCAACAGGAGTGGCCTGCATTCGATGCGTCCGCTGCAGCAGCCGACGTTGTCGAGATGGCCGTGCAGATCAACGGCAAGGTTCGCGCAAGAATCAGCGTCGAAGCTGATATGCAGGAAGAGCATGTGATCGAGGTCGCTCTGACTGCCGCCAGCAAGTGGCTGGAGGATGTCGAGGTCAAGAAGGTCCTCGTCGTCGCAGGCAAACTGGTCAGCATAGTCGTTGGCTAGGCTTGTCGGCGGACCGGTCGGGGGGGGTCGGGGATGGCGCGTAGAGCCGCAGGCTGGGGATTCGTGGCCGTCATGGTGGCGATCGGAGCATTCTCCGCTCTCGGGAGTACCCGCGTGTTTGCGGCGTATGTCGTGCTTCTGGCATCGGCGATAGCGTTTCACGCACTGTACTCGTGTCGTCGCTGCAGCAACACGGCGTGCTCATTTAACCCTGCTAGCCGCGACTGCATCTACGGTTCGGCGAGACGCCCCGATGGGTCCAGTGCGCCCGACTCGTACTCGGATCTCAACGCGGCGGTTGCGGGAGTCCCGCTTGTCGCGGTTCTGGCACTGGGCTTCTATGGAACGTACCTGTGGAGCATCCCCGTTGCGATTGGCGTCGGCGTGTTCACGGCCGGGACGTTCCTTCTGTACACGTCTGTGACATGCAGGTACTGCACGAACGAGTGCCCGAACAACAGAAACGCTGTCTACCGCGCCTGGAAGAAGCAGGCTGGCTGACGGTAGGGAATCGGTAGGCTCCTGTTTCGACGGTGGTGCTGTACTCCCCAGAAGTGGCATTGCGTGACTTGGGGGGGGTGCGGTGAAGGCTGATGTTCTGCGAGAGCTCGCCGCGCGTGCAGGGTTGCGTGGCGTGAGGCCCGTGGCGGTCGTCGCCTTGCCTGCGTTTGCTTGGTTTTCCCGCTCCTTCGCGCCTTGGCGGCCCTTTGCTCCGGTGCGGGGGGG
>JAENZW010000112.1 GCA_016841065.1 Actinomycetota bacterium
GACCGACGAACTCGTCGCCGACGACCACGTCGGAGGAGACCACTGGTCCCTGCGGTTCACGCGAAGTGGCAATGGGTCGGCGCATCATCGACCCGGACATCCCGCCGTGCAGTGTGTCGTCGTAGATCACGCGTCCGTTGATGTCGAGGACCTGGAGGGCGAGTCCGCCCATGATGCCCACGCGCGGCATCTGAGCTAGGTTCTCGACCGTCCACCCTCCCTGTGCCTCATAGCCGTCCGCGAGCAGTTCAGCTGCGCCGTCTGCCGTTGTCTGCAGGCCCTCGCGGACGTAGGTGTCGAACTGCTTGGCCCAAACGACCGACAGGATCACTGCGGCAAGCGCCGCGGTGAGGGCCGCAACCGCCGCGAATGTGAGAACGAGCCGAGGGGTGAGTCCGTCCGGCAGGCCCGGTCGCGTCATCAGGCGCCCCCGGCAGCCGGCGGCTCGAACCTGTAGCCGACGCCGTGGACGGTGAACACGTACGTCGGGTCCTTCGGATCGTCTTGCAGCTTCGCGCGCAGGTTCTTGACGTGCGAGTCGATGGTGCGCTCGTATCCCATGAAGTCGTAGCCGAGCACCTTCTCCACGAGCTCCATGCGCGAGTAGACGCGCCCCGGATAGCGGGCCAGTGTTGTGAGCAACTTGAACTCGCTCGCCGTGAGATCGAGCTCCTCACCGGCCAGCAAGGCCTTGTGCGAGGAGATGTCGATGACGAGGTCACCGTACTCGAGCTTGTCGCGTTGGGGCTCCTCGGTCGTGTGCGCCCTGCGCAGCAGCGCCCGCACGCGGGCGACAAGCTCCCGTGGCGAGAACGGCTTGACGAGGTAGTCGTCGGCGCCGAGTTCGAGACCCGCGACGCGGTCCTCCAGCTCACCCTTCGCGGTGAGCATGATGATGGGGACATCAGAAGTGTCGCGAATGGCCCGGCAGACGTCCTCGCCGGAGACCTTCGGCAGCATGAGATCGAGAACGACGAGATCGAAACTTGTCTTCTCGAACGCCTCGAGCGCTGCGGCGCCGTCGGGCGCGCCCGTGACCCAGTAGCCCTCCTTCTCCAGGTAGGCTGTCACCGCGCTGCGTATGGTCTTCTCGTCCTCGACGAGCAGTATCCGTCGCGTTACCGACATGTCCGTTCGGCCTCTCTCGAACCCGCGCTGACCGATGCGTTCGGGCTCCTCCTAAGCAAAGTATGCCCCCACCCGGGCGCGCGGCGCGCTAATCCACCGAATCTCCACGCAGGCAGCTGTGCGAGCGCGGAAGGCCGAAGTGAGACTCCTGGCGACGCTCGCCCCCTGCCGAATATCCGCGTCTAGGTGAGCTGCGACGTGCACGCGGGGCAGCGAGTCGCCCCGTCCGGGATGCTCGACAGGCAGAACTGGCAGTCCTTCGTGGCGGGCTCTTCGTCGGGCTTGCGCATGCGGTTGACGACCTTGACGACGAGGAAGACCGCGAACGCCACAACAACGAACGACACGATGGCGCTCACGAAGACCCCGTAGTTCATCGTGACCGCGCCGGCCTCCTGCGCGAGCGCCAGGGTCGAATACGGCCCGGCTGGATCGCCCTGCTTGAGCACGAAGAACAGGTTCGCGAAATCGACCTTGCCGAGGAGCAGGCCGACGACCGGCATCACGACATCGTTTACGAGCGACGTGACGATAGCGCCGAAAGCTGCACCGATGACGAGCCCGACCGCCAGATCGATCGCGTTGCCCCGTTTGATGAACTCGCGGAACTCCTTGAGCATGACGCCCCTCCAATCATGCGGAAGCCTCCGGGGGAGTGTTCCCTAGCGTCCCCAGCCCCACCCCGTGACAAGCATCACCCCGATCACGCCGAGGACGATGTCGAGCAGCCAGAAGCCCAGAAGCAGACCCACCGCAACGACCGCCACACCGGCGATGCCCGCGATGATCGGACCGCGGTGCCCGCCCGAACCGCGTCGTGCCGCCTCCCCTACGAGCGCGCCCCAGGCAGCCGTGATGAACAGGAAGTGGATCGGCATGACGATCAGCAGCAGCCCGCCACCGTACGCGGCGAGGATGGCGAGGACCGCAGCACCGGCGGCCTGCTTCGGCTTGACCAGTATGTACTGAGAGGGAGCCGGCTTCGCGCATATGGGGCACTTGTATCCGACCGGCGTCGGCACCATGTCCTTCGGGCAGATATAGCGCCCGCATTCCATGCAGGAAACCTCGGTCTCGACGCCGCTATGGAAGCTGCATTCGGGCACTGGAGTTACGTCCTCCTAGCTTCCGGCAACACACACACCCCACAGTGACAGTGCGAGCGAGAGCTTGCCCAGGTTGATGAGCATCATGACCTTCGTTGAGCAGAAAGGCCGGGGAAGGCCGAGGATCACCTGCGCGCAGCGGAAGAGATGTGTGAGGGCAAGCGCACCGAGCAGCAGGCAAGTTGCGAGTCTTGCGACCGGCGCGAAGGTCGAGTACAGGAGCCAGCCGCCGAGGAAGTAGTCCGAGAACAGCGTGAACACGTTCTCCGGCGAGACCCAGACATCGCCCGCGTGGAGACCGAAACGCGGGAGCACGGTGAGCGCGATCGCTTCGATCGCGACCCAGATACCCAGTATCAAAGCGCCAATCGACAGGAGGTCATTCGCCATGCGCCGCACCACGTTCGCGTCGTGAGATATCGAGCCTTACAGCGAAACACTACCACGCTTGTCGGCGCGACCTTCCTTGGGTGCCGCAACGGGGAGCAAGAGAACGAACGTGCATCCCCGCGAAGAGGTGCGTTCGAGAATCAGCGACCCGCCGAGCATCTCTGCGAGGACGCGGCTGAGGTATAGGCCCAGTCCGGCGCCCTGAGGCTTCCCGTCTCCCGATGCGGCCACCTGGTGAAACGCGTCGAACACCTCGTCGCGCTCGTCCTCGGGTATCCCCGGGCCAGTGTCCATCACAGCGAACCGCACGTTGTCGCCGACGCCGCGCACCTGAAGCACGATCGAGCCGGCCACGGTGAACTTCACCGCGTTGCCGACCAGGTTGAGGAGTATCTGCCTCAGCTTCACGGGGTCGGTGAACAGGTCGTACCGGATCGCTCCGCATACCGAGCGCATGTCGATGCCCTTCCGCTCGGCGAGTGGGCGCAGCGAGTGAACGACTGATTCTGCGATCTCGCATGCCTCGACGGGCTGGAGACTGACGTCGAGGGCACCTGACTCGATTCGGGACAGATCAAGGAGCGAATCGATCAGCGAGTGAAGATGGCGCGCGGAGTCCAGTACGACGTCAACGTAGTCGGCCTGCTCTGCGTTCACGGGACCCGACACTCCTCGGGCCACCATGCCGGCGTAGCCGATGATCGACTGCAGCGGCGTTCTGAGTTCGTGACTCATATTCGCTATGAACTGGTTCTTCGCTTCTGTGGCCGCCTCGAGTTCCACTACGGAATGCTGGAGCTCCTGATTCAACCGGAGGATCCGGTTCTCATACGCCCGCCGTTCCGTGATGTCCGCCAAAAGCATCAGGTCGCCGAGGGGGCTCCGACGCGCCGGGCCAAACATCGGGATGAGCCGGACGAGGAACGTGCGACCGTCGATCGTCGCTTCGAAGTCGAGCGGGGTCTCGGGCGTTTCGCGCTTGGCCCGAGCCCTCTGTTGCAGGCCGAAGAGCGTGCTGGCGACGCCGGCCAGAGACCTTCCTACCACCGCCTCCGGCAACATCGCTTCGGCAGCGAAGTTCATCGCGAGAATGCAACCATCGGTGCCAAGGACGACTGCGGCGTCGTGCATGGCCCTGAACGCGTGCGCTTCGGCGGTCGGGACGATGTCCATCAACCCCGCCCGGAAGACCGAGACTCCTACGATGGAGTTCGTGAGAGCCAGGACGACGATCGTCGGGTTGTACGGCATCGTGAACCCGATCTGGCTTCGAAACATCCAGGCGACGTTGGCGATCAGCGGCAACAGACCCGCGAGCGCCAGCCGCGCGTACGGGCGACGCAGCCACGGGATGCTCGTGTGCGAACGGGCGCGCATGTACTCGTAGACCGAGACGAGGACGAGCCCGTAGACGGCGACGAGAATCGGCACCGCGAGCGGGCCGTACCTCAGCGCTGCGGGATCTTCGACGCTGTGCCGAGCGATGAAGAGGCCGTGCGCAGGGTTAGTGAGCGTCGCCGCCACGAGCGCGACGCCGGGGATGTGCAGCGCGGCAAGGCGCCCTCCCCGCGTCCCCTCCCTCAAGCCGACCGTTTCGAGCGAGAAGAGCAGCCAGTAGGTCGTCGCAGCCGCTACGCCGAACTGCCCCAGGACGAGCAGCCCCCAGGCAGCGGACGCAGAGACTCTCTCGGGAGCGTCCGCACCGAACGCGGTCATGCCGAGGAAGTAGGCCATGGACCAGCAGAACGCGCCGAGATTCAGCAGACCGAAGAAGAGATGCTGACGCGTGCGGCTCCTCGGCAGAAGAACGACACCGCCGAGCATCGCGGATAGCATCGCCGTCAAGGCGGGAATGATGCGCACGAACTGGGTCAAGTTCCTCCCTGGACTCGGCCCTGCACATTTGCAGCGTCACACAAGAGTAGGGTACCGCCGCCTGCTTCGCCACTGAATCGGGAGGATGGCACGGCACGCGGGACACTTGATTGCGGAAACGGCTCCTATGAGGGTGCGGAGCCCGGAGGTGGCGCGTCGGCGGAGAGCCGGATCCACAACGAGAGTGACTGCACGTGAACGCCGTCGATGAATACATCGAAAGCATGTGGACCGAGCTGCTTGAACACCACGCCGGGCGCGTGCATGACGATCTGCACGTCTCCACCTTCGCCGGGACCGTGCTCCTTGAACTGAACGTCGGCCTTGAGCTCGGGGAGCACTTCCTGCCCGTCGGGATCGACCAGCCGAACGGTCACCTGATGGGTCGATCCCTCACCGGGATCGGCGTGAATCCGCATAGCCAGCGCCATCATCGGGTGTCGGATCGGCACCTGTGAAACACGGATCGCATCGAAGACGCCGGCGATCACGAGCTTGCCGTGATCGGTGACGGCCGCATAGTCGGCAAGAGCTGCAAGCATTATTCGCACGCGATTCTCCCTCAAGGTCCGAGTCTTCTGCCAGGACTATACCCCTTAGCCGATAGGCATGCCCGTGCGACCGGGGTGGGACAACAGCGCATGCGGGAGTAGACTTGCTGATAGGCGTATCGCGGCGGGGGGTCGCGATGAGCGGTTGTCGGGGGGCGACCATGGGGCGCATCAGAGCCTTCTTCGGGGTGGAAGCACACGACCTTGTGGAACGAGGCTATCTCGCGATGTTCGCAGGGGCGGACGGGTTCGCGCAGGTGGCCGACGAGCACGGGCTGACACATCTTGACGATATCCCGTATAGCAAGGACGGTACACGCGACCCCCTCCGCACGCTCGACATCGTCAGGCCGACGTCGCTCGAGAATGCGCCGCTACCCGTCGTGGTGTTCGCACACGGCGGCGGGTGGCGCAGCGCGGACAAGCGCGATGGAACGCATGCGAACGACGGTCTGTGCACGGCACTGGCCAAGCGCGGCATCATCGCGGTGAGCGCGAACTATCGCCTTGCACCCGCCGCCAACTGGCAGGTCCAGGTTCGCGACCTGGCGACCGCGGTCGCCTGGGTGCACGATCACATCCAACACCACGGGGGAGACCCTCAGCGCATCGTGTTGGCGGGCCACTCCGCCGGCGCGCACCTGACCGGGCTGTTGGCGATGGACCAGACGTACCTCGCCGATGCCGGCGTCCCGAGGAACGCGATATGCGGCTACGTGAGCGTTGCGGGCGTAGCGGACGTGGCGTCGTTCGCCGCTAGCTCGCCGACGGTGAGGCGGCTATGGGTCGTGCCGGCATTCGGTAGGGACCCTGACGACTGGCGGCAGGCATCGCCATCGGAGCACGCATCTGCCGCAGCGCCGCCGACGCTTGTGGTGACCGGCGAGCGCGACCACATCCCGCTGGGCACGGAACGGCTCACGGGAAAGCTCATCGCCGCATGGGTCACCGTGAAGACCGAGACGATACCGGACGTCGATCACTACTCGATACTGGGCCGCGTGGCCGAGGAAGGGTACCCTCTTGCGGACGTGGTTTCTGCGTTCGTCCGAGAGGTGACATGCTCAACCTGATCGTCTTCGTATGCGGTGGCGCGCTCATGAGCCTCGAGCTCGTGGCCGCCCGCGTGCTCGCACCATTCCTCGGCAATTCGATCTATGTCTGGGGC
>JAENZW010000113.1 GCA_016841065.1 Actinomycetota bacterium
CGATTCGGTCACCGTGATACGTCGCCCCGAGGGCATGCGCTGCGTCATCGAGCAGCGCGATGTTGTGGCGCTCCGCGATCTTGCGGAGCGCATCCCAATCGCAGGGCTGCCCCGCGTAGTCGACCGCGAAGATGGCCTTCGTGCGGTCCGTGATGGCAGCCTCGACGAGGGCGGGATCGACGAGCAGGTCTTCGGCACGTACGTCGGCGAACACCGGCGTTGCACCCGTGTAGGCGACGGCGTTGGCTGTGGCGGCGAAGGTCATGGGAGTGGTGACGACCTCGTCACCTTCGCCCAGTCCGAGCGCCATAGCCGCGACGTGCAGCGCAGCCGTCCCGTTGGAGACGGCTACAGCGTGCGCGGCACCAACCTTCGCGGCGAGGCTCTCCTCGAACTCTGCGACCGCAGGTCCGGTCGTAAGCCAGTCTGAGCGCAGCGCGTCAACGACGGCCTGGATGTCGTCGTCATCGATGTGCTGTCTGCCGTACGGGATCATGCGCGCACCTGCTACGTGTCGGAAGCTGGCGTCACGCTATCATATCGGCCCGCCTCGCGGAGCGTCGAGGCAGGAGCCGATACCGGAGCGTTATGCGGGACATATGCGCATGCGAATCGGTCTCGGCAGCATGGGAACCGCGTCCTCGCGCCGCGTCTCGTCCACCTCAAGCACGGAGAGCGAAAGACGGCAGAAGAACGACCCGGCCACCTCGCGATAGGCTACGAGCCCGACGAGTGCCGCGGCGGTCTTGTCGACCTCGATTCGCAGCGCATGGTTCGCGTCTCCCAGCTCGACTACCCCGCCGGTAACACCGATGCCGGTCGATGCGGTGACCTGCAGGGACACAGGGGCTCCCTGGTCCACCACGTGTCCGGCGAGAGGGAACCGCTCCAGCTGCGCTCCGCCATTGTGCGTCGCGTAGTAGAGTGTGGCGGGATCGAAGGCATCAGGCATCAGGGTCACATGCCCGAGCCGCAAGGAGCCTTTCGGCAGGTTGGTCCAGTCGATGTCGTACTCGAGCGTGACTTCTTCGACGCCCCGGGAGAAGCTCAAGCGCTTGCGTATTGGCCCGAGCGGAGTCGGGACCTCGGCCTCGACGACTATCGCGTCGCCCTCGTCCCGCACCACCGGTTCAACCTGCGAGAGATCCGCAATCTTGTGCTGACCCACCCGCTCCAGCACGACGTGACCGGTGTAGTAGTCCGCCGTCATATTGATGTCGTCGTAGTAGCCGTGCTCGAGCGTGCCGACAAGGGGCTTCTCGCCTGTCGATGCGAATGCGAGTGCGTCGATCGCGAGCCCGCGACGCGCGTTCAGGCGCGCGTTCAGCTTTGGCGTCTCGATCGTGAGGTAGCGACCTTCGCGTGTCACACCCTGGGGCAACGCTCCGCCCACGTCGCTCGCAATCTCGATACCTACCGAAGATGGCACGCCCAGTCCGATCCGGCCCTCGAATGCGGCCAACCGCTCGAGATACGCCTCCCAGCGGTTCACGGTGATGTGCGTGCGGAAGTCGCTGCTCCACAGGTAGCACAGCTCCCGCCAGGCAGCGTCGTCCGCCCAGCGATCCCGTAGAACCTCGTACGCGCGCCAGCAGCGGGTGTTGATGCCGATGTCGTCGCGGCCGGTCACGGCCCAGCGCGTCAGGTTGTACTTGCCTTGCTTTTTGACGGGCACGGGCAGCTCTGGTGACTCCAGATGCAGCGCCGTGCCTGCGCCCGGTTCATCGCGCATCGCGAGAACCGCGGACGGCGAGATGAATGCGAATGCGGGGTCTTCGGCCAGAGCTGCGAACAGCTCGCCGATGCGCTCCCACTCTGAGTGCTCGATGTCCGGCTCGGCCTCGAATCGGCCGGGGCGGAAGTCGAATATCTCGATATCGTTGCCGTACAGGGAGAAGGCGCGGCGCTCCTCACCCGCGTGACTCCGCAGGTAATCGACGTATTCGTCCAGCTCAAGATCGCCGTGAGCGTATCGCTGGAACTTCTGGAACGCGGTCGAGAGATTCCAGACGAGCTCGATGCGACGCCCCTGCTGGCCTACGGCCACCTGAGGGAGGTAGCGCATCTGCGGATCCCACTCGCGGTGGTACAAGGCGGGATTGTCCCACTCCATGAACAGCGCCTCGTGCCCGGCGTCCAGGTAGTGGCCGACCAGTCCTGCCGAGTACGCCTGTTCGTTCGCCAGCGCCACGCGAGGCTTCACGCCGACAAGGCGCTCGTACTCCGCGTTGCCGATCCGCAGGTTCGCCGAGTTGACCTCCGGCGGCACGAGCGGACCTATGAGCTGCGAGTATCCCGCACCGACGAGCTCGCAGGTGCCGTTCGCGATGAGTTCGCGCAGCTTGGCAAGCCACGAGGGGTCAGCCTCAGCCGCAACTTCCAACGTGTACGCAGTCGCTTCTATGCCGAAGGGTAGCGAGTGTTCTTCGGCTAGGCGCAAGAGCGGCCAGTAGCAGCGCTCGACGACGGTAGCGCGCTGCTCCTCCTCGATCGAGGAGTACGCGAGGTTCAGGTGGAAGATGGCGTAAAGGTTGAGGGGTTGCGTCGGCATTGTGTCGCCAATCGTCCGGCAGTCACGCTGTGGTGCGGCCCTATCGTACACATGATGCGCCGTTTGTGCAGGCCAACTGTGTGACTACCCCCGTCAGCGCAGCTATCATGGTCGCATGTATCGACTCATCCGCAAGATTCATGACATCTATCTGCGACGCGAGAAGCGTTTCATTCGCTGGTACTACACCCGACGGGTGCGCGAGCATGTTGGGGAGTGCGGACCTCGCCTCGCGGTCAACGGAAGAAGTGTGGTGGGCGGGGGCGCGGCAGTACGCTTCGGCGACAACATCAACTTCAACGGAATCAGAATAGCGGGCAAGGGCGGCGTAACGATCGGCGACAACTTCCACTCCGGAAAGGACGTCCGCATCTTCACCGTGAACCACGACTACGACCACGGGAGCGCCGTCCCCTATGGCAAAGAAGTCGTCTTGCGACCGGTGACGATTGGGGACAACGTGTGGCTCGGTGACAGTGTGACTGTGCTCCCGGGTGCGGTCATCGGCGAAGGCGCGGTGATAGGCGCCGGGGCGGTGGTGTCGGGTGAGATTCCGCCGCTGGCCGTCGCCGCAGGAAACCCTGCGGTGGTGAAGAAGTACCGGGATCGAGCGCACTACGAGGAGCTCAAGGCTCAGGGCAAGTTCGTGTAGGGCCGTGACGTGCTTGAGCTACTCCTCAGCAGCCAGACGTGCCTTCACGGACTCGAAACCGGGGTCGTCGAAGGGTGCCAGCTCGCGCCGCTCACCCCACAGCACCCACAAGTAGTAGAGACTGCAGCCCGGCGCGGCACCCACCGGATGATATCCCTCGGGAATGGTCACCATCGCGTTGTCGCGCAGAACGACAGCACGGTCGTATCCGTCCTTCGGGGAATACAGGCGCTGGAGGCCGAAGCCTTCGACGGGATCCACCTTGAACAAGTAGATTTCCTCCATGGCTGCTTCGACGGGTAGGCGGTCCTCGTCATGCTTGTGCGGCGGGAAGCTCGACCATTTGCCGGGTTCGTTGTAGGTTTCGCCGAGCACGAGATGCTGCGCAGGAACATCGAGCCCGACGATGTCGCAAACGCGCCGCTGGTAGGCGGCGCGGCCCACGCTGCGACAGGCTACAGACTCGCCGTCGATCCTCATTGGTTCGCCGCTGACGGCCGCCTCGCCACAGCACACCACGATCTCCGCCGACGTCGATGCCTCAATCGAGAACGTCCGGCCTGCAGGGACGTAGACCGCACTCGCCTTCTCGGCGAAGACGCTCTCGCGTGAGAGTTCGTGCACGTCCGTCCCCACTACGACCGAGCACCGTCCGGAGAGGATGACCACCACGGATTCGCGTCCGGGCTCGTCGCGGTCCACCCGCTCGCCCGAATCGAGCGCGACACGCTCGAGTTCCAAGTGCGCAGTGGACACGCTACCCACGACGCGCCTCCTCGCCGGCGATCGCCTCTTCGAGGATGCCCAATCCCTCATCGACCTGCTCCTCGGTCATGACAAGCGGCGGGCAGACCTTGACGTTCGCACCCCCGAAACCGACGGGGGCGAACAACATGAGACCCCAGTCGCAGCATCGCTTGACAACCGCCGTTGCGAGCGCGGCATCAGGCTCCTTCGTGCCAGGCACGACCATGTGGAGTGCGTAAACCATACCGCGGCCGTGCACCGCGCCGACCGACGGGTGCTTCTCGGCGATCCTGTGAAGGCCTTCGCCCAGCTTCTCTCCTACCGATGCGGCATTCCCGACGATTTCTTCGCTCCTCATGATCCGCAGATTGGCGAGTGCCGCCGCCGCGCAGATGGGATGGCCACCGTGCGTGCTCGACATGGCGCCAACGGCATACTGGTCAAGAAGTTCGCGCCGACCAACAACCGCAGCGAGCGGAAGGGAGCTGGAGATACCCTTGCCGCAACACACCAAGTCCGGCGTGATGCCGTAGTGCTCATAGGCAAACCACGTTCCGGTCCGACCGTAGCCGGCCTGGACCTCATCCATCACAAGAACGGCGTCGTTGTCGCGGCACCACGATTCGAGGCTCCTGACGTACTCCGCGGGTGCGAAGCTTGCGCCGCCCCCTTGGTAGGACTCCATGATCACGACGGCCACGTCGAAAGGATCGACTCCCTCCTCGGCGAGAGTCGTCTCGAACAGGTCGAAGCTCGTGTCTTCCGTCCTGTACCCATCAGGAAACGGCACCTGCACAAATGGCGCCTCAACGCCGAAGAGCCACTCCTTGAGGGCCGGTGATCCTCCGGCCAGCTGAGCGCCCATCGTCCGCCCGTGGAATCCGCGTTCAAACGACACGACAACCCGCTTGCCCTCACCCGCAGTGCGCAACGCATGCGTTAGAGACAACTTCAGGGCGACCTCTATGGCCTCCGACCCGGTCGAGAGCAGAAATACCTTGTCATCAGGTCGTGGGAGTAGATCGGCCATCTCGCGCAGTAGCGCGGCACGCTCGGCCGATGGGAAACTGTAGGTGAACAGGAGCGGCTTGCTTGCAGTCTTGACTATGGCCTCGACGATCTCCGGCCTTCCGTGCCCGACGTTCGCTACGAGAACGCCTGAGGACCAGTCCAGATACTGGCGACCATCTATATCGTAGACGTAGACTCCTTCCGCCCTGTCCCAGACGATAGGCGCCTGACCCTGAACCGACACCGGCTCAAATCGTGCGAGATCGTCCAGCACTTCCTTGGCGCTTGCGTACCCCAGCTCGAAACTCACGCGCCCTCCTCGATGGGTTGCATATCTATCTTCACTGTACGCACTACGTGTTCGGCAAGGGCGACGGCGTCTTCGCGTGTGTCGCCACAGGCCATGACGCAGCCAACGCGTTCACCGTGGCATGTCGGTGGCATCACAACGGTACCGATGCCGAAGTCCTCGTCAAGCCAATACGGTTCCCATGTCACGAATCGAACGCCGGGGTGTGCGCGGCTTTCCGCGACCCCCTCGATCATTACCACCCGCCCAGGGAGCGGCTCCGGCCAGAAGTAGCGCAGCGCCACTCCCCTGTCGTAGCGCCATTCCAGGAATGCCGGGGTCACGGGATCGCCCACCGCCTGCTGAATGGCAGCGCTCACGATTTCGCTTCCGTTGTTGAGCGGCGCAGTGAAGGCGCAGAAGTAGTCGCCCGACATCCGCGCCGCCATCTCCAGGATGTAGACCCTGCCGTCGTGCGTGACGAGAATGTCACCCTTCGCAGGGCCAAAGTCGATTCCGAGAGTGCGAATCGCATTCTCGACCTCTGCCAGAACCCGCGCGTACACCTCGGCGTCGAGCGCCGTCGGACACGTGTCACCGTTCTCGAGCAAGTGCGGCGGGTACTTGTACTTCGTGTCGTAGTTGCGATCGCTGAAACCGAGTGTGTGAATCTTGCCGTCGACAACAAGCGACTCGGACGAGTGTTCGGTACCCTCGATGAACTCCTCGATGAGCACGACGTGTTCCGTCTCTCGCCCGGCTATGTCGAACACCTCAAGGACGTCCTCAATAGTGTCGCACCGCACCACGCCGCGTGCTCCGGCTCTCTTGAGCGGCTTCAGCACAACTGGCAGACCTATCTCTTCAGCCACGACAACGGCCTCGTTTGCCGAAGAAGCCTCGCCGAAGCGTGGGCAGGACACCCCGGCGTCGCTCCACGCCTTGAGCCGGGCGAGCTTGT
>JAENZW010000114.1 GCA_016841065.1 Actinomycetota bacterium
CGCCGCCCGCGATGGCGAGCGTCGAGCCAGTCTCGACGCCGCAACCGATGCTCCTCGCCTCACCACTCGCATCGATCGAGCCGACCAGTCAGCCACCATCGGCCGAAGGCGGAGGCCTGTTGCCACAGGCGGAGACTACCGCCACCATAGAGCCGGTGGACGAGCCGGGAACCCCGCCTGCCCAAGATCCGGTTCCCGAGGGCGGCGAAGGCGATCCAGTCGACCCTGACCCGACCCCGGACCCGCTCGATGCGACCATTGGAGGGACCGTGTGTCCTGAAGGTGGAGTCCAGATTCCTACAGGCGATGTCGTGGCCCCAAGTATTCCTGAGGCTACGGAAAGCGCCTGTCTGTCCTGTCACACGGTGAGTGCCGAATGAACAGCAAGACGTCCAGCAAGACGCCGAGTAACCGGAAGAAGCGTTTGCGCAGGCGCGCAACGCTAGCCGGGGGGAGAGAGCGATGAAGAACCTATCGATACGTACGAGGATTCTGACTTTCGTGGTGATCATGAACCTCCTCGGAGCGGTCGCGATCATCGTGTATCTGCACCAGTCGTACTCCCGTGGTCTGGACGTTGACGCGGCGAGGACGGTGAGCGAGGGCATCGGCGGCTGGGAGCAGCTGCAGGGTCCGGTTGCAGTCGATCCGTTGGCGCAGCCCGAGGAGGTGGCACGGATCCTCGGCAGCATGAAGGAGATCACCGGCTCTGACTACGGATATCTGCTGGACAAGGCCAGCGTCGACGCAGCTTCATACGCCGCAGCAAGAGAGGCGGCCGGTCTCGCGAACAACTGGGATGAACGGGAAGACTACGCTCTGGTCGCGTCTACAGACGAAGCCGCGGCGGAACTCATGCAGTTTGCGGTCGATCCGGGCTCGGTTCCCGAGGTCGGCAAGGTCGTGGGCGTCGAAAACGGCGCGTGCAACAAGACCTGCCACGAGACACTGAACAGCGAAGATGACTACTGGGTGGTCCGCTGGAGCAATGACTCGAAGAGTCGTGCCCACGCTGTCTTCCCGGTCGTTGACGCAGCGGGCAGCCCTGCTGGGGTTGTCTATGCCGTGCAGGACATCTCCACGGCCGCAAACGCAGCCAGAACCTCCTTGTACCAGACCCTCGTGGTCATCGCGGTGATGCTGGTGCTGGCGACGTTGGTCATCGGTGCGTCGATCGACATGCTGGTGTTCAAGCGCCTGGCGCGAACCGTCGGTCATATCCAAGACCTGTCGGTTCGTGTTGCGGGCGGGGATTTCGATGCCCGCTTTGAGCCAGATGGCACGACGGACGAGATCGGACAGTTCGAGGAGTTCTTCAGCAAGCTGATGGACCTGATGCTGGGTACCCTGAAGTCACTCACGAAGAAGAGCGACTAGTCGGGAAGAACCTACCGCGAGTGAGACACAAACGAAGCCCCGGGGGCCGTTGCCTCCGGGGCTTCATATCATGTGGGCGCTGGCGAGCCTAGTCGGGCTGCGGGTATGGAGCCCCGCCCTTTGGAGCGCCGGTGGAGATCCATATCTCGACGACGGTGCCCCGGTCCTCGAACGCGTCCGGTTCGGGCTTCTGATAGAGAACGTGTCCCTTGACCACACCTGCCGTGCTCGGTCCGTACTTCACTGTGTACTTGTAGCCCGCAGAGGACAGCGTCGCCTTCGCATTGGCCAGCGTCATGTTGAGCACCATCGGGACCTGCGGGCCGGAGAGAATCGGGTCCGTTACGTACGGGACGTAGTCGATCGGCTGGTCGGTGGCGGCGACGGAGCGCGGCAGACCGCCAGTTCCTGCGCCGGTACCTCCGAAACCGGATGATCCGTCGCCGCTTCCCGTGCCCGGGAGCACAGCGATCACGACATCGATTCCGGAGCCCTTGAGGACGCGGTTGCCGGCATCCGGGTTCTGGTCGGTGATCTTTCCGGCCTCTTCTTCGATGCTGACCGTCGTGGTCGTGATCTCACCGAGCTCGAACCCGGCGACCTCAAGGGTTTCGCGAGCCTTGCTCTCGGTCAGGCCGACCACGTCGGGGACAAGAATCAGACGCGACAGAAACCACCAGACGACGAGTCCGATGATCGCGAGCAGTAGTAGCAGGGCGACAATGCGCCGCATCCGATCATCCGATTCATCGCCCATATCCTCGCTGGCGAGGGGCGGGAAATCACTGGGGACGTTCTCAACCGACATCCGGGCCTCCTCCAGGCGCCAGGCATCGAGTACCGTGCCGCGCGTTCACTGTCCATAGTCGCACAGATTGCAGGTCCCCCGCACCATTCGGGTCGGGGACGCTCGCGCCGACTTGGGTGAGGCCAGCTATCCTGTAGAGGCGCGTTGCCGGAGGGTCCTGATGCTAGAATCCAACCAGGGGAATCCATCCACCGGAGCTGCCTGTGCGCGCCGACAACACCTTCATGGCCATGGCTCTCGAGGAGGCCTATCTCGCCGAGGGAATTGGCGAGGTGCCAATCGGTGCTGTCGTTGTCTGTGAAGGGGCGGTCGTCTCTCGCGGACACAATCGGCGCGAGATCGATCACGATCCGGCCGGCCACGCCGAGTTCTTGGCGATCCGCGAAGCAGCAAACCGGCTCGAAAGATGGCGGCTGTCCGACTGCACCGTATACGTCACGCTGGAACCGTGCCCGATGTGTGCGGGCCTCATGCATCAAGCTCGCATCGCGCGGTGCGTGTACGGAGCCGCCGATCCCAAAGCGGGGGCGCTCGGAACGCTCTACGATCTCTCGCGTGACGAGCGCCTCAACCACCGTTTCGAAGTCACCGCCGGAGTTCTTGCCGAAGAATGCGGCGCAGCGCTGAAGCGCTTCTTCGGAAGTCTTAGGAGGGGGTAGTCGATGCCTCGTATGCATCTCGGCCGACCAGGAGTCAGATCAGTCGCAGTGCTGCTGTTGGTCGTGACGTGCGCTCTGGTTGCAGTGGCACCCGCATTCGCCAAGGACTACTCGATGGGCCCGGTCGTCATAGACGCGCGGGTTCAGCCAGACGGCTCGCTCCTGGTGACCGAAGATCGCACATACGGTTTCGATGGCGACTTCACCTTCGTCTACTGGACTCTGAACAAGAAGAGCTCCGCCCAGATCGAGATCCTGGGTCTGGAGGGACCGGAGGGAGCCTACGAGCGCACCGGAGCGTCGTCCGCTGTGGAGCAACGACCTCCCGGGATGTACCTCGTCACCGACTACGGCGACGCAATCGAGGCGCGCGCTTTCTTCCGTCATTCGAACGAGGACGTGACGTTCCGCCTCACGTACCGCGTCACAGGTGCTGCGAACCGGTGGGATGACACGGGAGAGCTGTACTGGCAGTTCATCGGCGATGAATGGGAGAAGGGCGCCAGCGACATCTCCATAAGCGTCACCCTGCCGAATCCCGGGGAGACCGTCACGCCCGGCTCCGACGTGCGCGCGTGGATTCACGGCCCACTGACCGGCAGTTTCGACGTGGGGACCGATGGACAGATCGCCGCGCAACTCGGGGAGCTCGAGCCCTACACGTTCGTCGAGGTTCGCACCCTCTTCCCGACCGATTGGCTGCTGCCCACCGCTGCATCGCGTCCGGGTATGCGCGTCGACGACGTGCTTGCCGAAGAGGCTGGCTGGGCAGACGAGGCGAACCGGAAGCGAGACGCGGCCATCGCGCGCGAGAAGACAATGGAGACGGTCCGTACCACGTCCCTGATCGGCAGTCCGGTGCTCTCGCTCGCGGCTTTGGCACTCGGCATCTGGTTGTTCCTGCGCTACGGGCGTGAGTACAAGACGCAGTTCCAGGGGCAGTACTTCCGGGAGAAGCCCGATGACACGCCGCCGGCTCTGGTCGGGTCCCTCATGCGAATGGGCACCGTTGAGGACTCAGACATCGCAGCGACGCTCATGAGCCTCGCGAATCAGGGCGTCATCCAGATGCGACCGGTCACCGTGTCGAAGAAGGGCGGTTTCCTCGGCACGGGCAAGAAGCAGGTCCAGACGTTCGAGCTGCGGTTGGACCGATCGCGGCTCGACTCCGCCCACGTACTCGAGCGCACACTGGCGACGATGCTCTTCTCGAGGATCAAACGGGGCACGGACGCGTTCACGATCGAGGATCTGAAGGCCTACGCCAAGGCGTATGCCGAGTCGTTCTCGAGCGCGATCAAAGACTGGAAGTCGAAGGTTGGCGACGAGGCGACCAAGCGAGGTTTCTTCGAGGACTCCGGCACGTGGGCGCAAATCGGCATGATTGGGCTTGCGGTGGTCGTGGCGATCATCGGCATCGGAGGCACCGTGCTGTCGAGGAACGCGATTCCCGCAGCCCTCGGGGTCCCGGTCGCGATCGCGGTGGGCGCGATGGGATTCTTCGGTTCGCGCAGATCTCCCGATGCCAACGAACTGTTCGCGAAGTACTCGGCACTCAAGAACTACCTTCGCGACTTCAGCCGCCTCAACGAGGCTCCACCGATGCACGTGAAGCTCTGGGAAGACTTCCTGGTACTCGCGGTCGTGTTCGGCATCGCGAAGGAGGTCATCGACCAGATGCGGGTACGTATCCCTGATGTCGTCTCCGACCCGCACTTCCAAACGACGTACTGGTGGGTGTACTCGGCAGGGTCGTACAACGATTCGCCGGTAGGGGCACTCCAGTCGGGCTTCGCGTCGGCGGCATCCATCGCGTCCAGTGAGATGTCATCGTCATCCGGAGGCGGCGGAGGCTTCAGCGGCGGCTGAGGCGGCGGAGGCGGCGGAGGCGGGGGAGGCGCTGGCTAGGGTCGCGCCGTCTGTGCCTTTGCACTATCCTCAAGCGGGACTTATGCCGAAGAAACCACCAACGAGTGCGTCGCGGGCAGCGCTTCTTGGCGTGTGCCCGAGGAGGAGTCGACAATGAGGTGGCTTGCGGGGACCGGAGCTCTTTCGCTCATGTTCGTGGCGTCGGTGCCAGCGCCGGCCTTCGCCGCGGGTACGTCCGGCGTCGTTCCGGAGTGGCTGTCGATAGTCGCCGGAGCCGTAGGGCTCGGAATCGCCGTGATCTTGCTCATCGACGCCTACTCGCTGAAGCGGGTAGCCGAGGGATCCATGGTAGCCGTCAACATCGCGTACATGATCAGTGCAGTTGTCTGCTTCGCGATGTCCATGATCTTGCGATGGATGGCCATCTTCTCCGAGGAGGCGACGCTGGTCGATCAGTCCGCGTTTGCCGCCGATCTGCTCGTCACGGCGGGGATGGCGCTGCTCGCCGTGTACTTCCTACGGGTGCGGATGGCGCTCTCGGGCTACTTGCGCGACGCCGCCGACCTCTATGCTGCCAGCCTAGACGGGGACGAGTCCAAAGACAGCGATGGCTAACCTTCTCGCACAACGCATCGAGGAAACGCTTAGACCGGTCATCGGAACGGTGCTTGCCACCGTGTCTGTGGACGTGGAAGCCAAGCGCATCGGCAAGTCGATCGACACGATCGACAGAACCGATCTGCCCGCGATAGCGCAGAATCTGGTCGATGCGCTGCGACTTGTGGTCGGCCAGGAACTCGCGCAGGCGGCATCGACGAAGGTGCGCAATCTCGCATAGGGAGTGAGCCGCATGAAGATCAGAGCGCTGACGACGATCGCCATGCTGCTCGCGCTTGTGGCAGCGGCGCTCATGTCGGGATGCGGTTCTTCGGAGTCATCCACTTGGGCCGCACTCGATTCAGGGAAGCCGGCTTTCTACTACTTCGGCGCTCCGAGTTGACCGTCGTGCCGCGAGATGCTCCCTGTGGTCGACAGGGTCACCCCAGCCTACGAAGACAAGATCGAGATCTTCATCTACCGGGACGTGAACTCCGAGGCGCAAGCCAACCACTTCGCCTCGCAACAGGGGATACGCGCGATCCCGACGATGGTGTTCGTCGATGGGAAGGGCAAGGAAGTCACCCGGATTGTCGGCTCGACATCCGAGGGTGATCTCAAGTCGAAGCTCGACAAGCTCATCAAGTAGCGTCTGCTTCGATCTGACGTGAGACCCCGAGGGCTGCGAACAGTGCATCGGTGAGTCCCGTCCGCGCTGCCTCAAGTCCCTGCCAGGGGTCTTCGGCCAGTCCGTGCACCCGCCGGAGTGCGGAATCGATGCCGAAGGCGAACGGCTCGTCGGCGTTCTCCACCTCGCTCCATGTGACCGGCAAGGCGACGGGTGCGCCCGGGCGCGCACGGGTCGAGAACGGGCAGATGGCGGTCG
>JAENZW010000115.1 GCA_016841065.1 Actinomycetota bacterium
GGTTCTTGCGGCGCGTGCGCTGCGTCGTTTTCGTTCTGATGCCGAAGACAACAGACGCGCACCGCGCACCGCTCCCGTAGAATGATCGCGAAGGGAGGACGCGCCGTGCGCAGACTACTCAGGATCGTCAACGATGTCCCGCTCGCATGGATGTTCGCGGGGATCGGGGCCGTCATCGTCGGTTTCGCCGGCGTGTACTGGCTCCTCGGTCACGTCGGACTCGGCCTGCTGGAGTTCACGTACGAGACCGACCGCCTCATCTCATTCGGCGACGCGTTGTACTTCTCGCTGGTCACAGTCTCGTCGCTCGGCTACGGGGACATCCGCCCGCTCGGCTGGAGCCGCCTGTTCGTGGGGGCCGAAGTGATGCTCGGGCTCGCGTTCTTCGGCCTGCTCGTGGCCAAGATATCCTCCGTCAAGCAGGACTACATCCTGCGTCGCCTCTACTACGCCGATGTCGTCGACAACAAGCTTGCGCGATTCGTGGAGCTTCTCGAGGAAGAGGGGAAGCTCTACCGCATCACGAGCAACCTCTTGCTCGATGGGGAGATCGACCCCGAACTCACGACGACCTTCAAGGCTGACGTCGAAGAGTCGACGTTCTTCTACCAGACGCACCAGCTCGTCCACGAGCTGAGCGACCTCATGAGGTTCGAGATCCACAACGGCGGGTTCTTCGGCGAGGTATCGGACAGCCTGCTGAGCCAGATGTACGCGTCAATCGAGGGAATGGTCCGCCACACCCTACGCATCGTGGAGCGCGATCCCGATGCGGCATGCCGCTACGTGCTGTGCGGCAACGAGCGCTGGATCGCTGAGCTGCTCGATCTCGGTGACGAGATTTCCCGCCTCGGAGCCAGACACTCGCGCAACGAAGAGATCGTCGCTCAATGTGAAGAGCTGCAGGAGCTGAACGCCGGGGTGCGCCGCGACGTCATGCCGCTGCTCGCCTCGCACGACGCCTAGACGGGAAGAGGCCCGCCCCCGAAGGGACGGGCCTCCATCTCAATCGAGAATCGAAACGCTGCGGACTAGTCCTTGAGCGCCAACGATATCTGCGACGCCACGGCTGCCGAAACCGAGTTCGGTCCGCCGTAGATGACGACCTGATCGATGAACTGGCCGTACTGGTCGAGGAACGCGTAGGTCACTCCAGGAAGCTTCGTCGCGCTGGTCGTCAGCAGCGGCCCATTCTGGCTTCCGATGCTCACACCACCGGACAGGGCGTCCGGAATCTTCGAAGCGAGCGCAACCTTGTTGAGCTGCAGCCAGCCCTCGTTGAGCGCCCGCTGGGCAAGCGCGATCGAGGTGGCGTAGCGGTCGCGCCCGTAGATGCGATCGTCGGCACCGACGGCACCGTAGACCGCATTCGTGATCGTCTTCGGCCCGCCGACCACGTGTACGTCGAAGCCCTCGAAGTGGTCGAGAGCCATCTCCGCCGAGTCGGGCACGGCGTTGGTCTTCACGATGACGATCGGTGCACCGGTCTGCGCCGAAATGGACGACGCAGACAGAGCGTCGAAGAACTTGCTGAAGTCCGACCCGTTCGCGATGAACAGGAAGCCTGGCATCATCATGCCGTTGTCGGCGCCGACCATCTCGGCTTCCTGGGCGATGAGCCAGGATGTCTCGTAGCGGCTGCGGCCCCATGGGGCACGGTCGACGTTACCTTCGCCGACGATGGCTTCCATCTCGGCCAGACGGGCGTCCGGCACGGAGTTCGGGCCGCCGATGATGTGAACTCTGACCTGCGGGTTCATTTCGGCTATCTCAGCTAGTGCGGTGCGCAGCGCGGTGGGCGTGTAGTCCTTGTGCGTGAGCAGCAGCGGTGCACCCTCGTAGGCCCAGCACAGACTCGCCGAGGACAGCGCGTCGGCCGCGGCCTCATCCAGACCGGATGCGACGACAACGTCTTGCACACCCATCCAGTCAGGATGCGCTTCTTTCGCAAGAGAGACAGATGTCATGAAGCGATCCTGGCCGAAGACGCGGCCAGCCTGCTTCACAAGCGCAGCGTTCGCCTCGAACTCATCACCAGGCCACGCCCAAATGGTGTCCGCGTCCTCGACCCTCGGCTGGCTGTCCCAGTACTCGGTCGCATACACGGCCTTGGGGTCGGCGAAACGCAGGGCGACATCCGACTCGGGGATGACGTCGAAGGCGTATTCGCCCTTGGAGTTCGTCTCGGTGACGTCAGAGGGCCACCAGAAGCCGTCCCAATCGACGTAGGTCCACACCTGGATGCCCTTGAGCGGCGCACCCGTCGCCTGGTCGGTCACTTTGCCGAAGACTGCAGGACCGAGCTCGTCGAGCTGCGCGTCAATGCCATTGGTGGGTTCACCGGGATTGGCGTACACGATCTCGGCATCTTCCCAGTCCTGCACGTCGTTATAGTACTCACCTGCGTGAATCACAGGAGAGTTGTCGTCATCGAACCGGATCCTGACGTCGCCTTCATAGTCGCTGATCCAGTACCACTTCCCGTTCGAGTCCGTGTACGCTTCGCCCTCGTACCAGCCGTCCTCGCCGCTGTAGAACACGACACTGACGTCTTCGAGCGGCATGCCGGACGTGTCGGTGACGGTGCCGGATAGCGAATACGGATACATCGTGAGGGTGGCGTCGTAGGTGCCCTCGGCGACGTAGTACTCGGGCCAGAGCTCTTCGGTCAGGTAGATGGTGTCGGCGTCATAGACATCGCTCCCGGGACCGCTGTCCCACGCCTGCTGCACGTAGCGCTCCGGGCTGTTCTGCCAGTCGTAGAACACGATGCGGTAGTCGTAGTAGGAATAGATGTCGTTGATCTCGTACACGCCGTTCTCGTCGGTCCGGTCGGACGTGTAGTTGTACCACGCGCTGTTCCACGAATACCAATAGTAGACGTACGCGGTAATGCCCTCGATCGGGTTGCCCTCCTCATCGACCACGCGACCGGTGATCTGGGCCGGAGACTCAGCGAGCTCGGCGTCGATCCCGGTGGCGCCGATCAGTCCACCGAGAACCGTCACCGGGTCGGCGTTCTCCTCCCAGTACTCATCGTCGTAGTACTCCGAGCGATAGTCATACCACGGGGCCTCGAAATGGACGATGTAGTCGCCGGCCGCAAGATCGGCGATGACGTACTTGCCGTTCGCGTCGGTCCACGCCCAGCCGCCTGACTCCTCGATGCCCGGTCCGGCCACGCTGAAGTTGTCCGGCTCCGGGAAGTCTCCGCCCACAGGATATGCGTAGACATACGCGGACGACAGCGGATTGCCGGCCTCATCGGTCACCGTACCGCTGATGTCGGGAATGACGGCACGAATCGACACCGTGTACTGACCCAGACCGCGATACTCATAGGGATAGTCCATGTGTGCCACGCGGATGTAGCCGGTCTGATTCGAGGGCGCAGTCCACGTCGCCATCTGCGAGTATCCCCTGGGGCCCGGCTGGGCGACGGTGTCACCAGCGAGCGCATCCACAGGGAGTTGGGTCTCGCCCTGGGAGAGGCTCATTCCGCTGCCGGTTACCCGCTGACCGACACCGTTGTAGAGCTCGAGCATCACGTCAGCTGGGGGGAGATCGCCGTAGAGCGAGTCGATGCTGCCTGCGGGGCCCACCGCCCACTCGCCGACGTATCCGATCTCTGCGATGTAGGTGACGCCCTTCTTCGCAGTGAACTTCATCCAGTCGTCGTTCAGCACTTGGTGGATGGTGTGCTCTTGGGGCGCCGCACCCACCGTGATGGGTTTCGCCATCCCGATCGCGTTGTCCACCTCGTACGCATCGGGTGGAATCACCGGCATGACGATGAGTTCTTCCGACTCCGACACATCGGCTGCCGCGACGACACCACCCGGCATCATCGAGAGTACGAAGCACGCAGTCAGGATGCCGATGACGGCTCTGTGGAGCCGTCCCTTAGAAGGCATTCGCATACCTCCCCCTTTCCGGTTCGTCGCACGCAAAAAGGCACCTGTTGAACCCCGCGCGTGCGAAACACTCCAATAGGCGCCCCACCCGACGATGCACCTAGCGCGGCTGGCTGGTCAAGAAAAGAGCACGGGAACCCTGATGAATGGTCACTTAGGGGAGCTGAACGGCGCGAGAGACCTGCAGCAACTAGCCTTCGCGCAGCTCCTCTGCCTGTAGCTCGCCGTGCACGAGGCGCTCGAGAGTCGGCATGTATGCGGCACGCAACGTGTCGAGATCGGCATCGACCTTGTCGCAGATCTGCAGCGCTCCGCCGCCAACCGTGCCGACCACGCCATACGGGATCTCGTGGTTCAGGCAGCTCTGGATGAGCTCGTCGACGTCGCCTTCGGCAACGCTCACCACGATACGGCTCTGCGACTCCGAGAAGAGCGAGGCGGCAGGCGGAAGCTCGTCGTCAAGGTGCACGTCCGCTCCGATGCCGCCAGCGATACAGCACTCGGCGAGGGCAACGCCGATCCCGCCGTCCGAACAGTCGTGAGCTGACTTCACGATCCCGGCGCGGATCTCCTCGCACACCGTCTCCTGCACGTCGCGCTCGAGTTCGAGGTCGAGCGCGGGCGGCATGCCCGCGACCTTGCCGTGTACGACCTTGAGATACTCGCTGCCACCCAGCTCGGGCAGCGTCTCGCCGAGCAGCACGATGACATCGCCTTCATCCTTGAACGCGACGGTCGCGTGGTGGGAGACGTCGTCGAGCAGGCCCACGAGGCCCACGGTCGGCGTCGGGTAGATCGGCTGCCCGAATGACTCGTTGTAGAAGCTGACGTTTCCGGAGATGACCGGGATCCCCCAGGCCTTGCACGCGTCGGCAAGCCCTCTCACGGACTCGTGGAACGTCCAGAACACCTCGGGCTTCTCGGGATTTCCGAAGTTCAGACAGTCGGTGATCGCCGCCGGTCGTCCGCCGACGCAGGCGACGTTGCGCGCGGCCTCGGCGAGCGCGATCTGCGCGCCGGTGTATGGATCGAGGTAGCAGTAGCGACCGTTGCAGTCGCTGGCGGCGGCGATGCCCCGGTTCGTGACCTCGCCGCGGCCGGTGTCGCCGATGCGGAGTACGGCCGCGTCGCCACCCGGCAACACCACCGTGTTGGCCATGACCTGATGGTCGTACTGCTCCCATATCCAATGGCGCGAACAGATGTTGGGGCTCGACAGGACGCGGAGGAATGCTTCCGTGAGCTCGGCCGGTGTCTCGGGGTGAGGCAGCGTCATCGGGTCGAATGCCTGCACCTCGTCGAGATACGCCGGGCGCGTCATCGCCGGGTCGTAGATCGGCGCGTCGTGCGCGAGCGTGGCCGCGGGCATGTCGCCGACGACGGTGTCACCCTCGCGGACAACGAAGCGGCCGGTGTCGGTGACGGAACCGATGACCGTGGAGCGCAACCCCCACTTCGTGCACACAGCCTGCAAGGCGGCGAGGTTCTCGGGAGTTGCCACGGCGACCATGCGCTCCTGCGACTCCGAGACCATGATCTCGAACGGCTTCATCGCGTCTTCGCGCTGCGGGACGGCGCTCACATCGATATCGACGCCCACGCCACCCCGGCTCGCCATCTCGCTGATCGAGCTTGTGAGTCCTGCCGCACCGCAGTCGCCGAGACCTACAAGCAGGCTCGATTCGAGCAGCTCGAGACATGCCTCGATCAGCAGCTTCTCCTCGAACGGGTCGCCGACCTGCACGCTCGGCCGCTTGTCTTCGGCCTTCTCGTCGAACTCCTGACTCGCGAGCACCGAAGCGCCTCCGATGCCGTCGCGCCCGGTCGTCGAACCGATGAGCAGCATCAGATTGCCGGGGCCAGCCGCAACGGCGCGGGTGAGGTTCTCCTCGCGCATGAGGCCGATGGACATCGCATTGATGAGGCAGTTGCCCTCGTACGCTTCCTCGAAGTAGACCTCGCCGCCCACCGTGGGTACGCCGAGGCAGTTGCCGTAGCCGCCGATTCCCGCGACCGAGCCCTCGAAGAGATAGCGCTGGCGAGGCTTGTCGAGCGTACCGAAGCGCAGCGAATCGAGTGATGCGATCGGGCGCGCGCCCATCGTGAAGATGTCGCGGATGATACCGCCGACGCCGGTCGCTGCGCCCTGGTAGGGCTCGATGGCGCTCGGGTGGTTGTGCGACTCCATCTTGA
This sequence comes from Actinomycetota bacterium, assembly GCA_016841065.1. Taxonomy (GTDB): domain Bacteria; phylum Actinomycetota; class Coriobacteriia; order Anaerosomatales; family JAENZW01; genus JAENZW01. The sequence goes on from JAENZW010000115.1 coordinate 6,108, forward strand.
ACGCGACGGCCCAGCCGTCGCCGACGCCGATGACGCCCGCGTTCTCGCCTGGCCCCTGCAGC
>JAENZW010000116.1 GCA_016841065.1 Actinomycetota bacterium
CGTACGTCCCGCCGCGCGCGAGAACCCGCCAGTAATGCCGGCTCACCCGCGTCGTCTTCCACCAGCGGCGCTCTACCGCCCAGGTCTGCACGACCGCATCGACGCGGTAGGTCCGCCCCGCCCGCTCGAAAGCCGCCGGGCAACGCCGCCTCTCGTCCCATGCGACGGCGACGGGTTCCTCGAGGCGTTTGCCCGTCCCGGCGTCTTCGGGCATGACCAGCTCGGAGGCCCGCACGAACCAGGGACTGCGCAGCAGCTCGATGATGACGGGAAGTCGTCCTTCCCGGGCATTGAACAGGTCCATCGGCTGTCCGTCGGGGGTGGGATCGAAGCGTTTGATTGCGGCGTTGCGTCCCATTGCGGTGCCTCCGACATGCCGAGAAGAGGACGCCGCAGGGAGGGGCCCCGCGGCAGTTTCCAGTATAGCGAACGTATGTTCGGTATACAAGATGGCTCTGACACGGAAATGGGGCCTGGAGGCCTGCAAAACACAGGGACGCGGAAAATCCTAGGCGGGTACGCCGAGGAGCGGCAGCAGCCGCGCGAACAGCCCCCCAACGAGCAGTGCGACCGTCACGGTGACAGCCGTGACCGATGCCGCCCTGCGCCACCCAAGCACCTTGCCGAGGACTGCGACAGTCGACACGCACGGTATCGCAAGCGTGTTGACCAGCACGTAGACGAACACGTCGGTCTGCGACATGAACGACAGCAGGTTGTCGAACCCGGCACCCATCGTTGCAATCGCAAGCGTCGCCAGCAGCTGCAACGCGAACTCCTTGCGCAACAGGCCGAACAGCAGCGTCAATCCGGCGACGGCCGGCAGCCCGAGCCAACCGGTGATGATCGGGCTCATGGGATCGGCGAGCTTCCACAGCCACCCCGTTTCGTAGAGCCCGCCGAGCACGATGCTGCCGATCACCACGATCGGCGTCGCGACGAACAGGAACTCCCGAAACTGGCTCCACGCCTTGCGCGCAACGATCCGCGCGGCCGGTCGCCTGAACGGGAACATCTCCATGACCATTCCGCCCGATGTGCCCGGGAGTAGCCGGTCGAGGGCGATACCCACACCGGCCGCAACAAGTGCCGTGATCGCGTAGACGCCCAGAGCCGGCCAGATCCCGATGAAGTGGCCGACGGCACCGAGGATGACTGCCGTTCTCGCACTACAGGGAACCATCGAGATCAACGTCGCCGCGATGAACCGTTCGCGTTTCGTCGACAGAAGACGAACGCTCAGAATCGCCGGGACGCTGCACCCGAGCCCGGCGACGATCGGGATTACCGCCCTTCCGTGCAGGCCGGCGTGATGCATCATCCTGTCGGCAAGGAACGCAACCGCGTTCAGGTAGCCGGTGTCCTCTAGCATCGCGAGAAGGAAGTAGAACGTCAGGATGTACGGAATCCCGATCGCGAACGACGCTTCGAGGCCGGCATCCAGCCCCCACAGTATCGTCCTGGCGGCCGTTCCCTCACCGAGAATCCCGTGCACACCCGCCTGAACGACCGGAGAAACGAACTGCACCCACCCCGACGAGACCAGGCCCGCAAGCGTCTCGCCTACGAAGAACAGCAGCAGGAACAGCCCGAGAAGCATCGCCATGAGGACAGGGACGCCCGTGATCGGCCGGGTTGCCAGCCGGGCGAGATCCACCCGACGCTTCCCTGCCGAAGGAGTCGCCGGAATCCCCTGGGCGATCACGCCCGCCGCGCCATGACGCTCCCGGACGAGCACCGTCGCGCTGCCTTCCCCCATGACGGCACGCAGGGCAGTTCGGGCTTCTTCGGCCACTCGGACGATTCCGGCGCTTCCGCCGCTGACAAACGCGGTGCGGAACTCGGGGTCGTTCGCAAGCAGCCGCAGTGCCGAAGCCCGCGGAGCGACGCCGAATGGCCGCAGCCCCGCCGAGTCGACCGCATGGACAAGGGGACGCACGGTCCTCTCGAACGGGTCGCCGTACACGGTATCGGGAGGGTTGAGGACGACCTCGCCCCGCGCGACGAGCGCCACGTACTCCATGACGGCTGCGACACCGATTCCCTCGGTCGCGGTGGTCTCGAAGACGGGAGCCCCGAGCCGCTCGGACAAGACCACCGAGTCGATCGACGCCCCCTTGCGCGCCGCTTCGTCCGAGAGGTTCGCAACGAGCACCGTCGGTAGTCCGAGGTCGAGCACTTCGAGTGCCAGCACCAGGTTTCGTGAGAGGTTCGTGGCATCCAGCACGACTATCACGACATCGGGTTCGACGTCGTAGATCGTCCGACGCGAGACCCACGCTTCTTCCGTGTTCCCGGCCAGCCCGTAGGTGCCGGGCAGGTCCATGACCGTGAGCTTCGTATCGCCGATCCGCGTCGTACCGACGTTCACGTCCTCCGTCTTGCCCGCGTAGTGCGCGGTCACGACACCAAGCCCCGTGAGCTGGTTGAATAGCGTCGATTTCCCGACATTCGGATTGCCGAGGAGAGCCACGACGTACTCGGGCCGATTCGCTACCAGGGATTCAATCGAGGACGGGCTATCGGATGCCCGAGACGTACCCGCCATACTGGTCTATCGCTCCCCGGCTGACTTCACGAGGATACGGTCGGCAACGTCCCGCCCGAGCGCGTACGTTGCGCCGTCGACGTCCACGAGGAGCGGTCCTTTGAACGGTGCGACTTCGCACACCTTCACCGTCGTGCCGGGGAACATCCCCATGGAACCGAGATAGGCCAACATCGCTTCGTCATCTTCGGAGACCTGAACGATCCGCACCTCGCTGCCCGTGCCGAACTCGCAAAGCGACAGACCCTCCACTTCGGCGACGTCGCCATCTACCGTGGGAATCGGATGGCCGTGCGGACAGACCGTCGGGTTGTCGAGATACTCCTCGAGGCGGGTGAGCACGCGGGGCGACAGCGCATGTTCCAGCAAGCACGCGTCCTCATGCGCCTCATCCCAGGGAATACCGAGCACGTCGACGAGGAAGCGCTCCGCGAGCCGGTGGCGGCGAATGATGTCGAGCGCGAGCGTGCGGCCTTGCTTGGTAAGAACGACTTCGCCAGCCTTGCGGGAGACAAGACCGTTGTCCTGAAGTCGGCGCAGAGTTGCGGTCACCGTCGGACCGGAGACGCCCACCATCTCCGCTATGGGTGTAGGCCGGACAGACCCCTTCTCAGACAGCTTGTAGATGGCCTCGACGTACTCTTCTATCGTTGAGCTTGGCATCGTTGTCCGTCCTCTTTCACCCCGCGCTTCAGTGTTCGCACGAAGTCACCTCGATGAGTTCCGCTTCGCCCATTCTAAGGGAAGCTCTACGTCATTGCGAGGCCTCAAGGGGCCCAAAACCGTCCACGCACGCCGATTTCCGTTGAGCCCGCAACAGGTACCGTCGGGCGCTGCGTTTGTACCGGTCGGCACAACATCGTGGATATTCGCCGAAACCGCTTGACCGCCCTCTCAGGTCACTGTAACGTAGCATGCGTTCCGAGAAGTTGGACCTGGCGAGTTTCGAAAGGCAGCGTACCAGTAGCCGCCTGCGGGGAACCGAGATGGTGAGCACAGCGCGAGTTGGCACACCGGAACGGCGCTCCAAGGGAGGGAAACGGAAAGCTGCGGAGTAGGGATAACGCGGGCGAGGTTTCTCGGGACACCTCTATGTTCCGGGCGTGTTTGCCCGGGAACTCTCCCACTAGCCGCGGTACGTTATCCGCGCGACCGGGGACTCCCAGACAGCCACTTCGACTACCTTCACGCGCGAATCCACCGTCGAGCCTAGAGACTCGAAAATCACTCGGGCTAGGTTCTCGGCGGTCGGATTGACCTCGTCGAACGGCGCTACCTCGTTCAAGTAGCCGTGATCGTAGTCGTCCAGGACCGCACCGAGGTCTTCCTTGAGCGTCTTGAAGTCATAGACGATCCCGACCTCATCGAGCTCGCTGCCTTCGACGGTGACCTCCACGTCCCACGTGTGTCCGTGAAGCTCTCTGCACTCTCCGGGGTAGCCCGCGAGCGCGTGAGCCGCGTCGAAGTGGCCTTTGACCGTCAGCTGATACATCTCAGATCACTCCTCGTCGAAGAGGGTGCCTTGCGTTGCTGCCCCTGCCGAGGCACAGGTATCCCCCACGTCTGCACGTGCATCCATCGCCGCGTTTGCCAGGTTGTCCGCCCGAGCGTTCTCGGCACGGCGAATGTGTTCAATCCGGAAGGACGAGAAACGCGACGAGAGCGCTTTCGCCTGCCGGTAGAGCGGCGCGAGATTGGCGTTCTTCACCCGGTACTCGCCGCGCATCTGGCGGACTACGAGTTCGCTGTCGGCCTTGACCACGATGTGATCGAAACCCATATTGGCAGCGTTCTCCAGTCCCAGAATGAGAGCCTGATACTCGGCCACGTTGTTCGTTGCGACTCCGATGAAGCGACCCGCCTCGCAGGCCACGACTCCGTCGGGACCTTCGAGGACGATGCCGATTCCTGCTGGGCCTGGATTCCCGCGGGCGCCGCCATCAGTCCACAGAGTGCACGCCGTCATTCGTCTGATGCGCTCTCGTCGACAACCCCGACCACCAGCAGCCTGCGACACACCGGACAGACCGCTATCTCATCGGCACCCAGAAGGTCTTCGACGCGCTCGGCAGGAAGTTCCATGCGACACGCCGTGCAAGTCGCGCCGTCGAGCCGACCTGCTCCGATTCCGCCCTTGGTCGCGCGAATGCCCTCGTAGCGTGTCAGAAGCTCCGCTTCTACCTGCTTGGCGAGGGACTCCCTATCGCGCGTGTGCTGCTCGATGCGCGTCTGGAGCTCACCGCCCTTGTCCTTGAAGACCCCGATGAGCCGGACTTCTTCGGCTTGGAGGCGCGCTACTGCGGCGTCGACCTTCTCGACCTGGGCGCGCGCCTTCTCGACACGTTCCAGGGCTGCCAGCTGGTCTATCTCGATCTTCTCACGACGACGTTTGAGGGAATCTATCTCGCGCGCCATGTGCTGGAGTTCCTTGGAGTTCGTGATATCTCCGGACATGACCCGCTGCTGTTCTACGGTGATCTTCTCGCTGATCCCGGTGGCCTCGTCTTCCAGGCGCGCGACCTCCTGCTCGAGGCGGTGTACGAGAACACCGGCTTTCGCCTTTAGGGCCTCAACCTCTCGAAGCTTGTGCCGGGCGTCGATGATCGCACGCTTCTCAGGCATCTCATCGAGCTTCTTGGCTGCCCGCTTGAGTTCCAGGTCAACGTCCTGGAGTTTGAGGAGTGTTGCCCCATCACTCATTCTGAGCCTCTTTCAATGGTCCACCACGCACGGCGGGCGTGTGCGATATGCACGTTTCTCTTGTCGAGTCCCGGTACTTCCAGCGCCGCTTCGGCAAGTATCGGAACCAACGGCCACTCGGATGTGTCATGACCGATCTCGACGATCGTCATACCCGATTCCACGGCCTCCAGGGCGTCATGATACCGCACCTCTCCGGCAAGGAAGACGTCCGTCCCGTGCGCGAAGGCAGCCGGAAGCAAAGATCCTCCGGATCCCGTCATGACGGCAACGGTTTCGATGGCGCTGTCAGGGTCGCCCCAGACGCGTGGCGTGCACGTGAAGCATCCGGCGACGTGCTTCGCGAACGCGCGCAGCGTGGTGCCCGGACCGGCAGAAGTCACGCGCCCCATGCGGGCAGCGCCCCGCGAAACACCGACCTGTGACGTCAGGATCAGCGGCTCGTCGTACGGGTGAGCGACACGAGCCGCGTCCATCACGCTGCGGACGCGCGCGGGCGCGCACACCATCTCAAGACGCCTCTCTTCGGCAGTCGACGGCTGCAGGCCATCGCCCATGACGGGAGATGAGCCGGGCATCGGCCGAAATGCGCCCTCGCCGCTCACGGAGAAATGACAGCCCTCGTACAGGCCGACTCTCCCCGCTCCTGCTGCGTGCATGGCCTCCGCGACCGCCATCATCGAGGCTTCGGGCACGAAGACGGTCACATGGTGCTCCTCGAGCGTGCCTGATTCCAGCGGGACTCCTCCTGGAAGGCCGAGGATGTCGCACAGCGACGCGGCAGCCCGTGGGCTGCGATCAAGGTTCGTGTGAGCGGCGATCAGGGAGATGCCCCCGCCGAGCAACGCGACGAGCACTCTGGCCGCCGGATTGTCCGAGGTGAGCGGCCAGGGCGGCTGAAGCCCGAGGGGATGGTG
>JAENZW010000117.1 GCA_016841065.1 Actinomycetota bacterium
TGACCGGATCGGATGCGGGCTGCTCAGGGCCGCGTTGGCGGCCGAAGCGGAAGCCGAGGCTCACGCCTAGAGTCGTGGTCCCCACGACCGCTAACGCGATTGCGGGAGGCGTGCCGATCGCATGGGAGACCCGAGCGACGGCAAGCGCCGCAATCCCCACTATCGCGAATAGAATCCCCCTCATCACCCCAGCCAATCTATTGCGGATACGCGCATTATAGACGCCCGAGCCACTGCGATGAATGGTGGCTCAGGCTCTGTCCGGAGGCGGACAGGAGATTCCGTGCGGGAGAAGCACCGCGACGGTGCCGTCGTGGACGGTGACGCGCGCAGCTTCGTCGGCGACGACATTGCTCAGACCGAGAGAAGAGAGCGGATCCAGTGACCCTTTCGTGAGCTGGTATTCTCCCCCGCTGACAGACACGTTGGCGGTTCCCCCAAGAGCAATCACCGAGAAGAGCGTTCCAGTGTCCGGAATGTTGATGTGTGAGCGCCCGGCCTCAGCGTCGAGAAACCAGCACAAGGTGTCCGGTTCCTCGATTCTTGGGCGCAGACGGGCGTAGCGGCCCAGGCTGCCCATCGTGGCGATCGTATGATCGATGCGGCCGCCAAGGCATGCCGTGACGGTGAGGTCTGCGTCCCCGTGTCGTTCACAGGATGCGAGCGCGAGATCGAGATCGGAGAAGTCTTTGTGCGCGGGAAAGCGCTCGATCAGCACGTCTTCTGCGAGCAAGCGCGCTAGCGTCAACGGATCGATTGAATCCATATCGCCGACAACCACATCGGGGATCCGGTCCGCGAGCAGGCAGAGGCGGGAGCCGCCATCGACTGCGACCACCCGATCGGCCGCAGACAAAAGCCGCGCGTAGAACTCCGGCTCCCAGGTCAGCGGAGCGGCGCATACGAGGAGAGTCGCCGGTGTGTTCATGCAGTCGGAGAGGTCGTGGCAGCGGTCTGATCGAGGACGCGGGCGATTATCGGTAGAAGTACGGCCGCGGCTGCGAAGCAGAGGACCAGCGAGACAGGGATGTAGAGGTTGTAGACGGCCGAATACGCCGCGACGAGCTTGAGCGACGCCAGGTCCTGGAACGCCCCCGCGCCCTCAGGGAGCGGACCGCCAAGTTCGGCGGTCGCGAAGAAGACCACGCCCGACACGAAGTGCGACACGTAGCGAAGCGTCGCCCCGAGCATGAAGGACGGCAGAACGACGGTCCACAGCGCCAGGTTCGCGCGACCGCTCGCCGTTGCACGACGCCAGGCACGTGTGCCGACTCCGGCGGCGCCAAGACCCGCGAAGGCCAACGGGTAATCGAGCAGGATCTGGACCCAGTGCACGAAGTACGGCTCGGCGAAGTAGTCAACGACGCCGTAGAGGCCACCGGCGAGCACACCGACGCCGACCCCGCGACGGATGGCAAGTATGAACACAGGCAGCATTGCGAGCGAGACGTTGCCCCCCAGAGGCATGCGCCAGAACTGAATCGTGTTGAGAACCGCGGCCAGAGCCACGGTGAGGCCTATCTCCACGATGATGCGGACGCGTTCGTTGCGCATGGGTGCCTCCCGAAATCAGCGAGTCATCACGGCACGGGAGATAGCATTGAAACGTCCTGGAAAGGCAGTTCGCCGTGGTCCGTACCCCGCATTACCAGGGCCGTCGCTTCGGTCGCGGTCAAAGCCGCCTCTCAGCCGCCGCAAGGCAGCTCCCGATCCGGTATGGGTCAACGCGACCATCCTTGCACACCCCAAGGCCGAAGGCAACGCGCGCGACGCTTACTGCATCGCGCGCAGATACGGGTAGGGGTTGACTGCGGAACCGCCGCCAGGGTGAACTTCGAAGTGCAGGTGAGGGGCGTTTGCGCTTGCGTTGCCGGTTGACCCGACGTAGCCGATGACCTGCCCCGCCTGGACGCTCCCCGATGTCACCGCGTAGCCGTCCAGGTGGGCGTAGTAGAAGACCCAGCCGTTGCTCGCGTGCAGGTATATCGACTTGCCGCCCTTGCCACTGTAGCTCGTGCTGATGGTTCCGGAGAGGACCGCCACGCACGCCGTGCCGCGGGAAGCCATGATGTCCGTGCCTTTGTGAGACCTGCGGCCACCGTCGCGGGATGCGCCCCACGTGTCGCTGTAGTAGTTGGCGCCGGCGACTGGGAACACCATCCCGCTCTTGGAGGGGACCCCCGGGACCGGTCTAGCAGCCCCGCCCATCTGCTGGTCGAGCTCCTTCTTGAGCCGGTTGTACTTGGCCTGTTGGTCTGACAGTCGACCTCTCAGCTTCTCGCGTTCCGCCGCCAACTGTTTGAACGCGGCTGCTTGTTCCTTGCGCTCTTTCTGCGCGGAAGCCCGTTGCCCGGCGAGTTGATCGGCAAGACGCTTGGACTGCGCGATGGCGTCCGCGTCTGCGCTGCCGATCCGATGGATAAAGTCGAGTGTCGTGACAAGCTCCTGGAACGATGTGGCGCCGAGCACGATACCCAGATAGTCGATCGGGTCCATGCGGTACATGCGGTTGACGCGATCGCCGAGCGCCTCCTGCGTTTCGGCCAGCTGCGCTTCGGTGGTGGCTATCTCGGCATCGATGGCTTCCAGCCGAACGTCGGTCTCATCAAGACGCCAGTAGGCCGTGTCGTAGGCCTGGCCTACGTCTCTGAGATCCGCGCGCAGAGCGTCCAGTTCAGCCTGGAGCTGCTTGACGGTGGCAGCTGCGGCGACAGTGGGTGCCATCATGAGTGCGACAAGGCAGAGCGTGACTGCGGCCCTGATGCCGAAGCGGTGGTTGCTCGTGGGATGGTCCATGCCGACTCTCACCCCATTACTGGGCGGTCCCGTAGCGCTCACCGATGGCGCGGTAGAGCCTTTCGGCTATGCGGTCGGACGACGCGGGGTCGCGGAACAGTGGCGCGTCCTCTTCCGCAGACAGGCTACCGAGACGGATCGACACTGCCGCAAGCGGAAGTGCGCCGAGGACGGGGTCGGTCTTCGAAGTCGACGCAGTAACTGTTCGTCCTTCTTCAGCAAGGAGGCGGACGGCATCGTTGGCGAGTGCCTCGGCAGACTGTCGGAACGGGGATGTCGCCTTGGTGGTAAGGACGTTGATCGTCATTCCACCGGGGCCCGTCTCATCAGCAGAGAAGCCGATGGCGAGCACAGCTCCGGTCGACTCTTTCGCCAGGAGCGCACGCGCGTCGACGGAGGTGTCAGTAGATGCGTTCGTGCGCGTGACCGTGACTTCTGCGCCGGACGCTTCCAGGAGTGATTGAAGTCTGGTGGAGATCCTCAGAGGGAGATCGGTCGTGCCGACAGGAACAGGTGCCGAATCAAGGACGACGTGTACGCCGTTCATCAGGAAGGGCATCAGCGTCGGTGTCGAGTTCGGTGGTGCTGCTACGGTTAGGAGAACGTGATCGGATGTCTTTAGGACCGCGTTCTGTATCGGACTCGTGAACAGCACGATGTCCTTGGCGTGGGTCGTGTCTTCGGCATATTCGACGTCTACGATGAGGCCGAGTGATTCAAGACGCGATTTCGCCAACGCAAGGCTCTCCCCCACCACGTCGGGCATCGTGACCTGTTCGGATCCGGCCGAGACGACGATCGCGACGCGTGAGTTCCGATCGACCTTCGTTCCGGCAGCGGGATTCTGCTCGATGACCGACCCGGCGGGTGCGAGATCGAACCGCGTCTCACCGATTTCGCCTGTGAGGTGCGCCTGCGCAAGGCGTGCGAGCGCTTCATCCTTGTCCAACGTCAGCACGTCGGGCACGGTAGCGGCACCGCTGCGAGAGATCAGAATGCTGACAACGACTATCGCGGCGATGGCCAGTACCGCACCGACCGCGGCGAGGGGCGTCCACGACGGCACCAAGGGGCGGCGCGGCGGTCTGTCGAAGGTCGGCACGTCAGGCATTCCGACTTCGGCGGCGTCAGGAACGTCCGCGCCGCTCGCGTCCGGAGATTGGAGGTCGTCTTCGGTCATGTGCACAAGTGTAGCGTTCTCGTCGTCATGGTGCGCTCCTTGCAAGGACGCTGCTATCGGTTTATCCTGCGACGCTGTCCGGAGAAGTGAAAGGATCGGCCCTTATGCCCGCATACGACTACCGTTGCGTAGACTGCGATCACGTGTTCGAGGTGAAGCACGCCATCGGTGAGAACACGGGTATCGCCTGCCCGCTGTGCGCATCTGAGACGAAGCGGGTCTTCTCTCCGGTCGGTGTCGTATTCAAGGGTTCCGGCTTCCACACAACGGACTACCGAGCGAAACCGAAGCCAGAGTCCTCGGACGCACCGTCGTGTCCGAAGAAGGACTCCGATTCCTCAAGCTGCGCTAGCTGTCCGGCAGCGGAGTAGCCTGCCCGGCTAGTCCTGCCGCACCCAGAACATCTCGGTGCCCGTTCTGAACACGGTCTCCACGAACCGAACCGTCTTCGAACCGGCGTCCATGGCAACCGAGTGTGTACGTGCGCCCTGGCCGAAGTACTTCACTCCGCGAAGCATCTCTCCGTCCGTCACGCCTGTGGCGATGAACGCGGCCTCATCCGTGTTGACCAGGCAGTCCATCGTCAAGACATCATCGATGTCGCATGCACTCATCTTCTCGGCGCGCGCACGTTCTTCGTCGTTGCGGAATGCAAAGCGGCCCATGAAACAGCCACCAATGCATTTCATTGCTGCGCACGCGAGCACACCTTCAGGAGCCGCACCGATTCCCATATACAGGTGAATGCCGGTGCCTTCGATGGCCGTGGCCACCGCGCCGAACACATCGCCGTCTGTGATGAGGCGGATTCGGGCTCCCGCCTGGCGCACCTCCGATATGAGGTCGACGTGGCGGTCGCGATCGAGGATGCACACGACGAGGTCTTCCGGCTCGCGGTGCATCACCTTTGCGACGGCGCGAATGTTCTCCGTGGGAGTGGCGTCGATGTGCACCACATCTGCAGCCTCAGGACCGACCGCGATCTTGTTCATGTACGTGTCGGGTGCATGGAGAAGAGTACCTGCAGGCGCAAAGGCCATTACGGCGAGCGAGTTGGACTGTCCACTCGCAGTGAGGTTGGTTCCCTCCAGGGGGTCGACAGCGATATCGATCTTCTCGCCGCCGCATCCAACTTCCTCGCCGATGAACAGCATGGGTGCTTCGTCGCGCTCGCCTTCGCCGATGACGATGGTCCCATCGATCTCGATATTCGCGAGCGTCTTTCGCATGGCTTGCACGGCTGCGTCGTCGGCAGCCATCTTGTCGCCCTTGCCCATCCAGCGTCCCGCGGCAAGCGCTGCGGCCTCGGTGACTTCCAACATCTCATAGATCCGGGTGTTGCGCATGTCCCCTCCTGTGGTCCGTGCCGCTGTCAGCCCCGCACCCTGCGCAAGATCGCGGCGAAGTGTCCGTCGGGGCCGTTCTCACGGGGAATCGATCGGAACCAACCCTCGTCGGTGACGAACTGGCTCCAGGCATCCGGAACCCTCTCGTCCACCGACTCCGTCACGAACCCTTCCCCATCTGCCGAAGAGAGGAACGCGGCGATGACGTCCTCGTTCTCCCGTCGGAGTATCGTGCAGGTCGAGTACACCACGAATCCGCCGTCTCTCACAAGACGCGACGCAGCACTCAGGAGGCGATTCCCCAGTTCAGCGAGTCGCGGGAGGTCGTCGGGAGCCAGTCGCCATCGCTTCTCAGGGTGCCGGCGGAGTGTGCCGAGATTCGAGCATGGCGCATCGACCAGGACGACATCGGCGAGACCACCGACCGCATCCTTGAGGTCTTCAGCGTCAGTGGCGTCAGCTACCGCTGTTGTGACGCCGGGAACGTGCAGTTCGGCCATCCGGGACAACAGTACGTCCACCTTGAAGGCGTGAAGGTCGACCGCCGTGATCGATGCCTTGCCGCCTGCCGCGGCTTGCAGGAGCAGGGTCTTCGTCCCGCGGCCCGCGCCCACGTCCACGACGGTTGCACCGTCCGGCGTGAGGACAAGCCTACAGACGAGCTGCGCACTCGCGTCGGCGACGACCACCTTGCCGGATGCAAGCGCCG
>JAENZW010000118.1 GCA_016841065.1 Actinomycetota bacterium
GGAGGCATCGCCCCACCGCCCGTGACTCCGGCGCAGGGTGCAGCCCCTGTGCATCAGCCGATCGCGCAGGGCTATCCGAGCTCTGCTGCGATGACGGGCGCATCGAAAGGCGGCAGCAAGTCCGGCCTGATCGTCGCCGTGATTGCGGTCGTGCTGGTGGCCGTTCTCGCCGGTGCCGCTTGGTGGTTCATCTCGAACATGAACGGCCCGATGAGTGAGGCCGAGTACGAGGACAAGGCCGGCGAAGTCGTCGAGGAGCTCGCCGATCTCACCGTCTCGATGAGCGAGAGCGATGAGCCGACGGACATCGATTCGGCCCGCGATCTTGTCGGAGGCTGGGCCGACACGACGAACGACCTCAAGGCCCGTGTTGACAAGATGAAGCCGCCCGAGAAGTACGAAGGCACCCACGATGACCTGGTCGAGGTAGTCAAGACATACGATGACTTCTTCTCGGCGTTCGCGAAGGCAGCAGACGACTCGTCCGACATGGACGAGCTGGCCACGAATTCGGAAGAAGTCTTGAGCGACGCGGAGGGTGAGAAGTTCTACACCGCCGGAGAGAAGCTCTTCTACGTCGCGCTCAAACTCGACTTGGATCTCCAGAAGATCTTCGGCCCGATGGGCGTGGAGGGACTCGACGAGCTGCCGTGACGCCGTATGTGTCGCCGGGTTCCCGGTTACTTCGTCGCGACCTCAGGAACGTGAGTCCGCACAGCGTCGGCGACTGCCTTCGCGATTTCGTTGCGTCCGTCGTCCGACATGAGCAGCGCTCGATCGGCCTGGTTGTCGCCTAGCTCGAGCAAGATGCGCAGGGGCGCCTGGTTCCGTGGCGTTTCGAGGCTGTAGAGGCGCACTTCGCGCACGCCGCGGTTCGGCAGACCGGTCGCCTTGCAGATGTCGTCGACGACGGCCTCGCACAGCTTTCGGCTTGCCGCATCATTCGGCATGCATTCGCCGAGGATGCCGCTCGGGGCGCCGCCGTCCACGTGAACCGAGACGAACACGTCGGCGTCGGCAGCGTTCGCCTGGTTGATCTCGGAGTCAAAGGCGGGCGTGTTCGTCGGGTTGGGACGGTAGTTGTTCGTGCCTGTGAGCCCCAGTTGCGTCTCCCACGCTTTCGCATGGTCGAACTCGGGCAGCAGCGCCATAGTGCGGTCCACAATGTCGCCACACACTTCCCACTCGTGCCATCCACTACCGGTGTCATCCTGGTGCGAGGGCTGCCACGCGACGGTGAACTCGGGTGCGGGCGGGGGAGCAGGGGCCGGAGTGGTCGGTGTGGTCTCCACAGCCGACACTGGCAAGGTTGCGTCGACGCCCGCGGGGGGAGTCACCTCGGAGGAGCCCGCGCTCGATGATGGTGCTGGGGAGTTCCGTCGAGTCTCAGCCCACGCCCACACACCGAAGGCGACCGCGAATGTCATCGCAACCAGCGCGACGACGGTGATTGCACGCAGTTGAGAGCGGTCGTGAGTCGTCTTGCGCCTAGCTCTGGATGAGGGTGGGCGAGTCATGCGTCTCCATCGTTCGATGGGGCTGCCGGACTGTCGATTTCGGCAGCAAGAATGTACCATGTGGCAGGCAGGGAGAGGCCGGCGCATGCGACAGGCCATCATTGCAGGAGCCACCCCGGAACAACGACAACTCGAACGGAAGGCACAAGATGTTCTGCGGCAACTGCGGTAGCCAACTCAAGGACGACGCGGCGTTCTGCAATCTGTGCGGTTCGTCGATGACGGAACAGCGGGGCCAGCAGGCCGTGTCCGGCGCTCAGGACACACAGCAACCCGCGGACGTGACAGCCGTCATCGACTCGGGTGCGACGACCGTTATGCCACCCGTCGACGACAAGGTACCGACCGCTGCCTGGCCCGCGGCGACTCCCGTACAACCACAGGCGCAGGTGCCCCCGAGTCAGCCGGATTGGGTGGCGCAGCCGCAGTATCAACCTCAGCCGCAGTACACGACGCCGCCGCCCCGGACGGCTGGCAACGGGATGATGATCACCGCGATTGTGATCGCAGCGGTGCTCGTGCTTGGTGCTGGAGGATTCGCTCTGTGGAAGACTGGCGTGATCGGCGGGGACAAAGAGTCGTCCGCGACGACCGCCGAAGACAAGAAGGGCGACACCGCCGAGGATGCCGATGACTTGCAGACGACGGACGACGGCGATACTGCCGCCCAGGACGACGCCACGACTGATTCCGGCGGGGACGTAGTCGTCGACGACACCTCGACCAACGGCGACGCAGGCACACCGGAGTCCTACGACATCTCCTACTCGGCGACCCTCAAGGCATCCTCGCAGCTCCCGGGTTCGCAGGGCGTCACGTACGACCCGGAGAACCTGCTCGACGACCGCGGGGACACATGCTGGGCGGAGAACGCGGGCGGCTACGGCGTGGGCGAGTACGTACAGTTCTCGTACTCGTCACCGGTGACGGTCACAGGCATTGACGTGATGCCGGGCTACGACAAGTTCAAGGACGTCGACCGCTGGTACTCGAACGGTCGCGTGAAGAAGGCTCGCGTGGAGTTCTCGGACGGCACGAGCGAGGAAGTGCGCTTCGCCGATGAGAAGACCGTCCAGACGAAGACCTTCGCGCAGCCGCACCAGACCACGTACGTGCGCTTCGTGATCGTGTCCGCGTACGAGGCCACGGGCGACCGAGCCGCCAAGGATACGTCGATGGCGTACATGCGCGTCTTCGGCTACTAGGCGCGACGCCTACGAGCGGCCGACGGCGCTACGCGCGCTTCCTCTTCGGCCACAACAGTAGTGCGAGACCGCCGAGGAGCAGGAGCGCCGAACCACCGAGAAGGGCAGGAGTGCGCCAGTTCGCGGTGCTCGCCGCGTCCGCCATTCGCGGCTCTGTCCGCGGTTTGCTTACGGGCAGAATCTCGAGCGACGTCTCCGAGACCGTGACCTTCGTCGACGAGCGCTGGCCTGGTGTGAGCGTCCCTTCCTGCGGTGCGCTGAATGAAGCCGCGACGGCCGATTCGTCGTACGCCGCAGCCTCCACAGTGTAGGCGAGTGGAATCTCGGCCAGGGATACGGACGCAGAGGTGTCGTCGCTGTCGGGCACAGGGGAGCTCACGACGAACTCCACGTCTCCGGCCATTTCGGGAGGCAAGAGAATCCACTCGGCGTCCATGGACCGGTCACCGGAGACGAGGGCCTCGGGCAAGGGGTTCTCATACTCGCCGGTCTCATAGTTGAGGCCGATGTGGCCGCCATCAGACAGGTACGCATGCAGATCCAGGTCGAGTCCTTGCGTCGGCGATGAGTCGGCCGAAGGTGCAGCGAGAGATTCCGGTGCGGCCAGGGTTGTGCTGAAACCAGGGCTGGGCAGAGTTGGGCGCATGAGCGCGCCTGCCGATCCCAGTCCGAGCGGAGGCGTGTAGTAGTCACGCGTCTTGACCGGCTTCCAGGACACTTGAACGGTGTCCGCACCCCCATCGAAAGAGCCCTGTGCGAGGCGTGCCGTGTAGCGGTCGCCGATGTCCACGCAGGTCGGCGCCGAAGAGGTGAGCGTGCGCAGGTAGTCGATGCTACGCGGATAGAGTGGGCCCTTCTCGCTCTTCTCTTTCTCGTCTTCGACGAGTGCCCGGATCTTGTACATGACGACGCCATCGGCCGTCCAATCCAGGTAGGCCGCCCTCTTGGTGTTGCCGCCGACGCGGTACTCGTTCAGGAACGTGCGACCCTCGAGGACCACGTAGCTCTCGCGTTTGTCCTGCGTCCACCGGAAGCGTGGCGCTTGGGTGAGCGTCGTCTGGGCTCGGCTCAGATTGGGGACTGAAACCTGCGCTGACGTATCCTTCTCGTGGGTGTCCCAGGACAACCAGCCGAGCCATTCCTGCGAGAAAGCGCAAGGCGTTGCCACGAACTTGTCTCGCCCGTTGCCCTGCGCCATGAGGAAGTAGCCGGCTCGAGGGTACGACGTGTGGATGTTCGAATAGTCGCTGAAGCCGAAGTAGTCGACGTTCGCCTCGTCAGTCCAGAAGGTGACGTGCTCCCAGTCGTTGCGGCTTGGCGCGTGATAGAGATCGGGGAGTTGTGAGCGCACGCTCCATGTGGCGTCGTTCTCGGTCGTCCCGCTCTTGCGGCTCGTGCCAAGGCCGTGTGCGAGTTCATGTGCGATGACCATCACATTGTAGGAGAACACCTGTACGGCGCTGCCTCTACGGTCGTCGGGGATGACACCCGCGACGCCTTCGGAGAAGTACCTGGCACGCGGCCATCCGTAGGAGCGGCCAGCGGGGCCTCCCTTGGCTGGGGGAAGAAAGGCAATCAAGGAGACTGCGTTGTCCGATGCCGAACAGGCGTCTCTGAGCGCCGCGGCCACCTTTCCGTCGGTGACAATCGCCTCCGTCGTTCCATCGTCGAGGCCGGCTTTGTTGACCGTGAGCGGCTCGTCCGTGTACACCCAGGTGATCGTGCCGACCGCGAGGTTCCCGTGACTCACGTGACGCCAATACGAGGCGACCTCTTCGACCGTCGTGTCCGCGCGCGACTTCGCATCGGTCGTCAGGTCACCATCGTTCGTTTCGACCATGACGCACACGAGATCGATAGTCTCTTTGGCCGCGCGTGGAGTCGGCTTCTGGGCCCCGGTCACAGTCACGTTGACCCGGTGGAAAGGCGACATCCCGCGTCCGGGTATCTCGGTTCGCGCGGCAAGTGTGCATTGTGAGCCGGTCGCGAATGCGCTCGTGGCTGTCGAGAACGCCCATTCGCCGGTTGACGTCTCGACGCTCGCCTGTCCGATCTCGTAGCCGGCGAGCAGTGAGTCTTCGGTCGCGTCCGATCGGGGCGCTGCGTACACGTGCACGACGGCACCGTCGACGTTCTTGACCGCCCAACCCTTGACCTCGACCGAGCCCGACAGCTCGGCACCGACATCCGGGGTGGTGATGTACGGAGGGCCGTAGCCGTCGGTCGCACCCATGTCTCCGAGCCAGCTCTCGTACTCCACCCGCGTGTCGTTCACCGGCTCCTGGACCTGGTAGGTATCCCCGCCCGTACACGCGAGCGCGAGCGCGAGCAGCATCGCGAGCGGCGCGAACGCCAGTGCGTACACGAGCTTCCGCCTGCCGACAAGCGTCATCATGCCGTTCCCCTCCGCCACGGATGCGCCAGCATCGCGAACACGAACAACCCCGCAGTCGCGCCCCAGATCCACCACAGGGCCGCTCTCCACAGATCCACGCGCTCACGAGTCGGCTCGTACCACTTCGGCTCGACGACATCGGGCCCCGCATCGACCTCGCCGGGGTCGACCACGGATTCGGCGAACATGCTTGCCGAAGAGCCCATCGTCACCGACCACACACCGCCGTCGCTCGAGGCCATCTCCCCGGGCAGCCTGAGCGTGTAGTTGAACACGGCCTCAGACATCCGGTTGTTCAGCTCGTTGGTGGCCTGGCCGTCCGGGTCGTACACGCCCTGCTCCGCGTACAGCGACGTTGTCTCGATACTGCCGAGGAAGGACGCGTGTACACCGTCGGGCATGTCGATGAACTTGAGGTACGTCCACGATTCCTGCGACGGGCCGCCCTCGGAGTTGAGGTCGGCCGGAGACTCGAACGTGCGCACGAGTCTGATCTGCTCCTCGTCGCGAATGACGGTCATGCCGCGGGCTTCCATTCCGGCGGTCCAGGAGTCCATGAACGCCTCGGCATTGGGAAGTTCCATCATCTCGCTCATGTCGCTCGAGCCGATGTAGATCGTTGTGGTCACGGCACCCGAGCCGTCCGGCTCGACGACAGTGACGAGATCGATGTTGCAGCCAGTCATCGGCAGCGCGAGAGCCAACAGCAGCAGAACCGCGGCTGCGAGCCGGGCGCGACGGCGGGTGATGACCCTGCCCAGTCGCACGAGCAGAGCTGCGAGGAAGAACGCCGCGCTCGCCACCAGCGTCAGCAACGGGAGGTCGCCCCACTCGTAGGTGACCGGTACC
>JAENZW010000119.1 GCA_016841065.1 Actinomycetota bacterium
GAGGAGGCCTCGCTCGCCGACGCGCTTGGTCGCGCTGCCGGCACGCTCGAGTCCGAGGGGATCACCGCACCCGACTCGATCGGCCCGGAGGTCGCCGAAGAGCCCGAAGCCCCAGCGGTCGACGCCACGACCGGCGAGCCGCAGTCGTGGCCCTGGGCTGTCGACGCTCCAGTCGTGACCGACGACAACCTGCCCGCGCCGGCGGAAGCCGAAGAGGCCGTCCCGGACGTCTACGTACCGGACCCGCTCGAAGAACCTGCGATGGACGTCAGCGAGATCGTCATCCCTCAGGGCACCGACGATCAGCCCGACGCTGCGAGGCCCGTCATCATGGGCTCGTACGGCGATGAATCCGCACCTGACGAACCTCCGGCACCCCCGGCGCCGGTCTTGGAGGAGCTGCCGATAGTCAAACCGGCCGACGTAGTCATCGATCCGCCGTCGGCTGCACCGGAACCCGGCGATCTCGCCGGCGTCATCGCCGACCTCGAGATGGAGACGGAAGCCCCCGCGCCGCCGGTCCAGATCGACACCGCAGCGCCATCTTCCCTCCAGGACGACATGACCGACCTGTCGTCACTCACGTGCCAGGACTGCGTCTACCTCCACACGTGTCCCAACAAGGACGACCTGAACCCGACATCGTGCGGGTCGTTCCAGTGGAAATCGACGTAGCATCTACCAAATATGGGTGGTAATGGGGTGCCTGACTACGATATATTGTAGTCAGGCTCTCATCATCGGAGGGGACGTGTGACCTCTCGACCCGCCCATATCTTTCCGTTTTCGGCCATCGTCGGCCAGGATTCGCTGAAACTCGCACTTCTGCTCAATGCCGTGGACCCGCGCGTGGGCGGCGTTCTCATCCGTGGCGAGAAGGGCACCGCGAAATCCACCGCAGTCCGCGCTCTCACGGCCGTCATGCCCGACATCGACGTCATCGAGGGCTGCCGGTTCTCGTGTAGCCCGGCCGATCCCGGCTCCTGGTGCGTCGAATGTCGCGAACGCCGCGAATCCGGTCCCTTGCCGAAGACGACGCGCGCGCCATCCCTCGTAGACCTCCCGGTATCTGCGACCGAAGACCGTCTCGTTGGCACGCTCGATCTCGAGCACGCGCTCAAGCACGGCCAGCGCAAGTTCCAGCCGGGCCTGCTGGCCGACGCGAACCGCGCCATCCTCTACGTCGATGAGGTCAACCTTCTCGACGACCACCTCGTGGACACGCTGCTCGACGCGGCGGCCATGGGCGTGAACTCGGTCGAGCGCGAGGGTGTGTCCTTCTCGCATCCGGCCTGCTTCATCCTCGTCGGCACCATGAACCCCGAAGAGGGCGACGTTCGCCCGCAGCTTCTCGACCGTTTCGGCCTGTGCGTCGAGATCGAGGGGATTCGCGATCCTTCCCAGCGGGTCGAGATCATGAAGCGCCGACGCGCGTTCGAAGAGGAAGCGTCCGACTTCGCCCGCGAATGGGTCGATTCGGAAGACGAGATGAAGGTGCGCATCAAGCACGCGCGCCTCAGACTCCCGTCGGTCGCTATCGACGATGACTTCCTCCTGTCCGTGGCGACCTTCTGCTCGTCCCTCGGCGTCGACGGCCATCGCGCCGATCTCACGATGGTGCGCGCCGCCGTGGCGCTCGCCGCGCTGGAGGGCCGAAACGAAGTCACCGGGGACGACATCCGGAAGGTCGCGCCGTTGGTGCTGATCCATCGCCTGCGCCGCGATCCGTTCGACGACGTGCTGCTGTCGGCCGAGAAGCTCGTGTCTGCGGTCTCCGAGAGTTTCGGCCAGACCGGCTCCGAAGACGGCGGGGAGTCCCAGGACGCTCCCGTCCCTGGTAGCGGGGTCAACGACGCGCCCGATGGCCGGATGTTCGGCGACGACGACAGCGGCAGTGGCGACTCGTCTGCGGGCGGTTCTCCCGTGTTGCCGGACCTCGAGACGCAGCTGGACCGCATGCGCCGCAATATGGGTGGCCGAAGGCAGGAATCCGTCTCGGCGGACGGCCGCGGTCGCTACGTGCGTTCCGAACAGGCTTCGACCGGTACCACCGTCGACGTCGCGCTCGACGCGACCGTGAGAGCGGCAGCACCGTTCCAGACGTCGCGCGAGAGCGAACTCGCAATCGCTGTGGAGCCGTCTGACATCCGCACGAAGGTGCGCAAGCGCCGCATGGGCGCCACGATCGTGTTCGCCGTCGACGGCAGCGGGTCGATGGGTGCGGACAACCGCATGGACGCCGCGAAGTCCGCGATCCTCGAGCTGCTCGTTGATGCCTACCAGCGTCGGGACCGGGTCGGGTTCGTCTCGTTCAGGGGCGATCGCGCCGATGTCGTTCTGGCGCCGACAGCGAGCGTCGAGCTCGCGCAGCTCAAGCTCAAGAGCCTTCCCACCGGCGGCGCCACTCCGCTTGCGGCAGGTGTCGTCAGGTCCCTCGAGCTGCTCGAGTCCGAGATGAAGCGGAACGGCGACATCGTCCCGTGGCTCGTGCTCGTCACCGACGGCCGCGCGAACGTCGGCCTCAACGGCGGACTGGGGAGCGAAGATGCGCGCGCCATGGCGGTGCGTCTTCGGTCATCGAAGGTCAACGCGGTCGTCATCGACACGGGAAGCGGTCCGAGGTCATCCAGCATGGCCAAGGAGATCGCGGACGCGGCGGGTGCGGAGTACGTGCGGCTGAACTCGCTGGACGGGTCGTCCATCGCACGCACGGTCCGGGACAGAGTAAGTGGAGTGGGCCTGTAAGCCGGATTTTGTCGTGGACGATCATCTATCTGGGACCGCAGTCGCCTGCGGCCTCACGCGGGCATACCCGAGCGCCGGCCGGGCCAGCCTTAATCGCTCCTATTTGCCCTTGCTCCAGGTGGGGTTTGCCAAGCCGCCACGTTGCCGTGACGCTGGTGCGCTCTTACCGCACCGTTTCAGCTTTCCTCGGAGTCGCCCCCGGGGGTTTTCTTTTCTGTGGCACTGATCCGTCGGGTCGCCCCGCCCTGCCGTTAGCAGGCACCCTGCCCGTGGAGTCCGGACTTTCCTCACGTACCTTCGAGGGCACGCGCGATCGCCTGGCCCACTCCAAGGCACATTCTAGCAGCTAGTACGCCACATCGTGCCTGAAACGCAAACGAGACCGCTTTCGCGGTCCCGCAGATGCGTACTGGTAGCCCGTACGGGGTTCGAACCCGTGCCTCCGCCTTGAGAGGGCGGTGTCCTAGGCCGCTAGACGAACGGGCCAAAGCTGGCTGGGGTGCTAGGGCTCGAACCTAGACTCTCTGGAACCAGAATCCAGCGTGTTGCCAGTTACACCACACCCCAACACTCCTGCGCCTCGCCGAGGCGCGAGTAGGTATCCTACCTGCGCAGACGCACACTGTCAAGGTAAGCCGAAGAGCCTGCCGGACCCCGCCGAGACGCTATTCCGCAGCTAGCGGACGTGCCTTCTCGATACGTGCGAGCGCACCCACTTTGCCGAGGAGTTCGAGCGACTCGAACAGGGGCGGGCTCACCATCGTGCCGGTCACCGCGACGCGCACCGCCTGGAACGCGAGCTTGGCCTTCACTCCGGTCGCCTCGGGTACCTGCCGCAACGCTTCCTCGATCGGGCCTGCCGAGAAGTCCGCGAGTGCCTCGAGAAGCCGTGCCGCCTCATCGAGCGCCGTGCCGGCACCTTCCTTGGCGAGCACCTTGTCCACGGATGCGGGATCCATCTCGGGGAACTCCACGAACAGGAACCGCACCTTGGGCACGATCTCGTCCGGGATCATACGCCTGACGCGCTCTGCGAGAAGCGGCACGAGGGCGCGCAGCCAGTCGCGGCTGTGCTCCGCGATCTCCGGGGCAGCGAGTCCGGCGTTCACGAGCATGGGCACCATGCGGTCCACGAACTCGTCAACCGCCATGTCGCGGATGTAGACGCCGTTCATCCATTCGAGCTTCTCGGGATCCCAGATGCCGGGGTTCTTCGAGACCCGGCTCAAGTCGAATTCACGGATGAGGGTCTCACGGTCGAACAGCGTCGTCTTGTCGTCGATCGACCAGCCGAGAAGCGCAAGGTAGTTGAGTAGCGCCTCCGACAGGATTCCCTCGTCGCGGTAGGCCTCGACCGACGTGGCCCCGTGCCGCTTGGACAGCCGCTTCCCATCAGGGCCGAAGATGAGCGACATGTGCGCGAATATGGGGACCGGCGCTTCGAGCGCCTCGTAGACCGTGATCTGGCGGGGAGTGTTCGAGAGATGGTCGTCGCCGCGGATGATGTGCGTGATACCCATCTGCCAGTCGTCGACGACGGTCGCGAACATGTACGTGGGGGTGCCGTCCGTACGCGCGAGGATGAAGTCGTCCATCGCGTCGATGGGCCACGTCACGGTTCCGCGGATCGCGTCCTCGATGGTGATGTCGCCCCGGTCGTCCGGTACCTTCACGCGCCACACGTGCGGTTCTCCCGCAGCTATGCGCTCCTGGGCTTCTGCAGACTGTATATGCCGACAGGTGCGGTCGTAGCCGGAGAAGCCACCGACGGTTCTGGCCGTCTCGCGCTGGGCTTCGAGTTGCTCTGCGGTGCAGAAGCACGGGTACGCGTGGCCGTTGGCCTTGAGCGTCTCGAGTGCGACAGCGTAGTTCTCGCTCCGCTGCGTCTGGTAGTACGGGCCACGGTCGCCGCCGACCTCGGGACCCTCGTCCCAATCGAGGCCCAGCCAGCGCATGGCGCGCAGGATGGCCTGCGTGTTCTCGTCCGTGGAGCGTTCCTTGTCGGTATCGTCGATCCGCAGGACGAAGGAACCGCCGTGATGCCGGGCGAACGCCCAGTTGTAGATAGCCGTACGAGCCCCGCCGATGTGCAGGTGGCCGGTGGGGCTCGGTGCGAAGCGAACACGAACGTTGTCGGTCACGAGAAGACTCCCGGGATAGGCTTCAGGGTGCGGTGGATATGGTAGCGCGTTTGGGCGGAGCGTGGGGGAGCGGGGAGCGCATATGTGCATATGCAGACTGTGTATGCCGAAGGGCACGGGGCGCGACCGCGAACTGAGTCCCACTGTCACACTTTGTCAGCCGGAAGTGATAAGTTCTTCTGCAGACCTGTAGAAGCGCGTGCGATATCCGGTTCTGCAGACCGCAGAATCCGGGTTCGCCCGAACGGGGCGCATCGAAGTAGTCGGCTCTAGCCCCAGATTCCTCGGCATCCTTCAAGCACCATCACCGCGTGCCCCTTGTCCTTCCGCTTTGGATACACCCCACGCACCGTGCCGTCGGGGTCGATAAGGAAGGTGGCGGATCTCAGGCCACCGAACGGTCGATCCACGCCGAAGGCCTTCGAGACAGCCCAGTCAGAGTCGTCGATCATCGGGAAGTCCAACCCGCGCCTGGCCGCCCACTTTCTGTGTATTTCCGGCTTGTCGACCGTCGACCCGACGATCTGAACGTCGAGAGCCTCGAACTCGTCGTGCAGGCCGCTGAACTCAGCGGCTACGATGGTTCACCCACTCAAGCTCGGTATGAGCCTGTCAAAGTAGTCGTCGAAGCGCCCGCCTTTCGGGGAGAACCACAGTGCTGTGTGTCGCCCCGGTGCGCCAAGATCGACCTCCCGGCCATCGTGCGACTTGACGATCATCGCCGGAGAACTGTCACCCACTCTGAGCATAGTCACGCCCCCTCACGCCTCGCTGTCCGCGGCTCCCGCAAGGAGTGGTCTCACGCAACCTCGAGGCCGCGTACTCCGTGCCTTCCCACGAGGCGCCCGAGCGAAACGGGCGATCCTGATGCCCCGCCCATTCGATTCGTGACCTACCGTCGGGCGAACAAGCGCATCGAGCTGACGCGCAGGGCGCGTCAGGCGCTTCGCGCGGTATCCTGAACCCGCGCAGCTCATGCGCATCAACGTTGGATGGAGCCCAGCCATCGCCTTCAGCCTGACCTCTGCCTTGCCGACAACC
>JAENZW010000120.1:0-4607 GCA_016841065.1 Actinomycetota bacterium
GCGGCGGGGTCGTGCCCCGGCTCGCTTCGGCCGCGCGTTCCTCCCGCGCGCAGCCCATTCTCAGCTTCTACCCATATCGCCTCACTGTGCGGCGCTCCGCGCGAAGGCGTGATGGTGCTTGCATGGCATTTGCTTTCATGTCCGAAGAGTCTCTCTAGAGAGGTTTCGAACCGTGGGTCGTTTTCGCCGGTCAGTCTCATGTGCGTTCGCCCTGGTGGCGCTGGTCGCCGTGCCGTCGCTTTCTGGCTGCGCGTCGGGAAGCGATACCGGTGCAGCCGACCCCACGGCTAGGATGATCGAATCGACGAAGACTGTTGGAGGCGAGGGCGTGGCTACGATCTACCTTGCAGGTGGCTGCTTCTGGGGGCTGGAGAAGTACATGGCCTCCGTGAACGGTGTGTTGGAGGCCGAAGCCGGCTATGCGAACGGTGTGATCGATTCGCCCACCTACGATGAGGTGAGCACAGGTCGCACGGGCTTTGCCGAAACGGTGCGGGTGGAGTACGACCCTGACGTGGCGCCGCTCCCGTTCCTGCTCGACCTCTTCTACGACGCGATCGACCCGACCACGCTCAACCGGCAAGGCAACGACGTTGGCACGCAGTACCGCAGCGGAATCTACTACAGTGACCCCGCCGACCTCCCCACGATCGAGCGCTCGCTAGCACAGCTCCAGGAACGATACGAGACTCCGATCGCCGTTGAGGCCGGACCTCTTTCGGCCTACACCCCCGCCGAGGAGTACCACCAGGACTACCTCGACAAGAACCCGGGAGGCTACTGCCACATCGGCCGTGACCTCTTCGAGAAAGCGGCCCAGGCCGTGCCCGATCCCTCACAGTTCCCATCGCAATCAGACGTCGAACCGTAGTTCCGTCGGGCGCCGCACGTCGTGATCGACGATGTGGCATCATGGGGCTTCTTTCCTGATGACACACGACGACATGGGGCCCGGGCATGAAGCGAGGTGTGTGGCAGGCTGTGGCGGCGTACACCCTCTGGGGTCTTCTGCCGCTGTACTGGAAAGCGCTGCATGAGGTCCCGGCGCTGCAGCTGATCGCCTTTCGCGTCGTGTGGGCGAGCCTGTTTCTGACTCTGTTTCTGTTTGTCCGCGGGCAGGTGCGCGCTTTCCGCGTGGCCGCGTTCCGCACGAGGACGATCGCCATCTATGCGGTCGCCGCGGCGTTGCTCGGCGCGAACTGGCTCACCTACGTGTGGGGCGTGAACGCGGGTTTCGTTGTGGAGACGAGTCTCGGCTACTTCATCAACCCGCTGCTGAGCGTTCTGCTGGGCGTGGTCTTTCTCGGCGAGAGACTGCGCCGGGTGCAGTGGGTGTCGTTGGGCCTTGCCGCAGCGGGCGTCTCGTACCTTGCGATCGACTATGGGAGGCTGCCGTGGATCGCGCTTGTCCTGGCGTTCACGTTCGCCGTCTACGGGCTCGTGAAGAAGCTGGCACCCCTGGCTCCGGTCGAGGGACTGGCGCTTGAGACCGGAATGCTTTTCGTGCCGGGGGTCGCGGTCCTGGCGTACGCCCAGCGTGCCGGTGAAGGCTTCCTGATCGGATCGGGTTGGCTGATGTTCGTCGCGCTCGCGGGAACCGGCGTGGTGACGATAGTGCCGCTCCTCCTGTTCGCTTCCTCGGTGAGGCGTATCCCCCTCGTGTGGGTCGGCGTGCTTCAGTACATCGCGCCCACGCTGCAGTTCCTGCTCGGAGTCTTCATCTTTCGGGAGTCGGTGTCGGTGCACACCGTGATCGGCTTCGCTGCCGTGTGGGCGGCACTCGCGTTGTTCGCCGGCGAGGCGCTCGTGCGCAAGGTGTCCGCTCCCATCACTGCCGAGTAGGGCCGAAGCTACTTCCGGTGGGTGCGGATCTTGGCGATCTCCTCCACATGCCCGTAGATGTGCAGGCCCTTCGAGACACCGATAAGGCTGCCGGATTCGACACCGATCTCGTCGGCCATCCACTGTTTCAGGAGTTCGAAGCCGGCCATGTTGACCGGGAAGCCTCCCCAGGCGTCCCAACTGCGGAAGTAGACGATGAGGTGCAGCTTCCCGTAGCGGACCCGGCAGTCGATGAGCCGCATACACGGCGGGTCGTAGGCCGTCCCGGTGTTGTCGTGGACCGTGATGTCTTCGGGGCGGCCGATCTCGATCGTGGCCTGGTTGGTGTTGCCGCCGGACTCCTTGAGGATCTTGATAGCCCACTCGACCTGCGGGAGCGTGATGCCGCGGATGTCGTCGGTGACTGGCCACATGATGCGCTGCCCATACGTGTACTCCTCGTTGGGCTGGAGCTGGTCGCTCATGAGATAGCCCGGGAAGTACTCGCACTTCACGTAGTCTTCATCGGCAAGGGGAGGGATCCCCAGACCGTCGGGGATGATCGGTAGCAGTGGCCCGCTGCCGGGGTCCTTCACGAGCACCGTCACGAAGTCCAGCTCGATCCGGTCCGTCCCCTCGTAGCTTCCGCGTTCGACGGGGTAGCGATAGCCGTGCGTCATGATCGCGTCGATCACCTGGAACCATGCGTCGTCGAGGTCGCGGGCGACGATCGAAACCGGCAGAAGCTCGTTCCTGTCCATGTCCCCGTCTCCCTCGCGCGGCGCGTTGACCCTCTGAGGGCTAGTCTAGCCGAGCGTTCGCCCCGTGTGCGCACGGGATTTTCGACCCGGGCAAGCCGACCGGCTGTCAGAGGGGTCCGGAGCTGCGGACGAGCAGCGAGGTAAGCCACGAGCCGAGAATGGCGCACCCCTCGGTGTTGAGGTGGTGTGACGCCGTTGAGTTAAAGAGCAGCTCAGCCCTGGCTTCGAATTCGTCGTCGGCGTTCCACCACAGCAGTGCCACGGGGACTCTCGGGAGTGCGGAAATTCGCCAGGCCTCGTCGGCAAGACCGGGGAGCCGCTCACCCCCGACGCGCGCGACCGCCTCGCCGGGCGTCGCAGCGCGCGTGGAGAAGTGCCGCGCGATGTGTGCACCGGTGTAGCCTCGAAACGCGGACACGTAGAACGATGCATCGGGCAGTTCTGCGAACGAGATCCACCTGCCGCCTGGCATCGATCCGTCCGACCAGGCCAGGTGATAGACGAGGAGCGCAGCGATGTGCGGGGGAGACGGCTCGTCACAGAGCAGGACCTCGTAGCCGGGATAAGTTACGGAAGCCACGGACCCAAGGAACGGCAGCGTGAACTCGTGCCGCGAGCCGTCCCACCCGGCTCCGACGCGCGAGGCAGCAGCAGCCGGTTCCAGCCCCGAGGCCCTCTCCCGCGCGACTCTGAGAGCGTCGTCACCCACGTGTCACCTCCGTCAGAGATCCTTGCCGATGGTAGCGCGAACCTGATCTAGTGCGCCGAGTGTGTTCGCCCGGTGGCAGCCTCGAGAATCTCTCTGGCAGCTTCGAGCGCCCCTTGGGTCCTGATTGCAGCGGGGGCGACCTCGCGTCCCAGATGGGCGAGCGCGGCTTCGGCAAGCAGTTCGGGCGTGGTCGCCGAGAAGGACATCCTGGTACCGGCGCCATGTCGGTCGAGGCGTTCGGAGACCGCGACCTCTTGCTCGAAGTGACCGTGCAGCGGGAAGTACAGGAACGGCCTCTTCAGGGCCGTCAGCTCGAGCGTGGTCGTGCCGCCGCCCTGCACGATGGCCAGGTCACACGCTGCCAGGTGCTCGTACAGGCGCGGTACGTACCCCTCTACCCTGAGCTGGCCGTCCATTCCTGCCGGAATCCGGACCGAGTTGGGCTCTACGCGCGGTCCGGACACCAGCACCATCCGGACATCGGGAACTTGCGCCCGGATGAGAGGGAACGTCTCGGCGCACAGCTCGAGGAGCGCTTTGCCGATCGAGGTGCCTCCGATCGCGACGACGATCGTCGGGGCGTCGTCGTATCCGAGAGCGCGACGTACCTCGTCGCGGTCAGCGTAGGCGGCCGGATCGAACGACAGCGTGTAGCCGACGAACCGGTAGTGCTCGCGGGCGTGAGTCCGCCGGTTGGGGAGCAGCGGTCCCAGGCCGGCGTCCGGGATATCCTCCGGCTCACCGACGAACAGCGCCCGGTTGGGTTCTTCGGCAAACAGCTTTTTGTCCGAGCCCACCCACAGGCGATTGAAGTAGTAGGAACCGAATCTCTCGATCAGGCCGCCGCCGCGTGGATCGAAGCCGATGAAGTCGTAGATCATCACGTACGGACAGCTGAGGAGGGTCGGCTTCTTGACGAGTGGTTCCCACAGTTCGTAGGTCTCGTCGCCCACGACGACATCGAAACGCTCGCGGGCCACGACGCGTTCGAACACCACCGCATTGCGGTCCATCCCGGCATACGCCCTGATGACGTACTTGAATATGCTGCTTGAGTATTCGCCCGCGACAGACTCCGCTGCCGCCGTCTCCGCCGCCCACTCATCGACTTCGGGCAGCAGCGCCTCACCGGCGGTCACGAGCATGGTGGTGGCCGGTTCTGCCGCGAGCCAGCGCACATCAACCGACGGGTCGAGCCGACGCATCTGTTCGACGATAGCGAGGTCGCGAGATACGTGGCCGAGGCCGAGGGATCCACTGACGAACAAGACGCGCGTGTCACTCATGGGCAAGCGCCTGTCTGTTCAACTCAACGC
>JAENZW010000120.1:4707-5876 GCA_016841065.1 Actinomycetota bacterium
ACGTCCTTCATCATCGTGTTGGCGTCGGACATCATCTGTGCGGCGTTGCCGAGGCCGAAGGCTCCACCCCCGCCACCCTGCTCTTTCTGCATCTCCTTGGCCGTCTTCGAAAGTTCGGCGGCACCGGACATTGTCTTCTTCAGGTCCTTGAACATACCCACGGCGCTCTCCCCTCATCTCCCGGATCTATCGCCCAGCGACTATGAGACCCGTCCCCTGGCCCTTGCTGGCATCGTACCCGCGTGACCCGATTCGTAGTCGCGTACCGCGTGCCATCGTCGTACGGGTATCAACCCCCGTAGGAAGTAACGCACGGTATTCAGCCGAGGAGGCAAACTTGAAGCTCGACTACACAATCGCCACCGAGAAGTCGTTCGACGATGCAGTCGAAGCTGTCGTACAAGCGACGGCAGCCGCAGGTTTTCGGGTGCAGTTCGTACACGATGTCGCGGCGACGCTCGCCGAGAAAGGTTTCGAGCGCGAGCGCGTCACCATCGTCGAGATGTGCAACGCGAAGTTCGCAAGCCAGGTGCTCGCGGCAGACGTGAAGGTTGGCCTGATGTTGCCGTGCCCGATCATGGTCTACGCTGAAGAAGGGCGTGTGTTCATCTCCACGATGCGCCCGACGCTCATCGGGGAGTTCTTCCCGGAGGCCCACATAGAGGATGTGGCCGGTCAGGTCGAGGATATCCTCGTGAGCGTCATCGATGAAGCGGCCTCATGAGAGGGAGTAGGGGAGCATGAACAAGGAGTTCATTGCCGAGGAGATCAACAAGGCGCTGCGCGAGGGAGACAAGCCGCGCGTCTCGATACTTCGGCTGGTCAAGAACGACATCGACGTCAAGGAGAAGGAATCCGGCGAGACGTTGACCGACGCGGAGGTCGTCTCGGCACTGAAGAAGGTGCTGAAGCAGACGGGGGAGACCTTGGACGCGTCGAAGCAGGCTGCCACCGATGAGGCGCGCACGGCGCATCTGCAGACGCAGGTCGACATTCTGAGCGGCTACCTGCCGAAACAGGTTGTGGGCGATGAGCTGGCCGCGATCGTGGATCGCGTTCTCGACGAAGGTGGCATCACCGAGAAGCGGGACATGGGCAGGGCTATCGGACAGGTCGTGTCCGAGACGGGCGGCAACTGCGACAAGGCGGAGGTCGCGAAGCTGATCGGC
>JAENZW010000121.1 GCA_016841065.1 Actinomycetota bacterium
GGTAGCGCTTGAGGACTCCGCGCTCTCGATTGCCGGCGATGTGGGTCGGGAGGCTGATCAAGCACACGGACGCCACGACCAACGCGAGATACGCGGGCACGTAGTAGTCCATCGCGCCGACGCCTCGATACACCATCTGCCCCGCGTCGTCCGCCGAAGGATCGTTGCCGAAGACCCCGCCCAGGACAAACAGGATGACGATCGGCAGCGCCAGCGAGAACAGCACGGTCATGGGATCGCGAACGAACAGCTTGAGTTCCACCCAAGAGAGACGCAGCATCGACCGCATGTCAGGCCTTCCCGCCGGTGATGCTCAGGAACACGTCCTCGAGACTCGCCCGCTTCACGCGAAGATCGGTCGGCGCGATGCCGTGCTCGACAAGTGCCGCCGCCACGTGGGCGAGGAGCGCGCCATCGCCATGTACCGTGAACCGGCGCCCGTCTCGTTCGGTCTTCGCGACGCCCTCGACGTCTCGCAGGAAGTCCAGATCCGCAGCGTCCGCCGAGAATACGACTTCGGCGCTGCCACCGTACTCTGCGATGAGCCCGTCGGGCGTGCCTATCGCGACCACGCGTTTGTCGTCTATCACGGCGAGCCGGTCGCACAGACTCTCGGCTTCGTCCATGAAGTGGGTCACCAGGACCACTGTGGTTCCGACGTCCCGCAGCTTCCGCACCAGGTCCCACACGACGCGGCGTGCCATCGGGTCGAGCCCGGTCGTCATCTCGTCCAGGAACACCAGCTTCGGCGCGTTGACCACCGCAAGCGCGATGAACAGTCGCTGCTGCTCTCCGCCCGACAGGTTGCCGAAGGCCGTGTTGCGCTTCGGCGTGAGCCCCCAGTCCTCCATGATCGTGTGCCAGTCGACACCTTCGGCTCGAAGCGATCCGAAGAACGCCAGTGCCTCCCAGACCTTGATCCGGTCGGGCAGCGCAGACTCCTGAAGCTGCGAGCCTATCTGCCTGCGGAGCTTCTCGGCATCGTGCAGCGGGTCCAGGCCGAGCACGCGCGCCTCGCCGCCGTCGGCCTTGCGCAGCCCCTGCAGGCACTCGACGGTGGTCGTCTTGCCCGCACCATTGGGCCCGAGTATGCCGAAGATCTCGCCCTCCTCCACGGAGAACGACACGTCTTCCACCGCCACGAAGCCGCCGTAGCGCTTCGCGAGATGCTCGACTTCAAGGACCTTCGGCATGCAACCCCTCCCCGCAAACGACTGTACCCGAGCCACCTGGGAGTGGATAGACGCGAGCTAGTGGATTCACGCTCGTCGCTAGCCCGTCTCCTCGGTCATCTCGGGCGCGACCATGGCGATGAATGACTCTACGAGTTCGGGATCGAACTGGCGACCGGCCTCGCGACGAATCTCAGAGCAGGCCTCGTCGCACGTGAGCGCCTCGCGATGCGGCCGATCGCTCGTTATGGCGTCGTAGGCGTCGCACAGAGAGATGATTCTCGATTCGAGCGGAATCGCCTCACCGGCCAGTGCGCTCGGGAATCCGGTGCCGTCCCATCGCTCGTGGTGGGAGGCGATCCAGGGCAGGATCTCTTGTCTTGGAATCGCCTTCAGGATCCTGACGGCAAGCGCGGGATGCTGCTTGACCACCTCGTATTCCTCGGCGGAGAGGCTGTTCGGCTTTCGGAGAATCGCGTCGGGAATGCCGATCTTGCCGACATCGTGCAGGAGAGCGGCCGTCTCGATCGGCACGAACCTCTCCGGGTCGAGCCCGAGCAGCTTGCAGAAGGCAACCGCGTGATCGGCGACATTCCTGGAGTGTCGCTGCGCGAAGGGGTCTCGCGCGTCGACCGCGGCGGCAAGCAGTTGCACCATGTTGACGTACGCCTCTTCCTCGAGAAGCGCGATCCGCTGTTCGGGCCCGAGTGCGAGGACGAGGTCCGCATCATAGATGATCACATTCTCGCGTCCATGGAACTTCGCCCAGTACAGCGCGCCATCGGCCTTCTCAACGAGCTGTTCGCGCTCATTCGCATGCTCGGGCACGCTTGCGATTCCTATGGACACGGCGATCGGCAGAGCCGAGAGGTCATCCGATTCTCGTAGCGCGTCCTGCGCTCGAAGACACACCCGGTACGCATCCGCGGATGGCGTATTCGGCATGACCACGGCGAACTCGTCACCACCGACGCGGCAGACGACGTCGGTCATTCGCGCCGAAGCCACGAGCCGTTCGGCCACCGCACGCAAGCGCTCGTCGCCCGCAGCGTGTCCGTAGATGTTGTTGACCCGATCGAAGTCATCGATGTCGAGAATCGCGATGCTTATGGGCGCCCCGTTGCGCTCTGCGCGGTTCAGCTCGATATCGAGCCTCTCGTGGAACTGTCGGTGACTGCAGAGTCCTGTAAGCGGGTCGGTGGTGGACATCAGTTGCAGTTGCGAGTTCTCGCGGTTGAGCAGGTAGCTACGGAACGTGAATACGACGCCGATGAGCATGGCGATCGCCACAGCACTCCACACCTGCGCATCACTCCAGTTGTTGCCCAGGGCACGGATCAGCATCGCGGGAGCGACCAACATGCCGAGAAGGGGCGCAGCGAACGATGGCCAGACTGGACTCTCCGCCGGCCGAGTCTTCATCTCGTGGACGGTCTCCCTGTTTGCCTCGCTGAGACGCATGAGTCCGGCAATCGTGCCCATGGCATACGCCGCAATGAGCATGAGATCGGTCGGCAGGCTTGCTGCCGAGCCCGGGGCGGCAGTGTAGGCGGCGCCGGCGGTCACCAAGGACAGGGTGTCGCGCAACCCCAGGCTCGCGGGCCATCCGGCGAGCACGAATTCGTAGGTCCGCCATTGGGTGCGCTTGAATACGATCGCGTATCCGACGATTCCTACAGCCACGCTCGGGTACAGCACGAGAGGCAGAAACTGGCTTGCCGGTAGGCCGAATCCGTCAGCAGAACTCGGGAGCACCAGGGTCAGCGAGGCCATGAAGACTGCGAGCAGAAGCACGAGAAGGTCGCTCGCGTACGCGGCCAACGCCGAGAACGAGACGATCTCCGGGCGTGCGGCGCGCCACAATGCAAGGAATCCGAACACCGAGGCGACCATGAAGGTCACGAACGACAGAGCTGGGAGCGCATCTGATGCCGGAAATGCGCCCATGCGTCCCAGGAGCTCGGAGTACTCGCCGACGAACAGGAACAGCGCGGCCGCGGATGCGTGTGCCCACATCAGTTGATCGTCGCCTCGCGTTCTATCGGCGACGTACCCGGTCATGTACACGGCAAGGGCGATCGCCAAGACGATCGTCAGTGCGACGGCAACTTCCGAGAGCGACCCGCCGACGGCAAACAGGCCCGTCGCCGCCGCAAGGAACATCGGCAGCGCCAGCATGCGAGGAAGCCGGCGGAGGTTCTGGCTACGCTCGCTCATCGGCATCCACCTCAGTGCAACCGCTCCGGCTGGCAAGAGTGGCAGCTTCTGGATCCGGGTCGTACGTGTTTCCGCCGGTCCTCTCGATCATCGCGATGAAACGCTCCGCGAGGCACGGGTCGAATTGCGTACCGACGCATCGCATGATCTCAGCGCATGCTGCATGCTGCGACAGCGCATGACGGTAGGGCCGATTCGTGGTCATGGCGTCGTAGGAATCGCATAGCGCGAGGATCCGCGCCTCGAGGGGAATCTCCTCGGTCGCCAGCCCGCACGGGTAGCCGGAGCCGTCCCAGCGCTCGTGGTGGCTTTCAATCCACGGCAGTATCTCCTGCTTTGGAATCGATCCCAGGATATGCACTGCGAGCGACGGATGCTCCTTCACTAGATCCATCTCTTCTTCCGTCAGCGCAGTGGGTTTGAGGAGAACGTCGTCGGTCACACCGACCTTTCCCACGTCGTGCAACAGCGCCGCAGTCTCAAGTAGTTCGCACGTCGCAGAATCCATCTCGAGGTCCTTCGCGAATGCTATAGCCAGCCCCGCGACGTGGTTCGAGTGCAATCGCGTGTACGGGTCTCTTGCGTCCACGGCGGCAGCAAGCATCTGAACCATGTTCAGGTACGACTCTTCCTCGAGTAGAGATATGCGCTGCTCGGGTCCGAGCGCCTGGATGAGTTCAGGGTTGTACACCACGATCTGGTGTCGCCCGTGATACTTCGCCCAGTAGAGTGCGCCATCCGCCTTGTGTACGAGCGCGGTGCGGGTCTCCGCGTGCTCGGGATAGCTCGCGATACCCATCGAGAGGCTCACCGGCAGGTCGCAGACTCCGTCGCCGTGTCCCAGCCGCTCCTGGACGCGCATGCACACGCCGTACGCCTCTATTGCGGTGGCGCTTGGCATGATGAGAGCGAACTCGTCACCACCGATTCGGCAGACGGCATCGAATCCTCGCGAACTCGAAGTGAGGCTGTCGGCAATGGAGCGAAGGCGCTCGTCGCCGGTGCGATGTCCGTAGACGTTGTTCACGCGGTCGAAGTCGTCGACGTCGATGATCACGACGCTCAAAGGAATCCCTTCGCGTCCCGAACGGACGATCTCGGCCTCAAGCCGTTCATGGAATTGACGGTGGTTGGACAGTCCCGTGAGAGGATCGATCGTGGATTGTCGACGGAGGCTCGCGTTCTCGACTACGACGAGAGCGTTGCGTCCCACACTCACGAGACAGCCGAGTGTAAGCACGATTGCGTAGGCGATGTATCCGAGTCGCGGGCCCTCCCAAGATTGGATCTGGTACACGAGGAGGGGGAGCGAGAGGAAGAGCACGACTGTTGCGATGAGGCCGGGAACGTACGATGGCTCTTCGGCGTACACGACGTATTCGCGTGGGCTGTTGCGGCCTGCCAGAGTCCGTGAAGCGCCTGCGGCGGCGATCAGCGCGTACGCGATCGCCCAGGGGGCGAATGGAGGTTGGGGATCCGGACCACCTGCGTTGCTCAGGGCGATTGTAGAGAAGCCGAACGTGCCGCCCGCGACCACCAGGAGCGTCGCTGCCAGTAGTAGAACGTGCCACGATCGGACGCGCGGGCGCCGCGTGCCCGCGTACAGAAGGACGCCAACCCCGCAGCTCATCGCAACGAAGTTCGCAAGTACCGCAGTCATCGGTCGGCTGGGAGACTGGCCGTACGCCGGGACCACCGCAACGGCGAAGGCGGATAGCGACGTCAGAAGGACGGCGTACATGATGTCGACAACATGTCGGCTTCGCACCGAACGAATGGTCCACGGGGTTTCGAGGAAGCTGACAAGTCCGTGGAGGTGCGGGACGAAGGACAGGAGCCACAGTATCGTCGGCCATTCGAGGTTCGGCGAGAGCGCCGGCCCGGGGGTCCCGCCGCTCGTGACGGCACCCACATCGGCAACGGCCATCATCGCCACACCGAGGCCCAGCAGCCACCACGCTTGTCGTTCACGGCCGCTGGTGTGCCAGGATGCGAGTGCACACGAGGCAACCGAGATGCTGAGGAGTAGTACGAAGAGTACGGAATGGTGAGCGAGAAACGCGTCTCCCCAGGCTCGGTCCCATCCCGGAGTCAGCCGAACCACGGCCAGCGATAGGGCGATGGCGAAGGCTATTGGCGAAGCAAGGCGAAAGAACCACGTCACCTCGCGCATGGACGTGCTCGAGTTGCGAGTCACAGTCTGCCGCTTTGCTATCTGGCCCGGTACGTAGAGGGCGGCAACGATGAGCTCGCTGCGCGATCGCCCGCTCCCCAGACACAACAGTACCATCGCGTCTCACGTGTGCACAGCCAGCGAGCCCTGCGTGTATGCAGTCGATTTACGCATTCTCGGCGGGCAAGTCCTTCGGGATTGCGGCCATCTCGCCGGGACCGTGATGTTCGCTACTGCTGCATGAA
>JAENZW010000122.1 GCA_016841065.1 Actinomycetota bacterium
CGCTCACGGGGACAGTCGCGCTCAAGCCCACCTACGGCCGCGTCAGCCGCTACGGCGTCGTCGCGTTCGGATCGAGCCTCGACCAGATCGGTCCTTTCGGCAAGACCGTCGAAGACTGCGCGCGCGTGCTCACGGCCATCGCGGGCAAGGACCCGATGGACGCCACGAGCGCTGATGTCGATGTCACGGACTATGCAGCCGCAGCGGCGTCCGGTTCGACTGGCGGCGGCATCAAGGGTCTGCGCGTCGGCATCGTCACCGACCTCCTCGAAGCCGACGGCTGTGCCGAAGAGGTCCGCACCGCCACTCTACGAGCCGCCGACATCCTCGCCGACCTCGGCGCCGAAATCGGCGAGATCGAGCTTCCGAGCACCGCGCACGGCCTCTCCGCGTACTACATCATCGGTCCAGCTGAGGCCAGCTCCAACCTCGCACGCTTCGACGGCATCCGCTACGGACACCGTGCCGCCGACCCGACCGACGTCCTTGATCTCTACATGCGTTCACGTGCCGAAGGCTTCGGCACGGAGAGCATTCGCCGCATCATGCTCGGAACGTATGCACTTTCGGCGGGCTACTACGACGCGTACTACGGTCAGGCGCAGAAGGCGCGTACGCTCATCAAGCGCGATTTCACGCAGGCATTCGAGCGCTTCGATGTCCTGCTCACGCCCACCAGCCCGACCACCGCGTTCAAGATCGGCGAGAAGTCCGAGGACCCGCTGCAGATGTACCTGTCTGACGTCTACACAATCCCCGTGAATCTTGCCGGCAACTGCGCGATCAGCGTGCCGGCGGGGCTCGGCGCGGACACAAACCTCCCCGTCGGCATTCAGTTCATCGCCGACTACTTCGCCGAAGAGACTCTCCTGCGAGCTGCCGCGGCCTTCGAGTCCGCCGCCGAGTTCGACACGACGCCTCCGCTGGTGCACGCGCTGGCCGGTGGTGCGTGATGGTTCGTCCCGCGCGCAACCGGGGATTCGGCCTCCTGGCGCTTGCTGCGGTGCTTGCGGTCATCGTGCTGTCCGGATGCAAGGTCGGGGGCGAGTCTTCGGCAGCAGACACGGAGTGGGGCCAAATCGCTCAAGACGAAGGCTGGCTCGCGCTGTCCGACGAGGAATTCGACGGGTTACTCGACTCGTTCGTGCAGGAGAATGCCGCATTCGTCGCCGAAGTCCAGCTTCAATACCTCGAGCCCATGGCGATCGTCATCGGCTCTGTCGCCGAAGACCCTGAGAACTGGAGCGCGGAGCCCCATCTCATCGCGTTCGACGGCACGCCCGAAGGGACCGCCGGTGCCATGCGGGAACTCGGCGGGCTGGTCGCTCGCTCGGGCCAGCGACCGCTGGCGGTGCTGCTGATCGCGGAAGCCGATCCCGGGGATGGGACGGTGCTGCCGGGACCCGGCGATGGCGAGAGTGCGAGTACCGACTCGACGCCGACCGGCCCGTCGATCCGGGCGGAACGGGCGGTGCTCACCATGGGCATGACCGTTGACGGGCGTGTCAACAGGGC
Source organism: Actinomycetota bacterium (assembly GCA_016841065.1). GTDB lineage: Bacteria > Actinomycetota > Coriobacteriia > Anaerosomatales > JAENZW01 > JAENZW01. Next base: position 1,516 of record JAENZW010000122.1, read on the forward strand.
GCTGCAAATGGTCAGCACAGCGGCCGACGGAACCACCACGGTGGGTGATCCGTCGGATGTCGTTCATGCCGCAGAACAGGGCGATTTGCAGTCCGAGTTGCTGGCCGCGTTCTACGAAGGGTACGTTCAGGTTCGTTCGGAGTAGAATAATAGTACGAAGAGGAACGAGCTCGCATGGTGACTGCCCCGCCGATATCGGAGATCGCGCGACTTGTCATCGCGCTGGCTGTGTTGCCGTTCATCTTTCGGGTCGCACGCCAGATCCGGATGTCGGGCACGAGCGGACCCTGGTTCGCCATCACAATCGGGGCGGTATACGCGTCGTACCTCTTCACGATCATCGAGTCCTTCGTAGCAGAACCCCTCTTCAACGCACTGCAGCACTCGAGCTATGGAGTGGCGGGTGTTGCAGGGCTACTCACTGCGATCGAGACTCGTCGGCAAGTGCTCGAAGAGAGGCTGCGCTAGATGGATTCGCTGGCCAATCTGGGTGACATTCTGGGATTGATCGCCTTCGCGGCCGCGGTACTCGTCACCATCGCAACCCCTTCCTCCGAGGGAAGCACATTCAACCCGACCACCAAGGGAATCATGATCGCAGCCTTTGGCACGTACGTGTACGTCACGGGAGCCAAGGTACTCGGCGATCGTCTTGCTGGAACCTACATCGAGAACTTCGACGACTACATCGAGGTGCTCTTCCCGGTACTAGTGCTGATGGCGGTGTTCGCGGCGTACTCGCACCAGCAGATGCTGGATCTGCAGCGCTCGCAGCGCGCCGTGAAGCGCTCGTACGACATGATGCTCGAGATCGTCGACGCTGCAGCGTCCGGCATGATGCTGCTCGACAGCTTCGGTCGCATCACCTTCGCCAACGACACGGCCCGGGCGTTCCTGGACTTGGGCGAGACTCCAGACACAGGGCAGATCCAGACGCCCGGATGGACTGTGAAGTGCGGGGACCAGGAGCCAGCCGACGACTTCCGCGGGCTCCTGCTCGACGGCCGTTCCGAAGGCATCCCCGTTGCCGTTGTCTGGCCGAAAGGGTGGCGCGTCGACCTCCGCGTGAGCGTCAGCCCGCTGTCCGAGGACTCGGGACGCATCGGCGGATACGTCGCCAGCTTCGAGCGGCCCTCACGCATCTAGCTGCCCGAAAGCACCTCGAGGAACTGTTCCAGCGCCCAGTCGAGGTCGTCCTCCTCGATGACCAACGGGGGCGCAAGCCGAAGCGTCGTGGCGTGTGTGTCCTTCACGATCAAGCCGCGCTCCAACAGCGTCTCGCAGTGCGTGCGCGCGGGACCAGCGGCCAAAGTGAGCTCGATGCCGGCCCACAGACCGCGCCCGCGCACCGCCGTGACCGTGGGGAGCCCGGCGTCGCGGAGCGTCCGCAGCATCTTGTCGCCGAGCACCCTCGAACGCTCCTGAATCTCGCCAGTGCGTAGCAGGCCCAGCACCGTGCGCCCGATGGCGCACGCAAGCGGGTTGCCGCCGAAGGTCGAGCCGTGCGTGCCGGGTGTGAGCACGCCGAGGATGTCGTGGTTGGCAGCAACGGCGGACAGCGGCATGATGCCGCCGCCGAGCGCTTTGCCGAGGATGTACATGTCGGGCGTGACACCTTCGTGATCGCAGGCGAAGGTGTAGCCTGCCCGGCCGAGGCCGGATTGGATCTCGTCGGCGATCATGAGCACGTTGTGCTTGGAGCACAGCTCGCGAACCGCCCGCAGATACCCGTCGTGCGGCACGATCACGCCAGCTTCGCCCTGGATGGGCTCGAACAGGAATGCGACAACGTCCGGGTCGGCCAGCGCTTCACCGAGCGCTTCGATGTCGCCGAACGGCACATGCGAGAAGCCGGGTGTGTACGGACCGAAGCCGGTTCTTGCGGTCGGGTCTGTCGAGAAGCTCACGATCGTGGTCGTCCGGCCGTGGAAGTTGTCCTCGCACACGATGATCTTGGCGCGATCCGAGTCCACACCCTTGACCTCGTAGCCCCACTTGCGGGCGATCTTGATTGCGGACTCCACGCCCTCGGCGCCGGAGTTCATCGCGAGCACCATCTCCTTGCCGGTGAGCTCTGCGAGGTCGCGTTCGAACGCGCCGAGCTGGTCGGTGAAGACAGCGCGGCTCGTCAACGTCACGTGTTCGAGCTGGTCGCGAGCCGCCGCGAGGATCGCAGGATGCCTGTGACCGAAGTTCAGAGCCGAATACGCGGCCAGGAAGTCCAGGTAGCGTTTGCCGTCGACATCCCACACCCGCGCGCCTTCGCCGTGCGCGACCACGACCGGCAACGGGTGGTAGTTGTGCGCTCCGAATTCCTGTTCGAGCGCGATGTATTCGTTGGCGGTGGACGCCGTGGCGGCGTCGGAGCGGTCGGCAGCGGTCATTCGGCGGGGCTCCTTTCGGCAGGATGAACTAGGCAACGTCTATGCGTTGCCTGCGTCAGCATATGCAGAATGGCCGAAGGTGTCCATCGCGGCGGACGGCGGGGGATGGTGGGCCTCAGCCGAGCCCGGCCTGTCGTAGCGCGTCCTTGGCCGAGCCGACGCCACCGCCGAGCTCGAGGTCGTACTTCCCGTCAGTGGTCTTGATGATGAGGCGGTCCGACGTCGGGCCGACGTCCTCGTCGCCGACGGTGCCGATCTTCAGCTTCACTTTCTGGATCGCGCGCCGGTCCACCGCGAAGTTCCCGGGGGTTTCGGCCAACGCCTGATCGACGGGCATCGTGCGATAGCGCTCGGCAAGAGAGAAGTACGCGTTCATCTGCGCCCCCCACTGGCCGAAAAAGCCCTTGCCGGACGCCTTGGCGTCGTCGCGCGCATCTGCCACAGCCCGCTTGAGCATATCGGCCGTGACCTGCGCGAAGGCGACGCGCCATTCGGTGAGGATGAGCGTGTAGTTGGTGCGCTTCATGCCCATGAAACCGCTCTTGAGCGTGACGTTGGGGATGAGGGCGATGACCGGCTCGCCTCCAGTGGCAGGCACCGGAGCGGCAGCCTGCGGCATCTGCGGGGGTTGCTGTTCGAGCGGTGTCCCACACGACGCACAGAACTTCATACCGTCCCGCAATGCGGTGCCGCAGTTCCTGCAGAAGCCCGGTGCGCCTTCAGCCATGGATCCTCCTCTATGTCTGTCGTCCCCCGACACATCATAGCCGACGGTGTTGCAGTAGAATCGATGCGCACACAGCACCGATGAGAAGTGGAGTCGCCTCCAACATGTCGAAAGACCGCCTTGCCGAAGTACTCGTCGAGTGGGAAGCCGTCATCGGCCTTGAGATACACACCGAGCTCACGGCGACGAAGACGAAGATGTTCTGCGGTTGCTCCGTCGAGTTCGGCGGCGAGCCGAACACGCGTGTGTGTCCGGTGTGCCTGGGACTTCCCGGTGCGCTGCCCGTCCCGAATCAAGCTTCGATCGAGCTCACGGTGCTTGCGGGCCTGGCGACCGGGTGCACGATCGCCCCGCGCTCCCAGTTCCATCGAAAGCAGTACTTCTATCCGGATATGCCGAAGGACTACCAGATCTCCCAGTACGACCTGCCGTTCTGCGAGAACGGTCGCGTAGACGTCGAGGTCGGCGAGGGTGACGACGCCTACACCGCGAGCATCGGGATCACTCGGATCCACCTCGAAGAGGACACCGGCAAGATGGTGCACATCGGGGGTTCCGAGGGTCGTCTCGCCGGCGCCACGCATTCGCTCGTGGACTTCAACCGGGCCGGCACGTCGCTGATCGAGCTCGTGACCGAGCCCGATATCCGGATGCCCGAAGAGGCACGTCGTTTCGCCCAAAAGCTGCGGGCCACATGGCTCGCTCTCGGCATCTCCGACTGCAACATGGAGGAGGGCTCGCTGCGCGTGGACGCGAACGTGAGCGTGCGCAAGCGCGGCGAGACCGAACTCGGCACCAAAGCCGAAGTGAAGAACATGAACTCGTTCAAGGCGCTGCACGACGCACTCGCCTACGAGATCGTGCGACAGGTCGAGGCACTCGAGGCGGGCGGCCAGATCGTGCAGGAAACGCGCCACTGGGACGTGGGCGCGAAGCGCACGAGTTCGACTCGGTCCAAGGAGGAGGCGCACGACTACCGCTACTTCCCCGAGCCGGACATGGTGCCCTTCGAGTTCTCCGATGAGTTCATCGAGCGCATGCGCGGGCAACTCCCCGAGTTGCCGGATGCCAAGCGCGAGCGCTTCATCGCCGACTACGGCCTTCCTCTCTACGACGCGACGGTCCTCACCTCCGATTTCGAGATGGCTGCATTCTACGAAGCGGCTGTGACATTCGCGGG
>JAENZW010000123.1:0-1099 GCA_016841065.1 Actinomycetota bacterium
GCCTACGAGCGGGTTTTCTCCGGTGAGGTTGATGTGGTCGGAGATGAGCACGACGTCGCCTGCGGCCAGATCCGTCGATATCCCGCCGGCGGCATTGGTGACGACCAGCGTGTCGGCGCCAAGCGTTCCTGCGAACCGCGCCGGATACGCCGCATCAAACGCACTGGCTCCCTGATAGCAGTGCACCCTGCCTTGGAAGACGGCGACCGGAATCTCGCCGATGAGGCCGCCAACGATCTTCCCTGCATGGCCGGCTACGTCAGGTCCCGTGCGCGGGAAGTTCGGCAGCTCGTCGGTGTCCACGACCACGGGGTTCTCGACGAGATCGCCTAGTCCGCCCAGACCCGATCCCGCGACGACCACGACGAACGGGTCGGGCGCCCCAGAGGCCCGGTAGAGGGCGGCGTCCCTCTCCGAGATGCTCAGCGTCTCCGCATTCACGAGATCATCGACTCCTTTCGCGAGTCCAGGACCGAACGATACGCCCCGATCAAACGGTCGGCGGAGGCGCTCCAGTTCAGGCCGGACTCCACCAGCTCTCTTCCACGCGCACCCATCTCCCGGCACGCGTCCGGGTCGTCCCGCCAGCGCTCGAGCACGCGTGCAATGGCGTTTATCTCGCCCTCCGGAACTGCCGCTCCGATCCGGTGGCGTTCAACGTAGTCCGCCACCCAGGTCTCGCGCGTGACAAGCACCGGAATGCCAACAGCCATGGCCTCCATGGCCTTCACCGGGAAGTGCGTGCGGTAGTTGCCGACGCTCGCATCGTACACAGCGTAGACAGCGTCGCACTGGTCGTAGAGCGCCGGTATCTCCTCGTAGTTGACCCTGCCGAGAACGTCCACTCGCTCTCGCATGCGGCCCGTCTGCTCGACATCCTCTTCGGCAGGTCCTCCACCGGCGATCAGCGCACGCGTGCCGCTTACGCGACCGACTGCGTCCATGAGGTCGACAAGGGGCTCGGCCGTGCGCTTCTGGCCCACGAAGCAGACCGTGAGGGTGCCGTCCTTCGCGCGGATGCGCCCCGAGGGGCTGAAGCGCTCGAGGTCGGGAGCGTTCTCTACGATGGTCAGGCGCGGGTCGTCGGCGGCGATGCCTG
>JAENZW010000123.1:1143-5798 GCA_016841065.1 Actinomycetota bacterium
AACTTCGCAGCCGCACACTTGGCTCCGGCACGCGGGATCATCCGGCTCTCGCGGTAGAGCTCGTGAAGGTCCAAGACGAGCGCGCAGCGGTCCCTGCCCAACGCTTTGAGTGCCCGCACGCCTACAGGTGCCGTGTCCGTATCGTGGCAGTGGACGATAGTGGGCTGAAGCGCCACCACTTCCCTCACGGCGTCATCCCAGAAGCGGCGATAGGCGCCGATATTGCCGAATCCCGCCCCATGCCGGGCGGGAGGACCGCATCGGCGGACCTTGTACGCCACGCGATCGACATCCACGGACAGCGACTTCGAGCGATCCCACGCGACCACGGTGACCTCGGCACCGGCATCTGCCAGCGTCCGCGCCTCCTTGTCCACGCGCGGATCCGACACGGCGTCGTTGGTGAGCACCATGGCAACGCGCGCTCCCGCGAGGACTCCCCCGTTGCTGCTCACCCGATGTCACCCCCGGCGCGCTCGATGATCCTCAGCAGGTTCTGCGCATTGTCATCCCAGGTAAACTGGTGTGCCTTCTCGATTGCATTCGTCGACATCTCGGCCTTGTCCGCATCGCTGAGCTGGGCGTAGCTCCGAATCGCATCCGCGACAGCCGCGCGGTCCCGTGGCGGAACCAGAAAGCCGTCTACCCCTTCAGTCACTATATCCGGCGCACCCGCATCGTATGCAGCAATGACCGGAAGTCCCATCGCCATTGCCTCGACGTAGACCACGCCGAACGCCTCATCCCAGCTTGGCAGCACGAACAGATCGTGCGCCTCGAGCATCTCCGGGAACCCCTCAAGCTGGTAGCGGCCGCTGAAGGTCACGCGATCGTCCAGTCCGAGCCGGGCCGAAAGCGCTTCAAGGCCTTGCCGCTCCGCGCCATCGCCCGCGATCCGGTATTCGAAATCGAGACCCTCGTGCTTGAGGTCAGCGAGCGCTTCAAGCACGTATCTGTGCGCCTTGCGTGGGATCAGGAAGGACGCCGAGATGATCCGGAGCCCCATACCGGCGACCCTGGGGGAACCGTTGAATCTCGCCGGGTCCACCCCGTTGTGATTCACGTACGACTTCCCAGACGTGCCGTACGCCCGGTCGATCGCGGCTTTCATGAACGCGCTGACCGTGACGATCCCTTCGGCAGAACCCAGGGTGGCTGAAATGCTGCGCCGCCTCGCGACGTTCCTGTAGCCGAAGGTGTTCTGGAAGACGTCCTCGCCGTGGATGTAGACCCAGTAGTCCTTCCCGAACCTCCGGGCGATCCTTCTCGCCAGCCGGCCGTCGAACAGCGCGGTGTGAGCGATCACGACGTCCGATCTCTCGATCGCGTCCACCATCTCGGGACTCTTCGTGATTGCGCGATAGCAGCTCCAGACGGCGATCGAGCGCAGCATCTTCCTCGGCGCGGACAGGAAACGGGGGAACCAGACCTTCACGTCTTCGAAGTCGACGCGCGATTCCTCAGTCTCCCGGTACTGTCGCCATTTGGCGCTGCGCCTGGCCAGCACGGCCGGTGCGTACTGGACCGGCGAGATGACGGATATCGTCGCGTCCGGGGCCGCATCGCGCAACGCCCGCACCTGCTCGTGCACGAATGTCCCGTAGTTGCCCCGGTTGCACCGAGGGTACATGTGCGAGATGACTACGATGTTGCGTCTCTTCGGCATGGGCGGCACCAGGGTCATGCCCGCACTAGGCGGATCCGGCTCGACGCAACATGTAGTCGCGCACTCCGGCGATTAGCACGCCTGCGGCGAGGCCGAGAAGCACTCCCGCGTACGCGGCGTTCTTGAGCTTGTCGCGGCGGGATGAGGCCTTGGCCGAAGGCGAGCCGTTGTAGACGTACGCCTCCTCATAGAGCGCCAGATTGCCCTCCTCGATGATGAGGTTGCGACTGATGCTCCAGCGATCGCCCGCCACGAGCGACGGGTCTTCGGCCGTGTCGATAACCTCGATCGCGTCCTTGCCCTCTTGAACGAGTGCCCGTTGCCGGGCGAGTTCGGGCTCGAGGAGTTCGTAGGCCTTCGCCAGCAACAAGGTCGCTGCGGCATCCGCCGAATCCATCGCGATCTTCTTGTCCTCGTCCGTGAACTGCACGTATATCTTGTTGAGCGGCGTGCCCGCGGCGTATGCGTTGAACTCGGTCTTCACCTGTTCGACATCCATGCCCGTGACTCTGGCAAGTTCCTCGTGGAACTCGGATGTCTTCGACTCGGCCGCAACGGTGTCCGGAGCCGCCATACGCGCGTTCCCCGCGAGCGTCGTCGAGTTCGCGGTTATCGTCGCCTGGCCCTGATAGGTGGTCTTCTCGCCCAGGTTCAGACCGACAGCGACCGCCACGGCCACAACGAGACAGCCGACAACAATCCACCGGTCCCGGCGAATCGCGTGAAGAAGCTGCACGGGCCAGCTACGCTCAGTCATCCTGCGTCCCCTCTTCGAGCCGTCCGAGACGATTCCCGGCAACGGCAAATGCCATGAACAGCCACAAGTAGTCGAAATACAGATAGTACTGGAAGAGCGACTGCACGAGCAGGCTCACAAGGCCGACGACAGCGACAGCTTCGAGCGCGTGCCAGCCTCGCGGCCTACGCCTCCAGAAGATGGCGATGAGAGCAGCGACCACGGCGATTTCGGCTACGAGGCCGGCTATCCCCATCTCGGCCCACAGCGAGAGCGGCAGCTGGTGCGGTCGGATCACCGTGAGCGTGCCGGGCACCCGGTACTGCGGGAAGGCCACGTCAAAGGCGGATAGCCCCGTCCCATACACCCAGTACTGCCGGATGATGTCTACCGAAGAGAAGGCCATGTTGTAGCGCGTCGCATTCGAGAGGTCGGCTTCCGGATTCCCGATCGACGCGATGCGGTCCATGACGAAGCCTGGGCTCAACGCAATCACGACCACGACGAGCGCGAGTCCCGCAAGCATCAGCGGAAGACGTCTGCCCTTCGGCGCGGTGAGTGCGACCACCACGAGTCCCACGGCGACGCCCACCCATCCTGTACGCGAGTACGTCACGATGAGCCCGGCGCCGATCACGGCGAGCGAAGCCAACAGCACGAGCGCATGTGTGAACCGGCGCGCCCGCACCAGTAGGACGGCTGCGGTCAGAAACGCCACACACAGGAAGCCGGCCAGGTAGTTGGGGTCCCAGAACAGGGCGCCCACGCGGCGTAGGGTCGGATTTCCGAAGCCCTGGCTGATCACGCGGACGTTGCCGTACTTGAAGCCGGGAACGTAGTACTGCGCGAGCGCCACCGCGCCGTTCAGCACTCCGGTGCCGATCAGAACCGCCATCACCCAGTCAGTCAACCGACGGGAACCGCTCATCGCATTCGCGTACAGGAGAGCGAACGCCCACAGGAACAGAAGCCTCACGATGGCGATGACTGTGTCGCTCTGGTCGAGTGAGTTGGGCAGAGACCATACGGCGGCGATCAGAAGCGCGCCGATACCGATGTCCACCACAGAGAACCGCACGCGTCGCTCGGGCTCCGCATAGAGCCAAAGACCCCACGATGCGAGCGTCGCCACCAGCACAACGTGGAAGACGGTGATCGTGATCGGCGATTCCAGCAGGCGCCCGTACATATCGAGAGGCAGCGTGAACACCATCAGCACGGCACCGATCTCGAAGCGCCACAGGACGAGCCCGATCACCGCCAGCCCCATGAGCATCGCAGCGAAGCGAAGGGGGTCCGCACCGTCTGACCCGGCGGCCAGTCCTGCGATACCGCCGCCGAGAACGGCCGCGACACCCCACTTCAGCGCGCTGTCGTCCATCCCGCCGGCAGGCGCCATGTGCGAGGCGGTCGTCATCAACACATCACTACCTGGAGCACGTCCGCGAACTTGCCTGCCTGGTTCCTGCGTTCGAACTCGGCGACAACCGCCTCATCTGCATCCACGCCCATGTCGCCGGCCTTCTTTGCTCGCGCCATCGTCGCGATCGTGCTGACCGCGGCACTCCGGTCGCCCGAAGGGACTACCCACCCCGCACGGGCACGCAGCACCAGATCGGCTGCGACGCCGTCTTCGGGCACCATCGCAAGCACCGGCAGGCCCATCCCGAGATACTCGAACAACTTGCCGGTGTAGACGGCGCGCGATCCCGGCACGTCGCCAACCAGCACGACGCCCGCATCCGCCTGCGCGACAATCCGCAACGCCTCCTCGTGAGGTAGATAGCCGAAGAACTTCACGCGATCGCCAAGTCCTAGCCGTTCGACAGCCTCGCGAGCGAGAGCGTCGTTCGGCCCTATCACATGGAGGCGCGCGTCGGCGGCCTCGGGATGCTCGTGGGCGACGCGGGCCAGTGCCTCCAGGAACGGGCCCGGGTCTGTCAGCGCGTAGAAGGTTCCCATGAACGCGAGCGTCAGCGGCGATTCAGGTTCGGGGTCCCACGGCACCATGTCGTGGGAATCGAAGCCGTTGGGGATCACGTGAGCGCGCCGGGCACCCAGCCTAAGCGCCTCTTCGGCAATGGGTTCTGAGACCACCGTCGCCGCCGAAGCGACCTTCATGACCGTGTATGCCATCGTCTCCATCATCTGACGGTGCGAGCGCGTCGGCCAGTATGCCGAAGAGCTCTCGAGCCATGGGTCGCGCATGTCCACCACGAGCGGGACGCCTGTGGCGGTCGCGATCCACGCGGC
>JAENZW010000124.1 GCA_016841065.1 Actinomycetota bacterium
GTAGGCCTTGCGGACGATCTCCACCGCAGTGGCGTAGCGCGAGCGCGCAGAGAGGCGCTGCACGTCGGACGCGACGCGGAACTCACGGAGCACCGTGGCGGAAGAGTTGTCGGCCAGGTCGACGGCACGATACGACAGCGTGTGCACGCCGGTGGAGGCGGACTCGACGATCGCGGTGTCGGCGGACACGGTGACGGTGGCCTCGCCGTCCAGTGAGTACTCGATTGCTGCAACGCCGGCTCCCGCATCGGTCGCGGAGAGCGTGATCTTGGCGGCAGCCTCGTAGACGGCCTTCGCGTTGTCGGTGACCACCGGTGCGACCGTCTCGATCACGAACGGCCCGGCCTGAGCTGTGGAGGTCCAGCGACCCGCATTGTCGCGAGTGCGCAGCGTCAGGTACCAGCTGCCGTCAGCCAGCTCGCCACTTGCGATGGTCGTCTCGCCGAATGCGAGGTCGACGGTCTCGTCGGGCAGCTCTTCGGCATTCTGGCTCCACACGAACGAGTAGCCGGAGACGCCGCTGGCCGCGTCGTCCGCGTCGTCGAGGTCGACCGAGACGACCGTCACGTTCGACGGCACGTCTTCGGCGTGGGTGGAGCTCGTGAGTTCAGGATCGGTCGGGGCGGTCAGGTCGAGACAGATGTCGTCGGACAGGTCGAGGACGTTACCCGCGGTGTCGCGGTACTGGACGTCGACGGTGACGTCGCCCTCGGTATCCGGGAGCGTGATGGCAAGCTCGGGCGTGTAGGCGACCCACGCCGAGAAGCCGCTGCCTGTGTCATAGCGCATCTGCGAGGCATCGGAGACGCTTGAGTCGATGTGCACGTTGCGAGTCATCGCGTACGTCGCATCACTATCGAGGCTCATCGTGCCTGCAGGTCCGGAACGGTCGAGCACGATCGTGTCGAACGCCTCGTGCACGTTGCCCGCGGCGTCGCGGTACTGGATCTGGACGAACTTCGAGCCGTCGTCACCCGGCAGCGCGATCGCGCGGTGCGCCGAGAACGGCTCCCGCGCCGACCAGCCGCTTCCGAGGTTCAAGCGCATCTGCGTGAGACCGGAGGTGTCGTCATCGATGCCGGACGAATCGCCGTCGACATCGGCATCGAGCGTGTAGGACGCGCCCGCGTCGAGCGCGAACGGCCCGTACGGCGCTGCCGAATCGACGCGCACGGTGAAGTGCGTGGTCGTGCTCACGTTGCCCGCAACGTCGACAGCGCGGACGTGCAGGTAATGGATGCCTTCGGCCAGGCTGGTCCACGTGTCGGTGGTGGCCGCCGTGTCGATCACGGAGTCCGGAACGGTGCCGGCGGTCTGGTCGAGCACCACCGAGTAGCCAACAACGCCGGACGCGGCGTCGGTGGAGGACCAGGTTGCCGTGAAGTCGCTCGCCGCGTACCAGGAGGTCTGCTTCGCATGCGTTGCCGAAGAGACGCTCGGCACCGTCGGCGGCGTGCCGTCGAGCTCGAAGTCCACGATGACGAGGTCGGATGCGTTGCTGGCACCGTCGAGCGCACGATACTCAAGCGTGTGTGCGCCGGGAGCGCTGAAGTCCACGGCTGCGGTATCGGCGTCGACCGACGTGGTCTGCGCACCGTCAAGCGAATACTCGATGGCCGCCACGCCAACGCCGACGTCGGTGGCGCTCAGGTTGATGGTGTCGGGGCCGAGGTAGACCGCTTCGGCATCATCGGAGGCGACAGGCGCCACCGTGTCGATGACGAACGGTCCGGCCTGCGCGGTGGAAGTCCACCGGCCGGCGTCGTCGGAAGTGCGAAGGGCCAGGTACCAGGTGCCGTCGGCGAGCTCGCCGCTCAAGATGGCGGTCTCGCCGGAAGCGAGGTCCACGGTCTCGTCGGGGAGCTCAGTCGGATCATCGGTCCACACGTACGAGTAGCCCGCGACGCCGGCGCCCGTGTCGGCCGCGCCGGATAGGCCGACTGACACGACGTTCACGTTCGAGGGAACGTCTTCGGCATGGGTGGAGCTGGCGAGTGCCGGGTCGGTCGGGACGGCGAGATCGACGAAGATGCCGTCGGTCAGCTCGAGGAGGTTCCCGGCCGGGTCGCGGTACTGGACCGTGACGGTCGCGGGACCTTCGGCATCGGGCAGGGTGATCCAGAGGTTCGATGAGTAGGCGATCCAGGCCGAGAAGCCCGCGCCCATGTCGATGCGCATGTTGGCGGCATCGGGGACGAGCGAATCGATCGACACGCTGCGCGACAGCGCGAAGGCCGCACCGCCGTCGAGCATCATCACGCCGGTCGGCGCTGTGCGGTCGAGCACGATCGTGTCGAACGCCTCGTGCGTGTGACCCAGGCCGTCCTTGTACTGCATCTGGACGAACTTGGTGCCGTCCTCGCCTGTGAGGGTGATCGCGGAGTTCGCGGCGAACGGCTGCCATGCCGACCAGCCACTGCCGAGGTTCATGCGCATCTGCGCAACACCGGACCCGTCATCGGCGATGCCCGACGAATCCGCATAGCACGTGGTGCTGAGCGCGTAGGTCGCTCCACCGTTGACCGAGAAGGTGCCGTACGGCGCGCTGGTATCGACGCGCACGGCAAAGTGCGTAGTCGAGCCGGCGTTGCCCGCCTCGTCGATGGCGCGCACGTGCAGGTAGAGAACATCGTCTGCGAGATCGCCCCAGTCGCCGCCGGCGAGGGTCGTGTCGATCGAGGTATCCGGAACGGTACCGGCGGCCGTGTCGAACGCGAGCGAGTAACCCGCGACACCGGAACCAGCGTCGGTCGCGCTCCAGGCGGCGGTGCAGTCGGTCGCCTCGTACCAGACGGCCTCGTTGGGATGCGTTGCCGAAGAGACCGCAGGCGCAGCCGGATTCGTCTCGTCGAGATACGTGCTCGCCGAAGCGGAGTCGGAAACATTGCCTGCCGCATCACGCGCACGCAGGTAGACCGTCTTCGGCCCGTCGCCTGCAGAGAGCGTGAATGCCGCGCTCGATGCCGAAGCCTCCCACGAAGCGCCCGCAAACGCCGGGTCTTCGGAGAGCTGCATCTCGACGGCGTCGGAGGCGTCGATCGTGAGGTTCACATCGCGCGTACCGGTGATGTCGCCCTCGTCGATCGAGAGCGACACCGCAGGCGCTTCGCGGTCGAGCCAGACGGAATCCGAGAAGACACGCTCGTTGCCGACGTCATCCTTCAGGCGCAGGTACCACGTCTTCTCGCCATCAGGTTCGGAGAGGGTGACCGGCTGCTGAGTGGCCGTAGCCTCCCAGGACGCGCCGTTGAAGAACGGATCGTCGGAGACCTGCATCGAAACGGCATCGCCGGGATCGATGGTGAGCGTTGCGGCTGTGGACGTCGCGTACGCAGCGTCGCTGTTGACGACCACAGAACCCGAGGGTGCGACGGTATCTCGGACAACGGTGGCCGAGAGCGTGAGCACCTCACCGTTGTCGTCGCGGTACTGCGCGGTGACGATGTTTGTGCCCTCCTCGACGAGCGTGACCAGTGCGTTGGGGACGTAGCTTCCCCAGGGACCCCAGTCCGCTCCGTCGTGGGAAAGGCGCATCTCGCGGACGGGCGAGCCGAAGTAGTCCACGTCCGACACAACGCTGACGTTGATGGTCGAGACCCTGGCCGCTCCACCGGCGACCACGAAGGACCCTGCGGGCGGACCGTCGTCGATACGCACGGTCAGATGCTGGGTGTCACCTGCGTTGCCGAGCGTGTCTACACCTCGCACGTGCACGTACCAGACGCCGTCGGCGAGGCCGCTGATCGACGCGCTGGTGAGCGTCGTGTCGATGCTCTTGTCCGGCACCGTCGTGGGGCTCTGGTCGACCACGTAGGATCCCCCGGCAACACCGGCCGGCGTGTCGGTGGCGTCCCACGAGAACGAGACGTCGCGACTCGTGTACCAGCTCGCGTCGTCCGGATGGGTCGAGGACGCGAGGTCCGTTACGATCGGACCTGCGGTGTCGAGTACGACGGTATCGGTGACTTCAGCGCTGGAGTTGCCCGCCTTGTCGTAGTAGCTCACGTACAGCGTGTACTCGCCATCGGGCTCCTCCCAGCCACCGTCCAGGTAGGCCGTGGATTCAGGCGCATACCCGCTCAGAAGGAAACCGAAGATCATCATCGGCGGGTACTGCGTCCGGGTGTGGAAGTAGTCCGCGCCGGTCGCGTCGAGGCTGACGTCAACCGTGTGCGAGTTGACAAGCCCGTTCGTGTCCACGATGTCGACGCTACCTGCGATCGGCGCTTCGCGGTCGAGCACGATCGTCCGCGTCACCGGTTCGGACACATTCAACGCACCGTCCCGGACTCGTACGGCCACCGTGTGAGTGCCGTCGACCGACGGCAGCGTCAGAGTGTAGTTGGGGATGTCGGTCGCGTCGTCATACTTCACCTGTCCCCACGGCCCGCCGTCGATGGAGTGCTCCGCGTAAAAGAACTCCAGCGCCGGTTCGTGGTAGAAGAGCTCCGCATGGATGACCGGGTCATTCGTGTAGCCGAGCTGCACTCCTCCCCAGAACCAGTCCCAGTTCTGGTCGTGGATGTCGAACGACACGATCTCCGGTGGTCCGGAGACGATGTCAATGCTCACGTGCGCGGTCTCGCTCCAGTTTCCAGCGCGGTCTACCGCGCGGGCATTGATGTAGAACTGTTCGCCGAGTTCCCGGTCTGTCCACGGCACGGTAGTGCCGGTGACGTCCTGGGTCGTGTCAGGCACGGCACCGCCCCACCGGTCGATGACGTACGAGAGTCCGACGATTCCCGAGGTCTCCGGCGGCGCAAGCCACGACTGCCCGAAGGTCCAGCTGCCGGTCGGCTGGTGCCACCAGAAGAGAATCGCCCAGGGCCTGATGTCCGGCGCCACTCTGTCGATGCCGAAGGGGCCACACTGCGCCACGGCCGAGACGTTGCCGGCGACGTCTCGCGTCTGCACTTCGCACGTCCAGTTGCCGTCCGGAAGGGCGACCGTGGTGGTCGAGTCTTCGCTCACCCAGCCGCCGTCGATCGTGGTCCCGCCGTACTTCCAGACGAACCGGTAGTCTACGACTCCGCTCGTCGCATCCGGCGCATCGGTCACCTCGATCGTGATCGTCGGCTCGGTAGACCACGTGTCTGTAACGCGATCCGTGCAGACGACCGTCGGCGTGTCCGGTGACGAGGTGTCGACGCTGAAGGTCTCTTTCCGCGGCGTCTCGGTCACACCACTGGGGTCGACAGAGTAGTACTCGAACACGTGCGTGCCCTCGGGGGCCGTGAGAGACATCGCGTACGTCTCCCACGTTCCACCATCCCAGCGGAACCAGGTTGTCGCGGGCTCCGACGTTGTCATCGTGAGCTCGGGTGCAACGCCGCCGTACCAACCGTTGTCGGCAGGTGTAGCAGACACGGCCAGGGTGGTCACGGGCGCCGCATCGAAGGTCATCAGGTCGATATAGCCGCAGTCGTCACCGCTCGAGACGGAGCCGTCCTTGGCGTACTCCCATCGGGCGACATGCTCGCCAGCGGGAACCTCGAATCCAATCTGTTTCCAGTCGTTGAGCTGACCGCTGATGCTATGAAGCGGCTTGTCATCGAGATAGAAGGTCAGCTTGTCGTAGTCCTCCTCGGAGGACACTCGCCACATGAACGAGTACTCACCCTCAGTGAGTGTGGTCTCGAGTGAGCTGGAACCGAGGGGCCCGATCGCTCCGCTGCGCACCGAATCGTTGTCGGAGCCGACGCCGTCCACCTCCATGAGCCACGG
>JAENZW010000003.1 GCA_016841065.1 Actinomycetota bacterium
GACCGACCCCAGGGCGACCGGGATCGGCCCAGCCGCGACGGCGACAGCCGCAAGCCCCGCCGTCGGCACTAGCTCTCGCGACGCACACAAGACTAGAGGGCGGGCCAACCGGTCCGCCCTCTCGCGTTACCGGGGCAGGCGCCAGTACTTCAGATCGCGTGCTTGAACCGGAGATGCAGGCTACAATCGTCTGACCTGCCGCAACCCGTCGTATCTGCGAAGTGGAGACACCATGTTCTATCGGAAGACGATCCTCGAGAACGGTGTCACCGTCCTCACGGAACATATGGACACCGTCCGCTCTGTTGCCCTCGGGATATGGTTCGCCGTGGGGAGCAGGGACGAGATTCCCTCTGAGGCCGGCATGTCTCACTTCATGGAGCACATGATGTTCAAAGGGACACCGACTCGAACTGCGGCCCAGATCTCAGAGACCTTCGACGGTCTCGGAGCAGAGCTCAACGCCTTCACGTCGAAGGAGTACACCTGCTACTACGCGCGTCTCGTCGACGAACACGTGCCCACCGCACTCGAAGTTCTCTCCGATATGGTCGTAGGCTCGCTGCTTGATGACGAGGCCTGCCAAAGCGAGCGTGAGGTGGTCATCGAGGAGATTGCCCGCATGGAGGACACCCCCGACGACCGGATCCACGAACTCTTCGGCCATACCCTTTGGCCCGAGCATCCCATCGGGTTGCCCATCCTCGGCAATCGGGGGACCGTGGGTGGATTCGATCACACGCAGTCGGTCGCGTTCCGCCAGCGCCACTACCTGACCGGCAACTGCGTCGTCGCTGCAGCCGGCAACGTCGATCATGATGCTCTCGTGTCACTCGTTCGCGATCATCTTGCTCTCCCGGAAGGTCCCCGCAGCGAGCGTCCTCACGCCGAGTCGATCGCCCGCTCGCGCCTGGCGGTTCTGACGAAGGAGACCGAGCAGGCGCACATCTGCTTCGGCGGATCCTGTCTGGACTCCGGTCACCCCGACCGCTTCGCGTTCTCGATCATCGATACCGTTCTCGGTGGCGGGATGTCTTCACGTCTCTTTCAGGAGATTCGTGAGAAGAAGGGCCTCGCCTACGCCGTGTATAGCTTCCATTCGCTGTACCAGGACACCGGGCAGTTCACCGTGTACGCGGGCACACGCCCGGGCAACGCCGAACAGGTCGTTCGGCTCATTCAGACCGAAGTCGAGAAGGTGCGCGAATCCGGTGTCACCGCAGAGGAGCTCCAGCGTGCCAAGGAGTCGATCAAGGGGCACATGGTCTTGGGTCTGGAGAGCACGCGGAATCGCATGACAAGGCTCGGCAAGAACGAAACGACCGGCGGGGAGCTGCTATCGGTCGATGAGATCGTGGAACGGATCGATTCGATCTCGCAGACCGACATCAAGCGCGTTGCGAACGAGGTATTCTCGTCCGAGAAGGTCCTCGCGCTCATCGGCCCCTTTGCTGCCGACGAGCTGTCGCACCTGGTCGGCTAGACGGCAATCCGGGACATTCCGCCCGGTGCGCACTGAAGGAGGCTCACGTGGTAGATGTACTCGTCACCGGCGCAGGTGGCCGGATGGGGCGTGAAGTAGTCAAGGCAGTCACCGAGTCGGACGGCATGCGCGTAGTCGCGGCCGTCGATCCGGGATGCCCTGACGTCTCCATAAGCGACGGCGCGTGCGGAGAGTACATCTGCCGGTCGGACCTCGCCGAGGCGATTCGAGAGACCTCGCCCGACGTCATGGTCGACTTCACACGTCCGGATGTTGTCGAGGACAACCTTCGTACGGCACTGGCCGCTGGAGTCGATTGCGTCGTCGGTACCACGGGAATATCCACCGAGACCCTCTCTGAGATTGCCCAAACGGCTCCTTCCGGCACCTGTCTGTTTGTGGCCCCCAACTTCGCCATTGGCGCCGTTCTCATGATGCAATTCGCCGCCCAGGCTGCGAGGTACTTGCCGCATGTCGAGATCATCGAGCTTCATCACGATCGAAAGCTCGATGCACCGAGCGGGACGGCGATCCGCACCGCCGGGCTGATTGCTGCCGCCAGGGAAGAGACACCTGTCTCACCCGGACGTGAGACCGAGGTGGCGGACGGTGCCCGCGGAGCCATCCTTGATGGCATCAGCGTCCACTCGGTGAGGCTACCGGGCCTTGTCGCACATCAGGAAGTGCTCTTCGGCGGACAAGGCCAGACGCTTTCGATCCGTCACGATTCGATCGATCGCACGTCGTTCATGCCAGGGGTCGTCCTCGCCGCAAGGCGTGTTGGCGCACTCTCGGGTCTCGTGATCGGTCTTGAGTCCCTTCTGGAGGACTGAGTATGCCGAGTCCGGCACGAACCGTAGTCGTGATGAAATACGGCGGGACCTCGGTGGCCACGCCCGAGGGACGAAACGCAATCGCACGGCGGGTGATTGAAGCGCAGGAGCAGGAGATGTCTCCCGTCGTCGTCGTGTCCGCGATGGGCCGCGCCGGTGCTCCGTACGCCACGGATACCCTGCTCGGGCTCGTAGCCGGGCTTCCTTCCGACGACAGAGAAGCCGACCTGTTGGTCGGCTGCGGCGAGATTGTGTCGGCCGTCGTTGTCGCACACGAACTTCGAGCTGCCGGAGTCGACGCGCGGGCGTTCACGGGACCGGAAGCCGGCATAGCGACCGACGGAGTCCACAGGAACGCTGCCGTCACGGAGATTCACCCGGGACCGCTCCTTTCGGCAATCGAAGCCGGCGTCTGTCCGGTCGTCGCTGGCTTCCAGGGCATAGGGGAGTCCGGACGCCTCACGACACTCGGACGCGGTGGCTCCGACACGACGGCGTGCGCCCTTGGCGTGGCTCTGGGAGCCCGAGCTGTCGAGATCTACACGGACGTCGACGGTGTGATGACTGCAGACCCGCAAACATGCGAAGGAAGCGCGGTGCTTGAGACGGTGGGTGCCGACGAGCTGTTCCAGATGGCGAGGCATGGCGCCCGCGTCGTGCACACGCCCGCGGCAGAGCTCGCTCTCGCGAGCGGACTTGCTGTTCGCGTAAGGAACACGTATTCCGACCACCCCGGCACGGCGGTCACCGACATCGCATCCTACCGCCCGGACCGAGTGGCAACAGCAGTTGCGCATGCCGATGGCGTTGCACGAATCGTCGTAGCTCTGCCTGCCCCCGAAGGGACACCGAGTCATATGTCCGCCCAAGCACGCGTGTACAGGGCGATGGCAGACGCGGGAGTTTCGCTCGACATGTTCACGCCAGCCGGCGAGACGCTTCTGTTCACGGTTGGTGAGGAACTACTCGATCGGGCCTCCGAGGTGCTGGGCGCGCTGGGCTTCACGTATCGCGCGCAAACGCAGCTGGCGAAAGTCACCCTGGTGGGCGCTGGAATGCACGGCGTTCCGGGGGTCATGGCACGGGTTGCCGAGGCACTCGTTGACGCCGGGGTGACCGTTCTTCAGAGCGCTGACAGCCATACAACGATCTCGGTACTCGTCACGTCGGATCAAGCACATCAGGCTGTCCAGGCGCTCCACACCGGCTTCGAGCTGGATTCACCGTCGTCGACCGCTACGTGACGGCTCGATGTCCGCTGGGCCGGACCGGCGCATGTGTCAGGGCGTTGTGTCACAATACTGCACGTGAAAGCGGGTTCCGCGGGCGGATCGTGCCCGCTTGGGTCAAAGGGGAGAACAGCGATGGCTGAACCTCGTTTCGGCAGAATGCTCACAGCGATGGTGACGCCGTTTGGATCGGACGGCGGCCTTGACCTTGCGCGCGCGCAGGGGCTCGCTCACCGACTTCTGGACTCCGGCACACAGGGCCTCGTCGTTTGCGGCACCACCGGCGAGTCGCCCACCGTATTCTACGATCAGAAGATGGATCTCTTCCGCGCCGTTGTCGAGGCCGTCGCCGGCCGGGCGCCGGTCATCGCCAACGCAGGCGACAACTGTACTGACGATTCGGTTGAGTTCGCCCAGAAAGTCGTTTCTCTCGGTGTGGACGCAATCATGGCTGTCGTGCCGTACTACAACAAGCCTCCGCAGGAGGGCCTGTACCGCCATTTCCGCTCGATAGCCGAGTCGGTCGACGTGCCGGTCATCCTGTACAACATCCCAGGCCGTTGTGTGATCAACATGACTGCCGAGACGACGCTTCGCCTTGCTCGAGATGTTGAGAACATCGTCGCCGTCAAAGAAGCCAGCGGTGATCTCACCCAGATCGCTCAGATCATCGACGGCGCACCCGACGGCTTCGAGGTGCTGTCTGGCGACGACGAGATGACCTTGCCGATGATGGGACTTGGCGGCACTGGCGTGATCTCCGTCATTTCCCATGTTGCGGGACCCCGGTTCAGGGAAATGATCGACGCACAGGCTGCCGGGGATCACACTCGAGCCCTGCGAATCCACCTTGAGCTCCTTCCTTTGATGAAGGCGCTCTTCATGACCGCAAACCCGATTATGGTCAAGAAAGCCCTGGATCTTCAGGGCTTCCCCGTTGGGGGTGTCCGACTGCCTCTGGTCGATGCCAACGACGAACAGACCGCTGAACTCGTTCGAATCATGCAAGGGGTAGGAGTCCTGCCCGCATAGGTCAAACGAACGGCAGGCCGTCCCGCTGCTTGCCTTGCAGTACGAACGCGATGCCCTCGCGTTCGCATCCATTTCAAGGAGGACTGAAGCACACCATATGACACAGAAGAAGAACCGTCTCAGGGTGATTCCGCTTGGCGGGCTCGATGAGATCGGTAAGAACATGACCGTCATCGAGTACGGCAACGACATGATCGTCATCGATGCCGGCATTATGTTCCCGGACGAGGATCACCCCGGAGTAGACCTCATCCTTCCCGACTACAGCTACATCGTGAAGCGCAAGGACAAACTCCGTGGAGTAGTCATCACGCACGGTCACGAAGATCACACCGGAGCCGTGCCCTACCTACTCAAGGAAGTGGGGGAGCGGACTCCCGTCCTCGGCACTAAACTCACACTCGGTCTGATACAGGTGAAACTCGACGAACACGGCCTCAAGAAGCCGAAGCTCCGTGAGATTCGCGCCGGCGGCCACGTGAGTCTGGGTGGATTCGGACTGGACTTCCTCGCCGTGAATCACTCCATCCCCGACGGCGTGGCGGTACTCGTGCGCACGCCCGTCGGCAACCTTCTGCATACCGGCGATTTCAAGTTCGATCAGACCCCGGTGGACGGACGTCTCACCGACTACGATATGCTCGCAAAGGCGGGCAAACAGGGTGTCATGTTGCTGATGTCTGACTCGACAAACGCCGATTCTACCGGCGTCACGAGATCGGAGTCCGAGGTTGGCGTATCGCTTCGCGAACTGATGGCGAAGGCCAAGCAGCGCGTCATTGTGGCCTCCTTCGCCAGCCACATCCACCGCGTGCAGCAAGTCTGCGATGCAGCCGTGGCATGCGGACGAAAGGTCGTTGTGACCGGTCGGTCGATGGTCAACAACACACGCATCGCCCGCCAGCTCGGCTACCTTGTCATCGCGGAAGACAACATCCTCGACGCCTTCGAGATGAGTGGGCTCGCTCCGGAGGAAATCTGCGTGTTGTCCACCGGCAGCCAGGGCGAGCCGCTATCGGCACTTGCGCGCATGGCAAACGGTGACCACCGCACGGTAGAGATCGAGGAGGGCGATACCGTCATCATCTCCGCGTCGCCGGTTCCCGGCAACGAGAAGGCCGTTTGGCGGGTCATCAACCGTCTCGCCAAGTCAGGGGCTCACGTCAAGCATAGAGGCTCCCACGACGTCCACGTCTCCGGACATGCGGCCGCGGAAGAGCTGCGCCTCATGCTCAACCTGGTCAAGCCAAAGTACTTCGTACCGATTCACGGCGAAACCCGGCATTTGCACGCCCACGCCGACATCGCACGCTCCGTGGGTGTTGCGAATGAGGACATCTTCATTCTCGAGAACGGCGATTGTCTCGAGATCACCGAGGCAGGCGCACGTACCGCGCAGCAGGTAGAGTCCGGGGTCGTGTACGTCGACGGGCTCTCGGTCGGCGACATCGGCGATCTCGTCCTGCGCGACAGGCAGCTTCTTGCACGTGACGGCATCGCTGCCGTGGTCATCGCACTCGACACTCAGAACGCGAAGTACGTCGGCCAGCCCGAACTTGTCACACGTGGAGTCATCCTCAACGTCGGCGAAGAAGGCATCCTTGACGACGCTCGTGCCCGTCTTACCAAGACCCTCACGAAGCTCGCCAAAGAGGGTGTGACCGACCACGCAGTCATCAAGAATGCGGTGCGGGAGTCCCTTTCACAGTTCATGTGGGAACAACTTCGGCGTAGACCCATGATCATTCCCGTGGTCATGGAGGTCTAGCCCGTGGAGGTCTGGCGGGCAATCATCCTCGGCGTCGTTCAGGGCGTCGCGGAGTTCATACCGATTTCGTCGTCGGGACATCTGCGTCTCATCCAGGACGGACTAGGTTGGGGTGAGTTCGAGCTGGCTTTCGACGTCCTGCTTCACCTGGGAACGCTTGTCGCCCTGGTGGTCTACTTCAGGGACGACCTGTGGCGGATGGCAACGTCCGCATTCTCCCGATCCCCAGGCAGAGCAACCGACCGACGTCTCGCGTGGCTCGTAGTCGCGGCCACTGTTCCGACCGGGGCCATAGGCCTGGCTGGGAACGCCTGGTTTGAGGCAGCGCCTCTCGTCTGGGTTGGTGTGGCGTTCATGTTCACTGGTGCAGCCCTCTTCGCCGCCGAGCGCTTCTCGCGGCGACGTGTTCGGGAAGCGGCTGGACTCTCGTGGTCCTCGGCTCTGCTCGTTGGAGTGGCCCAGGGCGTGGCCATCATGCCCGGTGTCTCACGGTCGGGTGCCACAATGGCCACCGGGCTTGGCTTGGGCTTGAACCGGGAACAGGCGACACGGTTCTCGTTCCTGCTCTCCGGACCCATCATCTTGCTGGCGGGAGCCAAGAAGGCCCTCGAGCTCACTGCAGGTGGCACGACCCTGCCATCCGTGCAAGCCAGCATCGCCGGGTTCGTCGCTGCTTCGTTGACCGGATACGTCGCCATCGCGGCACTAATGTCGTACATACGCACCCGGTCGTTCTACCCCTTCGCCGCGTACACAACACTGCTGGGTTTGGCCGTGGTAGTCTGGCGAGTGTCGGCAGGCTAGGACAGGAGCGAGATGGCCGCTAGCAAGAAGACACAGGGTCGCAAATCGCGTGATGGCGGCCGACGTTCCGGCGAGACGCACAAGCCGAAGCGATCGAACTCGGTTCTGGACGACGACTCCCGAAGCGACATTCTTGGCGTTGTACTCACCGCGTCAGCCGCCGCGTTGGCGATTGCGGTCCTGAGTCAATCTACCGGCATCCTGGGCGGCACAGTGGCCCGTATCCTCCGTCTGGGTCTGGGAGTCGGGGCCTACGTCTTGCCCGTCATCCTTCTCCTCTGGGGCATCAGCTTCTTCGTGCGCGCCTTCGCCATCGCCGAGCGCAGAGTCGGCATCGGCCTTGGGATGATCCTGCTGTCGATCATATCTATGATGGCAGTTCAGGCACCCGCTTCAGAACAGTGGGAGTCCTCATCCCTTGAGTCGCACGGCGGGTACATCGGCGGGGTCGTGGCTTGGGCTCTTCGCTCGCTCCTCGGTGACTCCATCTCATACGTAGTCCTCGGCGCGCTCCTGCTTGTGGGCCTTGTGATCACCGGTCTCTCGTTGTCCGGAGTGGTCGCATGGACTCTGGATCGTCTTCGGCCAGCCGACGACGCGATGGAGGCGGCGCCGACAAAGCGAGATCGTACTCCCAAGACCCTGCCACTCGATGACTTCGCAGATGGCAGCGTGCCCGAGCTCGCAAAGTCGTTGCCGGTAGGCCGAAGACGCAAACGAGCTGACGACCCCGAAATGCGTCGCGAGACCGTGCCGTCAACGCAATCGGCTGCGCCAAGACGCACCGAGGGTTTCGTCTTGCCACCCGCCGACTTGCTCGAGCGTACGTCCGCTGCTGCCTCGAAACACCGCGCCACCGAGAAGGAGCTTCAGGCGACGGCTCACGTCATCGAGAGCACGCTGGCAACCTTCGACATCCCCGCACGGGTCCAACAGTGGATTCCTGGCCCCACGGTAACCATGTTCGAGATCGAGCTGTCGCGCGGCGTGAAGGTACACCGGGTGACTGCTCTCGCCGACGACCTCGCGCTTGCGCTGGCGGCACCGACCGTCCGCATTCTTGCACCGATTCCCGGAAAGTCACTTGTCGGCATTGAGGTGCCCAACGAGCGCCGCTCGACGGTCACGCTCGGGGACGTTCTTCCGGAGCCTGCCGCACACGAAGGCGGTCCACTCATGCTCGCGATCGGCAAGGACGTGTCCGGCGACGCGATCGTCGCCGACCTGGCCGCGATGCCGCACCTACTGATCGCCGGATCTACGGGCACAGGGAAGTCAGTGTGCATCAATGCACTCCTCATGAGCATCCTCATGCGCGCCACGCCTGCCGAAACGAGGCTCATTCTCATCGACCCGAAGAGAATCGAGCTCTCGCTGTACAACGGCGTACCTCATCTCTACGTCCCGGTCGTGACCGAGGCAAAGGAGGCGGCGTCAGCCCTTGCATGGGCCGTCTCCGAGATGGAATCACGCCTGAAGAGACTCCAGAAGGCTGGCGCGCGCAACATCGCCGGATACAACCTCATGGTCCATGACGGCACTGCTCCCGAGGGCGCGGAGGCAATGGCCTACGTAGTCATCGTCATTGATGAGCTCGCCGACTTGATGATGGTAGCCGCCAAGGAAGTAGAAGACTCGATCTGCCGTCTCGCCCAGCTCGCCCGTGCGGCAGGAATCCACCTCGTTGTGGCCACCCAACGTCCCTCAACCGATATCATCACCGGCCTCATCAAGACCAACGTGACCAACCGAATAGCCTTCGCCGTCTCCAGCAGCATCGACAGCCGGGTGATTCTCGATCAGGCCGGAGCCGAGCGGCTCGTCGGTCTCGGTGACATGCTCTTCTCGACTCCCGCACTCGCGAAGCCCAAACGTATCCAAGGGGCTTTCGTTTCGGAGAACGAGATAGCAGCAGTCGTCGAGCATCTGAAACAGCAAGGCGAACCCGAGTATCACGAAGAGATCCTTCACCTCAAGGTGTCCTCCACGGGTGGAGGAGTAGACCATGGCGGCGAGGATGATGATCCCTTGATATGGGAGGCTGCCGACATCGTCGTGGCGTCGGGGATGGGCTCCACATCGCTACTGCAACGACGCTTGAAGGTTGGATATGCGCGTGCGGGACGTATCATGGATATGCTTGAAGCCAAAGGGATCGTGGGACCGCCGGACGGAAGCCGACCCCGCGAAGTACTCGTCGATATCGAGGACCTCGAGTCCTTGAGGGCATTCGAGCGCAAGGAAGCGGAAGAGGAGGGGTACTAGCGTGTCGCGCAGCATCGGAGAGACGCTGTCCGCACGACGTCGCGAGCTAGGCAAGTCACTCGCTGACGCCGAGGCGGCCACAAAGATCCGTGCCAGACGCCTCGATGCCCTGGAGAAGGGCGAGTGGGCGGCGCTCCCTAGTTCCGCATACGTCAAAGGCTACATTATCAGCTACGCGCAGTACCTCGAGTTGGATCCGGAGCCGCTCATCGCGGCACTTCGCAACGAGATCGGCTCCGAGGGCGGCGCCGAGAGCGACATCGAAGGGGCACCGCGACGACGCGTCGTCGCTCCACGCGACACGGTTGTCACAGCTCGTGGTCAGTTGCACACGATTCCCTGGCGGGCTGCTGCCGCTCTCATCGCACTCATAGTCGTGGTCGCTCTGGCGATATGGTTCGTCGGGAACGGTTCCCGAGAGCAGGGCGAGCAGAGACCCCTGCCAAACGTCTCGGAGACGTCTTCCTCGGCGTCGATCGACGAGACGCTCCCGGGAACGACGCCGACCAACACGACGCCCGTTCCACAGTCCGATGAGGTGGTTGTCCCGGATGAGACTACGGCACAGACTGCGGGAGCGTTCACCCTGACGATCCAGATCGACCCGGCCGCCGCATCCTGGCTACGCGTCACGGTCGATGGCTTGAAGGCATACGAGGGGACCCTCGCAGCCGGTGAGACCAAGGAATGGGAGGTCTCGCAAGAGGCCATTGTCCGCGTGGGTAAGGTGACGGCGGTGACCGTCAAGAAGAACGATGAGTCGGTGGAGGTGCCGGTAGGATCTGACGGTATCGGACAGGTCACACTCACCGCAGACTGAGAGCAGGGAGCACACATGGCCAAGGACCAGAGCTTCGATGTGGTGTCTCAGGTCGACATGCAAGAGGTCGACAACGCCGTGCAACAGGCGGTCAAGGAGATCACGCAACGATACGACCTCAAAGACACCGGCTCGACGATTAGTCTGGACAAGACAGCCGGGACTGTCACTGTGAGCGCACCCAGCGACTTCATCTCGAAACAGGTGGTCGATGTGCTCGCTGGCAAGCTCGTGCGTCGTAGCGTCGATCTAAAAGCGCTGAGTTGGGGCACAACCGAGGCCGCAGCAGGTGGGACTGTGCGCACCACAGCACAGATCGTCAACGGCATAGAGGCTGAACTCGCCCGAAAGATCAACAAGGACATCCGCGACGAGAAGCTGAAGATCAAGGTCCAAATAGAGGGAGACAAACTCCGGGTGTTCTCGCCCAAGAGAGATGACCTGCAGACCGTCATCGCCTTCCTCAAGGACAAGGACTACGGGATTCCCTTGCAGTTCACCAACTATCGCTAGCGCACTGACGGGCATGTCAACATCACCGCTCGTTCACTTCGTGACCCTCGGCTGCCCCAAGAACGAGGTCGATTCCGCGCGCATGCAGGCACGCGTGGAGTCTTCGGCATATGGCGTTACGGACGACATCGCCCAGGCCACCGTGGTCGTGCTCAATACCTGCTCATTCATACAACCCGCCGTCGAGGAGGCCATCGAGACCACCCTTCAGTTGGTTCAGTGGCGCGACGAAGCGGCCTCCAGGCGACTAGTCGTAGCCGGTTGCCTCCCTTCGCGATATGGCGCTGACCTCGAAGCCGAGCTGCCGGAACCGGACGCCTTCCTTCCAGTTTCCGATGAGGACACCCTCCTCGATGTCCTCGAGCGGCTTACCGACACCACCGCGCGTGCGGAAACGACGGGCCCCATGCGCGCCGCAAGCGGCCACACTGCCTACCTCCAGATATCCGACGGCTGCTTCCGTCACTGCACGTACTGCACCATTCCGTCGATTCGTGGCCCGTACCGCTCACGCCCGCTTGCCGATATCCGCAGGGAAGCGGTAGAACTCATCGCCGCAGGAGCGCGAGAGATCATCCTCATTGGCCAAGACACCGGAGCGTATGGGCGTGATCTGGAGACCGACAAGACACTCGTCGACGTTCTTCGCGCTCTCGCGGCCCTAGAGGGTCTTGCCTGGTTGAGGGTGATGTACCTGCAGCCCGATGGCATCACCGACGAGCTGCTTGAGACCATGGCGCGCACGCCGGAGGTCTGCCGCTACATCGACATGCCTCTTCAGCACATCGCGCCCAGAATCCTCAAGGCAATGCATCGCTCGGGATCTGCCGAAGAGTATCTGGCGCTCATCCGGCGAATCCGCGAAGCAATGCCCGACGTGATTCTGCGGACATCTCTCATTGCAGGTTTCCCAGGCGAGACAGATGCGAACGTGGCTGACCTGGTCGCGTTCTTGCGTGAAGCTCAGATCGACTACGTCGGCGTCTTCCCCTTCTCACCGGAAGAGGGGACCCTTGCGGCGGAGCTGGACGATCAGCTCAGCGAGAGAACCCGTATGCGTCGCGCCCAGACACTGCGAGATGCCGCCGACGAGATCGGCTTAGAAGCTGCCGCTCAGCTCATCGGGAGACAGGTCGACGTGCTTTCCGACGGACTGGACGATGACGGCGTTCCTGTGGGACGCTGGCGTGGGCAGGCGCCCGACGTGGACGGCATCGTCGTCCTGGATGCGCCCGTTCCCGCCGGTCGCATCGTGCGCGCACTCGTGACCGACACCGTCGGCTACGACCTGGAGGCAGAGACCCAGCAGTGATCCGCTCAATGAACTGGGCTAACCGCGTCACGATACTGCGGGTACTGCTGATTCCCGTTGTGGTTGTGGCACTTCTTGCGCGCTGGCCCAACTGGGGCCCATGGTGGGCCGCCGGGTTCTTCGCGCTCCTCGCATCCACGGATGCAGTGGACGGATACCTCGCAAGATCGCGCAACGAGGTCACCAACTTCGGCAAACTCATCGACCCGCTCGCCGACAAGCTTCTCGTTACGGCCGCCCTTGTGGTTCTCGTCGAACTGGGCACGTTGCCTGCGTCGATCGCGCTGATAATCATCAGCAGAGAGTTCGTCGTCACGGGTCTTCGAATGGTCGCAGTCGCTGAAGGCAAGGTCATAGCAGCGGGGAGCTTCGGAAAAGCGAAGACCGTATTCCAGGTGATTGCGATCGTGGCCTTCATCATCAAGGACAGCGAGCCTGTCGAATCCCTGGGAGCACCGTGGGCAAGCGCCGCGGAATGGGTATCGTGGGGGGTGATGGCGGTTGCGTTGGTGCTCACTGTCTACTCCATGGTCGACTACTTCTATCACGCAAGAGACGTCATCACTACCGTGCCCCTTCGCCCGGACAGCAACTCCTAGAGGAGGGCCGGACCGTGCCTGAACGCAAGCCCGCTGCGATCGTGACGGTGGGCTCCGAACTCGTCGAGGGCCTCCGCCTGGACACGAACACCCGGGAGATCGCCCTTGCTCTGTCTTCGGCAGGGTTCTGGGTGAAGGAGGCCGTGTCCGTTGGTGACGACATCGAGCTTCTTGCAGGCACTTTGTCACGACTCATCGGCCGCTACGAGCTTGTTGTGGGGACCGGAGGTCTCGGCCCGACGCACGACGATATCACCCGGGAAGCCGCCGCAATGGCGTTGGATCTTGAGCTTCTGCCGGATGAGGCAATCGCCGAAAGACTAGCGACCATCGCGTCGCGCCACGTCCGCACTCGTGCCGCCGATCAAATCGGACTCCAAGCCCTCATCCTGGCGGGTGCGACCGTTCTTCACCCTGACTCTGGAACCGCACCCGGTCAGATAGTGCAAACTCCGAGGGGTCGCCTGGTGCTGCTTCCCGGTCCTCCGCACGAGATGCGGCCGATGCTCGAAGAGTTCTTGGACTCGGGTAGCGACGGCGTCGCACCTCGTATACTCAGCTGCGTCGGTATGTCCGAATCCGACGCCCAGCTAGCCGCGCAAGAAGGCATCGGGGACGCCGCCGTATCACTCACAGTGCTCGCCACCCCCGCGCTCGTCGACGTCGTTCTGATCGACGACGGGGCAGGGGAGAGGATCCTCGCCGAAGTCGCCAGTCGTGTTCGTGCGGCGCTGGGCGACCGCTGCTTCGCTGAAGATGGTCGCAGCCTTCCGCAGGTCGTCCTGTCTCTCGCGCGCGATCGCGGCATCACGCTCGCTACCGCAGAGTCGTGTACCGGCGGGCTTGTCGCTGCCGCACTCACGGACATCTCGGGGGCTTCCGACACCTTCCTGGGCGGAGTGGTTGCGTACGCGAACACAATCAAGACGAGCCTCCTTGCCGTTCCTGACGCGCTGCTTAGGGAGTACGGCGCGGTGAGCGAGCCGATAGCCGCCGCGATGGCAACGGGAGTGCGGGACGTAACGGGAGCCGAGCTCGGCGTCTCCGTCACGGGCGTCGCGGGCCCCGCGGGAGGAACCGCGGACAGGCCTGTTGGGATGGTGTACTTCGGCGTCGCCGATAGCAGGGGCGTTCTATCCGAGCGCCGCGATCTTTTCGGAGACCGACCCGGCATCCGAACGAGGGCGTGCGTGACCGCGCTCGACATGGCACGTCGCCGGCTGTTGGAGCGATGACCCGTGCGAGCCTTCCTCGGCATCGCACTGCCCGAACGCGCTCTTGATGCCCTGGATGAAGCCGGCGTGTTCTTGCGCGACAACGACCCTCGATGGACCGACGCGAAGTGGGTGCCTAGACAGAACCTCCACGTCACGGTCGCCTTCCTCGGCAACGTAGAGCCCACGGACGCAGACATTCTTGTCGGGCGACTCGCAGCAAGATTCGCCTCTATCGGGTCTCCGCGGCTTGCCTTCGAGGAGATTCAGGCGATTCCGTCACTCCGATCCGCTCGGATGGTGTGGGCGATCTTCAAGGACATCGACGGGGTGTGTGCTCGCCTAGCCGCAGAGTCGTTCGACGAAGCAGCGACGATCGGGGTTGCGCCTTCCGACAGGGAGTTCTCCGCACATGCGACGCTGGTACGCTCGCGCGGAAGGATGCCGCTCGATACGGACATCTGTCGTGAGGCGACTCGACGGGCCAAGGCCGCCTTCCTGTCTCCTGATCGTCCGATGTCAGACCCGTCAGGTATCTTCGATGTGAGGTCTGTGACCTTGTTCGCGAGCACCCTTGCCCGCACCGGACCTGTCTACTCGAAGGTCCACGAGCTAGCCGTCGGAAGTTGATTGACACCGAACACACGTTCGTGTATGGTCTGCCCAGCCCCCAGGGTCGACCTGCCTAGTGCGAAGGAGCGCTAAAGAATGGAACCTGAGAAGGCAAAGGTCCTTGAAGTTACCCGAGAGCAGATTGAGCGCAAGTTCGGAAAGGGCTCGCTCATGCGACTCGGAGAGAGTGATGCAGTTGCTGTGGTGGCCTCCATTCCGACCGGATCCCTGGCCCTTGATGCTGCACTGGGCATTGGCGGCGTACCGCGCGGACGCATCGTCGAGATATACGGTCCCGAGTCGTCTGGCAAGACCACGCTTGCCCTTCAAATCGTAGCGGAGGCTCAGGCGCTCGGAGGAATCGCCGCTTTCATCGACGCCGAACATGCGCTTGATCCCAGCTATGCCGCGCGCCTCGGAGTGGATATCGAGGAGATTCTCATCAGCCAGCCTGACACCGGCGAACAGGCGCTCGAAATCGCAGACATGCTCGTTCGTAGTGGGGCCATTGACGTCGTCGTCATTGACTCGGTGGCGGCCCTCGTGCCGCGTGCTGAGCTCGAGGGCGAGATGGGGGACGTCTCTGTGGGTCTTCAGGCACGCCTGATGAGTCAAGCTCTGCGGAAACTTGCTGGCTCTCTCAGCAAGTCGTGCACGACCTGCATCTTCATCAACCAGCTCCGCGAGAAGATCGGCGTCATGTTCGGAAGCCCGGAGACTACGAGTGGGGGCCGCGCTCTGAAGTTCTACTCCACCATTCGAATCGACGTTCGCCGCATTGACTCGATCAAGCAGGGAACCGACATCATCGGCAACCGCGTTCGTGCCAAGGTGGTCAAGAACAAGGTCGCGGCGCCGTTCAGACAAGCCGAATTCGACCTGATGTACGGGACAGGCATCTCGAAAGAGGGAGGCGTTCTCGACCTCGGTGTCGAGGAGGGCATCGTCGCCAAGTCGGGCGCCTGGTACACGTACGGCGAAGAACGACTCGGTCAGGGCCGTGAGGCCGCCAAGGAGTTCCTGCGAGAGCATTCGGATCTCCGGAACGATATCGAGACGCGGGTCCGTGAGGCCCTCGGCCTGGCACCGCCTGCGGCGGCCAAGGGTGCGAAGCAAACCGACGACGACTAGCTGCCATCCAGTGAGCGCCAAGCCCGCCACCCTTACGATCACCAGAGCGTCACCGAGAGGCCGGACGGTAGAACTGTACCTTGATGACGAGTTTGCACGCACGACATCCATGGGTGTCGTGCGTGACCTCTCTCTGACTGACGGAGATCAGTTCACGCTCGCCGGCCTCAACGGGGCAATCGACGAGTCCGAACTTCGGGCGGCGCTTGACCGCGCATTCCGCATTCTCGGATATCACGAGCGCTCAGTGTCCCAAATGCGCAAGGCTCTACGGGATGACGGATACGCCCAGGGATCCATCGAGAGAACGATCGCCCGTTTGCTCGAACTCGAATTGCTCGATGACACGCGATTCGCGTCTGCGTATGTCCGGACCAAATCCTGCGCGGGATGGGGTAGAAGGCGAGTATCCCAAGGACTGTCCCACGCGGGCGTGTCGGACGAAATCGCCGACGCCGCTTTGGATGCAGAATCCCCGGCGGAAGGCCAGCGCGATCGAGCGCGCCTACTCGTCCGATCATTCGATAGCGCTGATCCCAAAGCCCGCGATCGAGCGATTCGCCGTCTGGTCACTCGTGGGTTCACCTGGGATGATGCGAGAGCCGTCGTGCTCGAATCTGGCTCCACCGACGCGGACGATCAGTGAGGCTGCGGTCGCCGACCGCCTTGACGCTTCTACCTGCGTAGACGTAACATAACCGTGGCAAATGTGATTCTCCGCCGCGAGTTCGTCGAAACGCGCGTTGCGGTTCTGTGTATTTCGGACACCTAGACTGTGACCGGGCTCATAGCCCGAAGTGTGCGTTCCTCGACGCAACACATATACGCACTGGTGATCACATCTGCCGGACGCCACTGTCCGGCCGTCGTCATTTACGGGGATTTCTGGGTATTCCACTCCCCGTCACGACCGCACCGTGTCGGCTGGAAACTGTCTCCCGCAGAACGCGGGCGTCTGTTGACATGAATCGCCTTCAAACGAAAGGAGGGGCGCTCGATGGATCCGACCATCATCGCGTTGCTTGCGGTCGTCATCGGTGTCGCCCTCGGCTTTGCACTCAATCGATTCCTCGTGCGAGACCGCACTACGCGTGCGCGCGAGGACGCTCAGCGCATCGAACAGGATGCTGAGAAGCAGGCCGAGACGCTCAAGAAAGAGGCCTTGATCGAGGCCAAGGACCAGATCTTCAAGATGAAGCAGGAGGCTGAGACCGAGGCCAAAGAGCGTCGCAAGGAGCTCACGTCCCTCGAGAATCGGCTCATGCAGCGCGAGGAGAATCTCGACCGCAGGGTGGAGTCCGTCGACAAGCGCGAGCATCAGATAGCCAGTCAGGTCGGCCAGATTCAGAAACGTGAGCGCGACCTCGAGGAGCTTGTCGAGGAGGAGCGTCGGCGTCTCGAGTCCACCGCCGGCATGACGTCGGATGAGGCGAAGACCGTTCTCATGTCGCGTATCGAGGACGACGTCAAGAAAGAAGCCGCCGCGTTCATCCGTGAAACCGAGTCGCGTGCACGCGAGGAGGCCGACAAGAAGGCCCGCAACATAGTCGGCATCGCCATCCAGCGCGTGGCGGCGGACCACACAGCCGAATCCACCGTCTCCGTCGTGCACATTCCGAGTGACGACATGAAGGGCCGGATCATCGGGCGTGAAGGACGCAACATCCGCGCATTCGAGTCTCTAACGGGAATCAACCTCATCATCGATGACACCCCTGAGGCGGTCATCCTCTCCAGCTTCGACCCGGTTCGTCGCGAAATCGGCCGCATCACGCTCGAATCGTTGATTGCGGACGGCCGCATTCATCCCGCCCGCATTGAGGAGATGTTCAACAAGGCCGAAGCCGCGGTCGCCCAGCAGGTTCAGGAAGCCGGAGAGCAAGCGGCTTTCGATGGTGACGTCCACGGACTTCACGCCGAACTCGTGCGCACGCTCGGCAGGCTCAAGTATCGAACCAGCTACGGCCAGAACGTCCTCAATCACTCGCTCGAGGTCGCTCATCTCGCGGGTGTCATGGCCTCGGAGCTCGGCGTCGATGTCAAGCTCTGCCGACGTGCCGGACTTCTGCACGATCTCGGCAAGGCCATTGACCACGAGGTCGAAGGTCCGCACGCAGTCATCGGTGCCGATCTGGCGCGCAGAATGAACGAGTCACAGCCGATACAACACTGCATCGAGGCTCACCATGCCGATGTCGAGCCCGCGACGGTCGAGGCAGTGATCGTGCAGGCTGCCGACGCAATTTCTGCGGCGCGGCCCGGGGCCCGGCGAGAAACACTCGAGAGCTACATCAAGCGACTTGAGAAGCTCGAGGCTGTTGCTGAATCGCACGCCGGTGTCGAGAAGTGCTATGCCATGCAGGCGGGTCGCGAGATTCGTGTCATGGTCAAGCCCGACGACATCGACGATTCCACCGCGGTCATTCTTGCTCGGGACATCGCGAAGCAGATTGAAGAAGAACTCGAGTACCCCGGCCAGATCAAGGTCATGGTCATCCGGGAAAGTCGCGCGGTCGACTACGCGAAGTAGTCCGTTCGCAAGATGCCGAGGCGTATACTCGTGATGGCTACCAGCCATGAAGGAAGGAGGCCGACTAGCGGCCTCCTTCTGTCGATTGAACACGCGTCACGCATCAAGCCCGTAGCCACAGACCCGAGAGCCTCCGAGTTGAGCTGATGACAACACAGGATAGCGATTCCATGCTCGATTTTGTCTCCGCGGTTTCAGGTGAGACGTATCTGAAGGTCGAGGAGACTCTCGGTGACGGCTTCGTCCGACTACGTGTCTCGGAGGCAGAGCGTCGTCAGGCGAAGCACGACATACAGAACTTCGAAGATGTCGTGATTGAGCTTCTCAGAAACTCCCGCGACGCTCACGCCCAACGAATCTTCGTTGCGACCGGCCGTGAAGCCGACGATCGCATCCTCACGATGATCGATGACGGCGTGGGAATACCGCCCAACCTCCACGAGGCGGTGTTCGAGCCCCGCGTTACCTCCAAGCTTGAGACCATGGTCATGGACCGCTGGGGGGTCCATGGGCGCGGTATGGCCCTATTCTCGGTCAAGTCCAACGTCGGTGAGTGCATGGTGGCCGCCTCCGACGTGCATCGCGGAGCATCCGTTCTGGTACGCGTCGACACCTCGCTGCTGTCCGAGCGCGCAGACCAGTCGTCTTGGCCGGTCGTCGAGCGTGATGACACGGGGACCTTGTGCGTAATGCGTGGCCCGCACAATATCGTCAGGCGCGTCCTCGAGTTCGCTTGCGAACACCCAGAGCTGGATATCTATCTCGGATCGCCCGTTGAGATACTCGCAACCATGCATGCCTTGGCTCGAGACACGCTCGACACATCCGACCTGCTCTTCTGTGACGATTCAGGCCGCCTGCCTGTGTGGCAACGGCCGGCCGCGACATCAGATGCCTCTGACCTTGTTGCCATAGCCGAGTCCATCGCGCTATCGGTGTCCGAACGTTCTGCCCACCGAATCTTCGCTGGCGAATTGGCACCATTGGACACGGTTCTTCACCAGGTTCTTGTCGAAGACGAGCCAATCCAACCCGCGCAGCCCGATATCTACCGCGATCGGCGGGGATTGAAGATCCACGCCGGAGATCTCACTTCCTTCAAGCGAGACCTCACAACAGCATTCGATCAACTCGCTGAGCGCTACTACCTTCACCTCAAGGGCGAGCCCAGGATCCATGTGGGACGCGATCAGATACGAGTTCGCTTCGACGTTGACAAGGAGGAGTAGGCGCGACGACGCGCCTGCCTCTGCGGTATACTTTCTAATTGACAATCAATCCACACCAGCTATCGCAGCATAGACGTACCCGGTCGCGACGGCGGCCTTGAACCAGAGACCTCGAGGGAGCAGCAGTGGAAGTACTCAAAGTGTCGAGCAAGTCGAACCCCAACTCCGTCGCTGGCGCCCTTGCTGGCATCGTTCGCGAACAGGGTGCTGTAGAGATGCAGACGGTCGGCGCGGGAGCCCTCAACCAGGCGATCAAAGCGGTCGCGATCGCACGCGGCTTCATCGCCCCCTCAGGTCTCGAGCTCACGTGCGTTCCCGCCTTCGCTGACATACTCATCAACGGCGAGGAGCGAACAGCAATCCGCCTCCTCATCGAACCTCGCGACATGCATCGGTAGCCCCACGAGGCGGCAAGATGCATCTCGACCTCCACGTGCACAGCACGGCTTCGGACGGCTCGCTGTCTGCCGAAGATATCGTGCACACTGCTGACAGCCTCGGACTTGCCGCCATCTCCATCACCGATCACGACTCGGTTGCGAGCATCGAACCTGCGCTCGATGCGGCACGCGAATTGAGTGTTCTCGTTGTTCCCGGCGTTGAGCTATCCGCAGTTCATGACGGACGTGATGTCCACATCCTCGGCTATTTCGTCAATCACACAGATCTTCACTTTCTCGATACGCTTTCCCGACTCAGAGACGCGCGTCTCGAGCGCGCGACGATCATCGTCAACGGACTCGCGGACGCCGGCTACGACGTGTCTCTGCAAGATGTTCTGCTCTTGGCCGAGGGCGCGAGCGTCGGCCGATCACACGTCGCACGCGCGCTTGTCGACCGCGGTCACGCCGACTCTGTAGGAGACGCATTCGAGCGCTTCGTCGGACGAGGCAAGCCCTACTACGTCCCGAAGCCCGTTGCCGAGCCGGCCTCGGTTATCGAGACGATTGTCCGAGCGGGCGGGGTGCCGGTGTTGGCTCATCCTGGAATCACACGGATCGACGCCGCAATTGCCGATCTCGTGGGTTGGGGACTAGTGGGGCTGGAGGCGTACCACGCGGATCACGATCCCGCCGACCGCCAGCGCTACGCACGTCTCGCGGAAGAGCTCGGACTGATCGTCACAGGCGGCTCCGACTTCCACGGCCCGTTGGCCCCTGGAGCTGCCATCGGGGCGGTCGAAGTGCCTGACGACGTACTGGAGCGACTGCAGGCGGCGTCTCGGCGCTAGTTGGCACCCTGGCACCCGAGGAAGGCACCCTCCGGGCGCCGTGCTACACTCGTTCGGCCATGGTCACGACTCCCTTCACGTATCACGTCCGCACCTTCGGATGTCAGATGAACAAGCACGATTCCGAACGCGTTGCCGGACTTCTGGAATCGAGCGGCCTTTCGCACGGTCCGGATATTGCCTCTGCGGATGTCGTGGTCTTCATGACGTGCTGCGTTCGAGAGAATGCCGACGGACGCGCCATGGGGCAGGTAGCCTCATTCAAGGCTCTCAAGGACGTGCGTCCACACACCATCATCGCCGTCGGCGGATGCGTCTCACAGCGAGATGGCAGCTCACTGCTGCGAGAGCTCCCACATGTGGACATCGTGTTCGGGACGCACAATGTAGGTCGATTGCCCGAGCTTCTCTCACGCGCAATGGCAGGGGAGAGAGGCGTCGTCGAGGTGCTTGACGGCACCAACGACTTCGCTAGCGACCTTCCGGGGGTCAGAGAGCATCCCTGGCACGCATGGGTGCCCATCACTGTGGGTTGCGACAATCACTGCACGTACTGCATCGTGCCCCGAGTCCGCGGCCCCGAGCGCAGTAGAACCGTCGAATCAGTCATCGACGAGGTTACTCGATTGGTTGCCGATGGCGTCCGCGAGGTCACCCTCCTCGGCCAGAACGTCAACTCGTACGGCCGAGACTTGTACGGGCAGCCACGCTTCGCTGAGATTCTCAGCCGTGTCGCGGCGACAGGCGTGCCACGGATTCGGTTCGCGACCAGCCACCCCAAGGATCTGTCGGACGAGACAATCGCCGTGATGGCAAGCTCGCCGAGCATCTGCAAAGCGCTCCACCTGCCCGTTCAGTCCGGTTCCGACCGCGTTCTGCGCGCGATGAACCGCCACTACACGCAGTCGACGTACCTGTCGCTCGTCGGCAGACTGTACGACGCCATCCCGAACCTCGCCCTGTCCACGGATATCATCGTCGGATTTCCCACGGAGTCCGAAGATGACTTCCAGGACACGCTTCGCGTGGTGCGCGAGGCCCACTACGACCAGGCGTTCACGTTCATCTACTCACCACGCGAAGGCACTCCCGCAGCGGCGATGGAGGGTCACGTCGACCGAGAGGTCATTCAGGACCGTTTCGATCGTCTTGTCGCAGAGATCCACTCGGGTGCCACAGAGAACAACGCCAAACTCCTCGGCACGACGCAGCGTGTCCTCGTGGAAGGCGCATCGCGCAGAGACGAGAACGTCCTTGCCGGTCGCAACGAGGGCAACAAGGTCATCCACGCTCCCATTCCCATTGGCCGCCGGGCCGAAGAGCTCGCCGGTACCTTCGTGGACGTCGAGATCACCGAGACACACACGTGGTTCCTCGCTGGCACGATCATCGGCTGAGCCGTCTGCGGGGTATGTAGACTGGTGTGTGCCTGAATGGAGGGGAGTCCCGTGAAGGACGTATTCGGAATCATCGCACCCCACCCACCCATCATGGTCCCAGGCGTCGGAGGTCCTGACGCGGAGGTGACGGCGGCATCGACGCGCGCGATGGCCGAGGCGGCCGGGCTGCTGCGTCAATGGAATCCCGACACGATCGTCATCATGTCGCCGCACAGTCCTGCGCTTTCGGACGCTTTCGTGGTCGAAACCGCTCCCCACCTTGGGGGCTCTTTGTCGCACTTTCGCGACCCCGATACCCGCCTGGACTGTGACGGTGATCCCGAGCTGGCCGAGCGTCTACTCCAACGGCTTGACGAGCGCGGTATCCCGGCGGTTGACCGTGTCGCGATGCCCGCACTCTCGAGCGGCTCCCTTGACCACGGAGTTCTCGTCCCAATGAGCTTCCTGGACCCCGAGTGTAGATGGCGACTTCTCGTGCTCTCACTGTCCTTTCTGCCGTACGCTGACCATCGCGCCCTCGGCGAGGAGGTTGCAGCAGCCGCAGCGGATCTCGGACGCAAGATAGCCTTCGTCGCCAGCGGCGACTGCAGTCATCGCCTCAAGCACGAGGCACCAGGCGGCTACTCGCCTCGCGGCGAGGAGCTGGACTCCGAACTTGTCAGGTTGATCGGTTCTTCGGACTTCGACGGCCTATCCAACCTCGATCCGGATCTCATCGAGAAAGGCGGAGAGTGTGGACTGCGCTCCTTCATCACCCTTGGTGCCGTCGCCCAGCCGGCGCACGCGCGTCTTCTCTCCTACGAGGGACCATGGGGAGTCGGATACCTCACCGCCGTCGTCAACGAAGCCCTTGTCGGGTCGACGACACCGGCATCAGGTGACAAAGGGGGCGTTCCCGGCGCTCCGGAGCCCCCGATCGTCGCGCTCGCGCGCGAGGCCATTCAGCGCTACATCACACGCCACGAGACATTCGAACCCGAACCCTTTGCCGAAGAGGGACTTCCGGCACGTGCTGGTGCCTTCGTGAGCCTCCACCGCGGTCGCGAACTGCGCGGCTGCATAGGCACCATCGCTCCGACCCGCGACACGCTTGCCGACGAGATCGTCCACAACGCGATAGACGCCGCGATCCACGATCCACGCTTTCCAGAGCTCACCGCGGTCGAACTTGGCGATCTCGACATCAAAGTGGACGTGCTCCACGCCCCAGAGGAGTGCATCCTCGACGACCTCGATCCCGCGGTCTTCGGCGTAATCGTGTCATCAGGTTGGCGACGCGGACTCCTTCTGCCGGATCTCGAGGGTGTTGACACGGCGCAACAGCAAGTGTCCATCGCACGTCGGAAGGCGGGAATCAGCCCGGAAGAGGGCGTCTCGCTCGAGAGATTCCGTGTGGACCGGTATGCCTGAGCCCGGCTCGTCCAAGCATCAGGTGGTCGCGGTGGTCGGACCGACGGCAACCGGAAAGACCCTTCTTGCCGAAAGCCTCGCTCTCGACCTAGGCGGCGAAGTCGTCACTGCAGACTCCGCGCAAGTGTATCGGGGCATGGATATCGGCACCTCCAAGCCTCCCGAGGCCGAGCGACGCGTCGTCCATCACTGCATCGATCTCGTTGAGCCGGGAACGCCATACTCGGCTGCACTGTTCCAGCGCCACTCGCGTGAGGTGATTGACCGACTTCTCGGCAAGGGCATTCTTCCGGTTGTCGCAGGGGGCACCGGCTTGTACGTGCGCGCTGCGCTCGATGAGATGGAGTTTCCCTCCGGGGAAGTGTCTGGCGAGATTAGGGTTCGCCTCGAAGAGACCGCCAAACGCCTCGGGGCTGAAGCGATGCACGATCGTCTAGCGGAAATCGATCCTGAGGCCGCAGTCCTGATCCATCCCCGGAACGTCCGACGCACCATCCGGGCCCTCGAGATGGCCGAGAAAGGGGCTAGCTACGCGGGGCAGGCCGCCCGCTTCGCCGAGCGGAGAGCGGTGTATGACGCCGCCCATATCGGACTCGCAATGCAGCGCGCTGTCCTATACGCGCGCATCGACGCACGGGTCGACGCCATGCTGGAGGCGGGACTGCTTGAGGAGGTCGAATCGCTCCTCGAATTGGGATTCCACGACGCACTCACTGCGTCGCAAGCCATCGGCTACAAGGA
Source organism: Actinomycetota bacterium (assembly GCA_016841065.1). Taxonomy (GTDB): domain Bacteria; phylum Actinomycetota; class Coriobacteriia; order Anaerosomatales; family JAENZW01; genus JAENZW01. The sequence goes on from JAENZW010000003.1 coordinate 24,157, forward strand.
GTTCGTTCCGGTGATCACCTCTGGCACCGACCTCACCGAAGCCATCGACGCCGTGAAGCGCGCAACGAGACGCTACGCGAAACGCCAGCTGTCGTGGTTCAAGGCGGACCCACGCATACGCTGGATCGATGTAACCGACCTGTCACCGGCACGGGCCCTGGAAAGAGCTCGCGAGCTGCTATCATCGGACCAACCTAGCCCGTATCCATGCGACGGAGTCGCCGAAGCGGAGGTCTCGCCCTGACGCACGGGTGAGCCGGAGATTGAACCGGAGAGTGCCATGGACGTCGCGTTCGCCAAGATGCACGGGCTCGGCAACGATTTCGTCGTCATCGACGACCCAGCCGAGCAGCTCGATCTCACCGAGGACGCCGTTCGCTGGATCTGCGACCGTCGCTTCGGCATCGGTGGCGATGGGCTCATCCTCGTGCGACCCGCGACGACTGATGCGGCCGACTACTACATGCTCTTCTTCAACGCCGATGGCTCGAAGGCCGAGATGTGTGGCAACGGCATCCGTTGCATGACGAAGTACCTCGTCGACGCCAGGATCCTCTCCGAAGACGCCGATTCTGTCCGCATCCAGACCCTCGGCGGCATCAAGCCGATCACTTTCACCCGTGACGACCAGGCGCTCATGCATATGGCCACGGTGGATATGGGCGAGCCGATCCTCGACCCTCCGGCGATTCCGACGACCTTTCCGGGCTCTCAGGTGTTCGAGTGTCCGCTCGAAACACCCCTCGGGACGTATCACGTCACGGCCCTTTCGATGGGGAACCCGCACGCGGTCATCTTCGTCGAGAACGTGGGCGAAGCTCCCGTGGACACCGTAGGACCCGCGATCGAAACCCACGAAGCGTTTCCAAACAAGACGAACGTCGAGTTCGCCGAGTACGTCGGAGACGAGCTCATCCGTCTGCGCGTCTGGGAGCGGGGAGTGGGGGAGACGCTCGCCTGCGGGACCGGCGCGTGTGCGACCCTCGTCGCAGCCTCACTCGCGTGTCTTGTCGGCAGGACCGCCACTCTCGAGCTTCCCGGAGGCGAGCTGCATGTTCGCTGGGACGAAGACGGTCACGTCTACATGACCGGACCCGCTACGACCGTGTTCCAAGGCACACTCGTGATTCCTGATGACGGAGACCTGTCGTAGCTACACACATGCACAATCGTGTGTGCGCTCCTGCAACGCGTCTTCGACCGTCTGCTACCATGTTCCGAACGAACTGCACACTCGTGCGTCTTGACCGCCTGCCCGAAGGCCTGAAGAAGGGGATGTTCGCACCGTGAGAACCGCGAATCGCATGGCCAATCTGCCGCCGTACCTGTTCGCCGAGATCGACCGCAAGAAGGAGGCGAAGGTCGCGCAGGGCATCGACGTGATCTCTCTTGGAATCGGCGATCCCGACATGCCCACGCCGAACAACGTCATCGACGCCATGGCACAGGCCATCCGCAACCCCGCGAATCACCGGTATCCGAGCTACTCGGGCGCGAAGCGCTACCGCGATGCATGCGCACAGTGGATGCGGAACCGATTTGACGTCGATCTCGATGCGAACACCGAGGTTCTGGCGCTCATCGGCAGCAAGGAGGGCATCGCGCACCTCTTCCCGGCCTTCGTTGACCAGGGAGAGTACACTCTCGTGCCGGGCTGTGGCTATCCGGTGTACCACACCGGCGGCATCCTCGTCGGAGGGCTATCACACTTCATGCCGATGACGGAGGAGAACGACTTTCTCGCGGACTTCGAATCCACCCCCGCAGATGTCCTCGCCAAGGCCAAGATGATGTTCATCTCGTATCCGAACAACCCGACATCAGCTATCGCCACGGACGAGTACTTCGATCGGGCAATCGCCTTTGCCCGCGAGCATGACCTTCTGCTCATCCACGACAACGCGTACTCCGAGATCGGCTTCGACGGATATCGCCCGCCCAGCATCATGCAGCGGCCCGGCGCGCGTGACGTCGCGATCGAACTGTTCTCGTGCTCCAAGGCATACAACATGACCGGCTGGCGTGTCGCATTCGCCTGCGGCAACTCGGAGGCCATTAAGGCGCTCGGCACCGTCAAGTCCAACATCGACTCGGGCATCTTCACCGCCGTGCAGGACGCCGCCATCGAGGCAATGCTCGGTCCGCAGGACATCGTTAACACGATGTCCGACCTCTACCAGCGACGTCGCGATCTAGTCGTCGACGCCCTCGCGGGTATCGGCATCATCGCACGCAAGCCCAAGGGGACCATCTACGTCTGGGCGCGGGTGCCGGAGGGCTACGACTCCGCCGGTTTCGCGACCAAGCTCCTCGATGAGGCCAACGTGATCGTGGCGGCGGGCACCGCATACGGCCCGAGTGGCGAGGGCTACATCCGCATCTCACTTGCAACGCCCGATGACCGCATCTCCGAGGCAATCGAGCGCATCAAGAACACCCTCTAGGGGAGGCGCACAGTACTTGTCGGCGCGCAAACGCCAGTATCCCGAGACAGCCGATGACATCGACCAGCATCGCGAGCGCGCGGTGCTGGTGGGCATCGACAACACTGACGCCGAATGGCCGATCGAAGAGTCGCTGGCCGAGCTCGAGCGCTTGGCGGACACTGCCGGCGCGACAGTGACAGGCAGCGTCACTCAGAAGATGGACCGGCCGAATCCCCGGACCTTCATCGGCAAGGGCAAGGCAGAAGAGATCGCAACCCTCGCGCAAGCGACCAAGGCTACCGAGGTCATCTTCGATGACGAGCTTACTCCCAGTCAGCAGGTCAATCTCGAGGGTCTGATGCCCGACGTGAGCGTACTCGACCGTACGCAGCTCATTCTCGACATCTTCGGCATGCACGCGACAAGCCGTGAGGGCAAGCTCCAGGTCGAGCTTGCGCAACTCGAGTACCTGCTGCCTCGGCTGCGGGGCATGTGGGGACACCTCGAGCGCGAGCGACTCGGCGGCGGTAGGGGAACGCGGTTCGGCGCAGGAGAGTCCCAGCTCGAAACCGACCGCCGAATGGCGCGCAAACGCGTCAGCGAGGTGAAACGCGAGCTCAAGCAGGTTTCCAGTGAGCGGCAACTCCAGCGCAAGGGGAGAGCCCGCTCTGGCGTCCTGCGAGTCTCGCTCGTCGGATACACCAACGCGGGTAAGTCGACGCTGCTCAACGCGCTCACCGGCGCCGATGTCCTCGCGTACGACATGCTGTTCGCGACTCTCGACTCCACGACCCGGAAGCTCGAGCTCCCAGAGGGACGGGAGATCACACTCACGGATACGGTGGGCTTCATCCACAAGCTACCTCACGGTCTAGTCGAGGCTTTCAAGTCAACCCTCGATGAGGTCGGTGAGGCTGACCTGCTGCTTCACGTCACGGACGCTTCTGCACCACAGCGCGAGGCCCAGATGCAGGCCGTGCGGGAGGTGCTCGAGGAGATCGGCGCCCACAAGACACCGGGTGTCGTGGTCTTCAACAAGATCGACTCTGTTTCCGCCGACGACCGGGCCGTGCTCCTTCGGCGCTATCCAGGAGCGGTCTGTGTCTCGGCGTTGACCGGTGAGGGCATCAACACACTCTTGACCCGGATTGCCGAGGAAGGATCTCGCGACAGCATGACTCTTACGCTCCTCGTGCCATACACTCGCGGCGACATCGTGAGGCTCGCTCACGAGCGCGCCCGCATCATCACCGAGAGCCACTCCGCTGAGGGCACTGAGCTCGTCATTCTTGTGCCGGAGGCGCTCGAGTCGATCTTCGCCGAATACCGACGGGGCTAAGGGATCAGCTCGGCCTAGATGCGACGAAAGAGCGCAACAACCTTCCCAAGAATGGACACGTCGCGAGCGTAGATCGGCTCCATGGTGCTGTTCTCCGGTTGCAGGCGCACCCTATCAGCCTCCCGGAAGAACCGCTTCACTGTCGCGTCCTCTTCAAGGAGAGCGACCACTATGTCGCCATCAGTTGCGGTGTTCTGTTGGCGAACGACAACGAAATCGCCGTCCAGAATGCCGGCTTCGATCATCGAGTCACCACGCACTCGCAGTATGAAGGTCGATTCGTCCGCCATCTCAACAGGTAGAGACATCGTCGATTCGATGTTTTCGGCGGCGAGCAGCGGCTGCCCGGCAGCAACCTGACCGACGAGCGGCACAGCCCGCACCTGTCCATAGTCGATAGCGCGTTCGGTGTCCCGGAAGTCAAGAACCTCGAGCGCACGTGGCTTCGATGGATCTCGACGGACGAAACCCTTGGTCTCCAGCGCAGCAAGGTGGGCGTGCACGGTCGAAGATGAAGACAGACCGACCGCCTCACCGATCTCTCGAACGGAGGGTGGGAAGCCCCGCCTATGGATTTCGGCGCGGATGAACTCTAGGATCTGACGCTGCCGGTCGGTGAGCTCGCGTTCGTAAGCCATCAAGACCCCCTGAACCCGAAAGTATGTTCGTGGCAAGTGTACGGTAGCAGCGCCACGCATGCAAACAGGCGTTCGCCTACTGACCGCCTGTAGTGCAGGAAAAGGTTGCATACGAACACCTGTTCGCTATACAATGTGTGCGAACACGTGTTCGTGTCAGACCCACGAAGTAGGGTGTGCGGGCAGCACCGATCTCTGGCAGGAGGGAACCATGCACACCGAAAGCTCACTTCACGACAACAGACGTACACGCTCCGCAGTGCAGACGAGAGGGCTCACCGCCACTGAAGCCGTCCTCATCGCGATCCTGATGGTCGCTCTCGCAGTCACACTTGCCGCGGCGCTCAGGACTCCGACAGCAAACCTCGACACCCCGACCATCACGATTCGAGTAGAGAACGCCGACACCCTCTGGAACATCGCGAGCCGTCACTCTATCCCTGGACGTGGCACCGCCGAGACCGTTGACCTCATCACGGACCTGAATGGGCTTTCGTCCTCGTCGCTGAGCGCCGGGCAGACGCTACTCGTACCAGCCGTTCGTCCCGTGGGAGAGGTTGCGCAGCGCTAGCCTCGAATCGCCTTCCTGAGGCGGTTCCCAAGGGACGGTGATTTGGGGCAAAATCCGCGTTTACACCCTATATCTTGTGTGCTAGGCTGCGAAAAGGCCAACATATAGGGGTGGGGAGTGCCATGCGCTGTCCGTTTTGCGGCAACGCCGAGACCAAAGTGGTTGACTCACGAGTTACCGAGGGTCAGGACGCCATCAGAAGGCGTCGCGAGTGTCTCGCGTGTCAGCAGCGTTTCACCACCTACGAACGGCGCGAAGAGATGCCTCTCATGATTCTCAAACGAGACGGCTCCACGGAACCGTTCGATCGCGGCAAACTGCTACGCGGCCTCGTCGTGGCCACCGCGAAGCGCAACGTGCCGATTGAGCGCCTCGAGACGCTCATCGGCGAGATCGAGTCTGAACTCCACAATTCATTCAACTACGAGATCGAGTCCAAGCAACTCGGTGACGTGGTTCTTCGGCGATTGAAGGACCTCGACAAGGTCGCCTACATCCGTTTCGCATCCGTCTACAAGTCCTTCCAGGATCTCGACGAGTTCACATCCGAGCTCAAAGACCTGCAATAGAGGATCGCCGGTGGGCGGAGTTTGCTCTGTCCACCATGAGTGTTGGGAGCAGGAGATGGTGATGGAGCGCGTCGTCAGTGTCATTCGGCCAGCCGCCGCCCCGCACGTGGCGGATTCCACGGACATAGCTCTCCTTGTGTCCACGAACTCCCGTCAGGAAATCGACACGTGGGATAGGTCAAAGATTGCGGATTCCCTCATCAAGGAGGCGGGAGTCGCGTCCGACGTCGCGCACGAAATCGCCGAAGCAGTTGAGGACCGGATCGACCGGACGAATCTCCTCACCGTCACGACCGCTATCATCCGCGAGATTGTCGACCTCGAACTTCTTGAGCGAGGTCTCACAATCGCGCACAAGAAGCATAGCCACCTCGGACTTCCAATGTGGGATGTCGAGCAGATCATCTCGAACGCCAACAAGGAGAACTCGAACACCACGCACAACCCGGAGTCGATCAATCTCACGCTCGCGGAGACGATTCTGAAGGAGTTCGCTCTTCGGCGCGTGTTCACGGAGGACGTGGCGGAAGCCCACTATGTGGGCGACATTCACCTCCACGACCTCGGCTTTATCGTCCGACCGTACTGCGGCGGACACTCTCTCGAGTACATCAAGAAGTTCGGGCTCAACCTTCCCAACATCACCAGCGTTTCGAAGCCCGCGAAGCATGCCGAAGTGCTGATCGGTCACATGGTGAAGATGGCCAGCGCCCTTCAGGCGCACTACGCCGGCGCCGTCGGATGGGAAGCAGTCAACGTATTCCTCGCTCCCTACCTGGTCGGCAAAACCGCCGAGCAACTAGACCAGCTCGCCCAGATGTTGATATTCGAGTTCAACCAGCTCGCGGGGGCGCGCGGGTCGCAGGTCGTCTTCACTGACTTCAACCTCTACTACAACGTACCCAGGCACTTCGCAGACACCCCGGCTATCGGTCCCGGCGGCGAGTACACGGGCAAGACGTACCGGGACTACGAGCACGAGGCACAGGCCTTCCTTCGCGCGATGTTCGACGTGTATATGCGAGGGGACGCACACGGCAAGACGTTCGTCTTCCCGAAGCCCCTGCTGCATATCAGCGAGGACTTCTTCCGCACCCCCGGTCACGAGGAGTTCCTCGATCTCGCCTGCACTGTGGCGGCGAAGCAGGGGATCACATACTTCGTCTTCGACCGGGGCGACGAGGTCACGGTCTCGCAGTGCTGCCGTCTCAAGCTCAAGCTGAGCGAGGAGCAGCTCATCGAGACATCGACGCCCGAACGCATGCGCTTCTCCGCGCTTCAGAACGTCACGATCAATCTGCCCCGAATCGCATACAAGGCGCGGGGCAATGACACGGCGCTGTTCATGGAGGTCAACCGCGCGCTCGAACTGGTGGCCAAGGCGCACGTTCAGAAGCGTGAGTTCGTGCAAAGCCTTGTTGACCTGGGCGAAGAGGGACCGTTGGGCCTCCTGTGTCAGAAGCTCGACGGAGAGCCGTACCTCAAGATGGATCGATTGACCTATCTCGCGGGACTCATCGGTCTCAATGAGATGGTGCAGGTGCATATTGGCCAGCAACTCCATGAATCGGACGAAGCCCTAAGGTTCGGGTTGAAGGTCATATCTGCCATGAGCCTGAAGTGCAGGGAGCTCTCGAAGCGCTACGGTGTCAACCTCGTTCTCGAGGAGAGCCCGGCAGAGTCCGCGGGCTACCGGCTAGCCAAACTCGACATGAAGTACTGGCCTGACCAGACTTCGGGCGTCGTCAAGGGCGATTTGACCAGCGAGAACTACTACTACACGAACTCCGTGCACATCGCGGTCGATGCACCGGTCGATTACATCGACCGCGTCGAGAAGCAGTCGCGATTCCACCCGCTCATCGAAGCTGGAGCGATCGTCCACGTGTGGTTGGGAGAGCACGAGCCCGATTGCGGCGCGATTCGTTCGTTCGTCGAGAAGACGTTCCGGAACACCCAGTGCGCCCAAATCGCCTTCAGCCCCGAGTTCACGGTGTGCGAGTCCTGTCAGAGGACCTCTAGGGGACTTCGGACTCAGTGTCCGAACTGCGGCTCGCTGGATGTCTACGGCGTTACTCGCATCGTCGGCTACTTCTCGAAGGTACAGACGTGGAATCGCAGCAAGGTGGGTGAGCTGTACGACAGGGTGAGGACATCACTTGGCGACCCCAACGCCTCCAGAAATTCGGTCGCTCAGAACGAGAGAAATGCCCCTGCCGCCTAGGTCTCGCTTGGTTGGATCCTGAAAGTCACGAAGATACGGAGGAACGGTGAGAATCAAGCTCTTCATCCAGGATGACTGTCCACGATGCCCTGCCGCGAAGCATGCCGTGAGCGAGTTCGACGCGGTCGAGGTCTACGACGTCGGGGAGATGGACGGGCTTGCCGAAGCGTCCTTCCACAGCATCCTGTCGACTCCGACGATCCTGGTCGTCGACTCGGCGGGCAACGAGGTTGGCGGCTGGCGGGGCGTCATCCCCGAGCCCTCCGAGTTGCGCCATCTCCTGGCGCAGTAGCCTCCTCCATGGCCCTTGCATCCACAGCGAAGTCACGAATGCAGCTCTGCGTCGAAGCGGCCCCTTCATCGTCCTCTTCGGCACGCATCGCGGGGTGGAATGGGGCCGGCATGTTGGATTGGCCTGGCCGAATGGCCACCACCGTCTTCATTGGAGGCTGCAATCTCGCGTGCGCATTCTGCCACAACCCGGATCTCATCTGTCCGACACCGCCCGAGATGTCCCGGCTTGATGACCTCATGGAGCACTGCCACGCGCGACGTTCGTGGATAGACGGAGTCGTCATCACAGGCGGAGAGCCGACGTGCGACCCTGCGCTGTTCTCCCTCCTCGACGAGTTCGCCGCGATGTGCGTCCCGGTCAAACTCGACACCAACGGCACGAACCCGGAGGCTCTCGCTTCGATTCTCGACTCGGGGCTTGTAGCATACGTGGCCATCGACATCAAAGCGCTCCCGGAACGCTATGCCCAGGTCACAGGGATGTCCAGAGCTTGGGATCGGGTGGGGAAGAGCGTGGACATCCTGCTGCACTCCACGATTCCGCATGAGTTCCGCACGACCGCGTTTCCCGAGGCTGTGGACCTCGACGATCTGGAGAAGATCGCGGAGTTGATAGGCGGCGGGGATCACTACGCTCTTCAGCAGTTCAGGCCAGACCATACCCTCGATCCGCAGGCGCGCGATGTACGGCCGTACGACGGAGACGATCTCCGCCGAGCTGCCGAGGCGTGCGCGAAGTGGATCCCGACGACGATTCGTGGAGCGTGAACCCGTGAGACTCGCCATCAAGCAGCTCGACTCCGGCCTTCCGGTTCCCCGATACGCCCATGACGGCGACGCCGGCCTCGATCTCATGGCTGCCGAAGAGGTGCGCCTCGAACCGTTCGAACGCGCATTGATTCCCACCGGCATCGCGGTGGCGATTCCGGAAGGGTACGCGGGCTTCGTCCAGCCGCGCAGTGGTCTCGCCATCAAACAGGGGCTTTCCATCGTCAACACACCGGGCCTCATCGACAGCCACTACCGCGGCGAGGTCAAGGTCATCGCCATCAACCTCGATCCCCACGAACCCATCACCCTCGCCCGGGGCGACAAGCTCGCCCAACTCGTCATCCAGGCAGTCGCGCGCGTTGAGATCGAGACTGTGGACGAACTCGACGAGACGGTGAGAGGGGAGGGGGGGTTTGGAAGCACCGGCGTCTGATAGACCCCGCATCCGCGTCGCGGCGCTCATCCTACGCGAAGGTCGCGTCGTCCTGGCCCGTCATCGTGCAGGTGATCGCACATACCATCTGCTACCAGGCGGCGGAGTGGATTGGGGCGAGTCCCTGGAGCAGGCGCTCATTCGCGAAGTCGCCGAAGAGACCGGCCTGCAGTGCTCTGTCGGTCGTCCGATCATTCTCTCCGACACCATCGCGCCCGATAACACGCGTCATGTCGTGAACATCGTGTTTCGCTGCGAAGCTATCTCCGGGGTCATCACGCAGAATCCGGCGGATACCCGGGTCGAGACCGTGGACCTGGTGGCACCCGAACAGCTCGCGTCGCTCGACATGAGACCGCCTATTGCGGAGCCCATCCGGGCGTTCATCGACGATCCGAACATCCCGACGGTCTATCTCGGCATGCTGTACCGACCAGAATCGGAGCATGACTTGACATAAGTATAGGTTCGGGCGACGCGTCGTCGACATTCGAGAGGAGGTAGCTCACGAATACATGTGTCGCCTGGCAATGATGAATGTTCCACCCGCAATGGAAGGACGATTTGACTATGGAGCGGTTCTTCGGATTCCGAGAGCGTGGGACCTTGTTCGGCTAGGATTCTCCGACAACAGACAGGACCCACGCGGCCGAAGCAGCCGCAGAGTAGACGAATACCGCTCGCGCGATCTGAACTGCAAGATCAGTCGCAAGACGGTTTCGATAGCCGGCCCCGGGCTGTGCATGCGCACGGTCCGGGGCCGCAGCTCTTGCAGGGTATTGGCAGATATGGTTGAGGGACCCTGGCCCCTCTTTCGTCGTTTACGCCGTATGGCGGATAATACATCTTATGTTAACTCGCGCAAAGCAGCCTTGCTCCCCTCGTCCGCGTGACATCGAATCGACGTGAAAGGGGGGTGCTGTCCCCATCAGAAGGGGTCTACCCCTCGAGGTAGCGCCCTTCGAACTGAGACTTCGTGAGGGACTCCATCTCTTCCTGGATCGCCTCTAGAGCCGCATGAGCTTCATCTGACGACTCGTACGCCGCAATCGGCAGCGCCTCTTCGTCATCGACCCTCACTGCTTCGAGCGTCCAACTCTCGCGCTCGTCAGGGCTGTCCTTGGGCGGATCGCGCCACAGGATGTCTTCGCGCCATTCGAGATCCGGCTCCGCGGAGTCATCGAGCCGTGCAACACGAAGTCGGTAGAAGTCATCCGCTGCACCTATGACGCGCGCCATCTCCCCCGCCCTACCCTACTTCTCGAGTTTCGAGTACTGGTCGTTGGTTGAGACGAATCCCTCTGTGCCGTCTTGGGCACGCACCTTGTACCAGCCATCCTCGGTGCCGAGGTAATCCAGGCGATCACCCTCGTTGAGCTGACCGATCATCTTGGCATCCCGCGAGGCCTTCTCGCGAAACTTCAACCCGTCGGTGAGCACGAGGACCGTCCTCGCTTCTGCCGCATCGCCGCCGGTTTCCCCGCTGCCGTCGTCGGCCGTTCCGGTCGCCTCGGCCGAGCTCGTCGTCTCTTGAGAGTCGCCATTGCCGCGCTTTGTCGACCTGTAGTCGCCCCAGTAGTTCATAACCAGCATCAGTACGACGAACAGGAAGATCACCGCTGCGACGCCGCGTATGGCCTTGCCAGAAGGACTCATATGTACAGACCTCCGCCGTAGACGGCCGTATCATCAATATCGTAGTACTCGCGTGCCTCTGTCATGAGCTTCACGGCTTCTTCGAACGCCCTCGTCACTCGCTCGACGTTCACGCTAGCCAGCGCCGTGAGCACCCCGTCAGCATCCATATCCTCTGAAACGCTGCCGGCTTCCATCGCCAGAGTCGCTGCGGCGTCACCAAGAGCCTGCCCGAGCGGCCAGAGCCTCTTCGGCAAGGGAGTGGTCCAGGCTTCGTCTGCGAGAAGCTGCATCCTGTGCGCGACATCGAAGAAGGCTTGTCGATCGGGCGACCCGGGATCCTGGGCGAACTCCAGCAAGCTCTCCTCGGGCTCGTCGGCCAGATGCCTGATAACAGCCTCGAGCGTCCGCTGTGATGCGATGAAGTTCTCTCGTCTCCCGATCAGTTGGACGAGATACCGACGGGAGAACCGATGCCACAGCCAACCGCCTACGAGCCAGCCAACAGACACCACGACCACGAGGGATGCGACCGTGATGAGAATCCATACCCATTGCGGGGCTGATGATGCCTCGGACACCGAACCTGCCTCTCCAAAATGGTGCGCAAGAGCCTAGCAGCCGTCCTCGCGCTGATCGAGAACACGCTTCGCCTTGCCCGCAGTTCTCTCGATGGAACCCGGCTCGACGAGAGTCACCTTCACGTGCAGTCCAATTACGCTGTGCAAGCGGTCGCTGACGTGCTTCGTGAAAGCGACCATGTCAGCCATGATATCGGAAAACACCTCTTCGGCGACCTCGATGCGTACTTCCATGTCGTCGAGGCCATGCTTGCGATCGACCACGATGAGGTAGTGCGGACGGATGCCCTCTATCTTGAAGAGCACGTCCTCAATCTGACTCGGGAATATGTTGACCCCCCGGATGATGAGCATATCGTCGGTGCGCTGTCGTACCTTCGCCATGCGGGCCATCGTTCGTCCACACTCGCAGGTCTCGGTGGTCATCCGCGTGATGTCGTGCGTGCGGTACCGCAGCACCGGGAAGGCTTCCTTCGTGAGTGGTGTGATCACCAACTCGCCCTCCTCGCCGTCGGGAAGCGGCTCCCCGGTCGCCGGGTCTACGATCTCCCAAAGGAAGTGATCCTCCGCGATATGCAGTCCACACGCACATTCACACTCACCGGCCACGCCGGGGCCCATGACTTCGGAGAGCCCGTAGTTGTCCGTCGCAACGATGTGCAGCTTCTTCTCAATCTCTTTGCGCGCTGCCTCAGAGCACGGCTCCGCGCCGAAGAGTCCTAGCCGCAACGGCAGTGTCGAGAAGTCCACGCCGGTGGACTCGGCGACCTCGGCCATATAGAGCGCATACGACGGTGTCGACACCAGAACCGTCGTCCCGAAGTCCTGCATCATCATGATGTGTCGCTCCGTGTTGCCCGCGCTGGCCGGAATGACCGTCGCCCCGACGCGCTCTAGACCGTAGTGCATGCCAAAGCCGCCCGTAAACATCCCATAGCCGAACGCCATCTGCGCGAGGTCTGTGCGGACGACGCCTGCCGCAGACGCCACGCGAGCAGTCAATTCAGTCCACGTCGCGATGTCTCCGCGCGTGTAGCCAACGACGATTGGCTTGCCCGTCGTACCTGATGACGAGTGAACCCGCACGACATCGTCGAGAGGAACCGCGAAGAGCCCGAAGGGATATGTGTCCCTCAGCGCCGTCTTGTCGGTGAACGGCAGCCTCCCAACGTCCTCGAGCACCTTGATGTCCTTCGGCCGGATACCGCGCTCGTCCATGGCCCTTGTGTAGAACGGAACGCGCTCGTAGATCCAGCCGACAGTCGCCTGGAGGCGCCTGAGCTGCAATTCCTTCAGCTTCGGCCTCGTCATCGACTCGTATTCGGCGTTCCAGATGGGCATCTTCCTGCTCCTGTTCGACTCGCTTTGGGACACCTAGGTCCCGGAAACACTCTTCTTCCATGAACCGAGGTAGATCATGCGCACGTCATCGTTGGCCAGAAGCTCGGACGCCGTACCTTCGAGCTCGACCCTTCCGGTCCGCAGTACATACCCCCGGTCCGCGTGGCGAAGCGCCACGGACGCATCCTGTTCCACGAGCAGTATCGTCACGCCGCGCGACCGCAAACGATCGAGAATCGCGAATATCTCCGAAATCACCTTCGGTGCGAGACCCAGGGACGGCTCATCGAGCAGTAGCAGCCGTGGCCGGCTCATCAACGCGCGCGCTATCGCCAGCATCTGCTGTTCTCCGCCCGACAACGTCGCGGCGGATTGGTCCACACGCTCTCCGAGCACAGGGAACAGCTCGTGGACGATCTCGAGGTCTTCGGCGAACTCGCTCGAAAACGAACGTGAACGTCTGCGCGCGTACGCGCCAAGCTCGAGATTCTCGCCCACACTCATCGATCCGAAGAGCCTTCTGCCCTCCGGAACGAGCGCCAGTCCGGCTTCCACAGCCTTCTCAGGCGTGATACCCGAGATATCACGACCGTCGAACACCACCGAGCCGCCCGTCGGAGACAGGACGCCCGCGACGGTCTTGAGCAGGGTGGACTTCCCCGCGCCATTCGACCCGATGAGCGTCACTACCTCGCCATGCATGACGTGGATCGAGACGCCCTCAAGGACTCCGACGTGTCCATAGCCGGAGCTGACCTTCTCGACGCGCAGCATCTCCCTGGCCTCAGTCATCGACGGGCTCCCCCAGGTAGGCCTCGATGACCGCTGGGTCCTTCTGGATGAGCCGAGGCGGCCCTTCGGCTATCTTGCGGCCCTCGTTGAGGACGACGATCTCGTCGCTGACCTCCATGACCAGTCCCATGTCATGTTCGACGACGACGAGCGTCACACCGTTGTCGCGAACGCGGAAGAGCGCGTTGGCGAGCGCCTGCGTCTCGGTCGTGTTCAGACCCGCAGCCGGCTCATCAAGCAGCATCAGACGCGGTCCCGTCGCCAGCGCTCGGGCTATCTCCAGGAGCCGCCTAAGACCGTGCGGCAAGTCCGCTGCGGGGGTCTCGGCGTGATCCTCGAGTCCAAGTAGACGAAGGAGCCTCATCGCCTCCTCGCGCAGACGCTTCTCCTCGATCAGGGTCCATGGCAGGTAGAGCGCGGCCGACAACAGCCCCGCACGCGAGCGAGTGTGCAGACCGACGAGCACGTTCTCGAGCGCCGTCATGGCTTCGAACAACTGCGTGTTCTGGAACGTGCGGGCGACGCCAAGCGCCACGATGCGATGCGGCTTCATTCCAACGAGGGACTTCCCGTCGAACTCGACTCGTCCCTCGTCGGGGCGCTCGTACGCGGTGAGCACGTTGAACAGCGTGCTCTTCCCCGCTCCGTTTGGGCCGATCAGAGCCTTGATCTCGCCTTCGTGCACATCGAACGACACGGAATCCACGGCGGTGAGCCCGCCGAACCGCTTCGTGACCTCGTGGACAGCAAGCAAGCTCATGCGGCGCTCACCCCCTCCCCCTCCGGGTCGGGAGCCGCTTTCTTTCGGAATCTCTGCCGAAGACTGCGAAACGCTCCACCTATGCCACCGGGCGCGAACAGCATCACGACGATGATGGTCAAGCCGTAGATGTCGAGCTCCCAATCCTGCAGAAACGTTGACGCTGCGTCGGGCATACCCGGCACGAAGGAGTCGACGTACTTCAGGATGGAGAGTCCGACCGCAGCAACGATGGGACCGGCAAGTGAGCTCGTCCCGCCGAGGACGGCCATCGACAAGAGAATCACCGAGCGATGGAGTGTGAATATCTCCGGCGAGATGAATCGCGCGACGTGCGCGTAGAGAGAACCGGCGATGCCCGCGAGAGCTGCCGACACAACGAATACCTGGACCTTCACTCGCACGGTGTCGACGCCGCACGCCTGAGACCCGAGTTCTGAACCATGCAGCGCGCGCATCGCTCGCCCGGGACGCAGCGCCACGACGTTGTAGGCGAGCAGTAGCGCAACCAAGACTATGCCCCAAACCAGCCAGTAGATGGACTCAGGGCTCTTGAACACGAACCCGCCGATGGCAACCGACGGAATGCCCCGCAAGCCGTCAAAACCACCGGTCAACGGGGTCGCTTCCCTGAAGACGATATGCATGATCTCGCCGAAGCCAAGGGTCGCCATCGCGAGGTAGTGCCCGCGTAGTCTCAGGCTCGGCAGGGCGAGGAGCGCACCACCTGCAGCGGAGACGAGCGCTGCTGCTGCCACGCCGGCAAGCCACGGCAACTCGAACCGCATAGTCACGAGAGCCGACGTGTAGGCCCCGATTCCGATGAATGCCGCGTGTCCGAGGGACACCTGTCCCCCGTAGCCGAACAGCAGAGCGAGTCCCAGAACAACCAGCGCGTTCGTCCCGACGTCCTTCGCGAGAATCTTCAGCATGAAACCGTTGTCGGTCAGGAACGGCACGCACATCACGGCGACGGAAGCCACGAGCCACCAGACGAACCGCTTGTAGCCGCTGGACCTCACACTTTCTCCCTCGAACGACCACCGAAGAGACCCTGTGGACGCACGAACAGCACACCGAGAAGAACCACGAGCGCTATGCCGTCCTTGAAGGTTGACGAGATGAAGCCGCTGGCGATGTTCTCAAGCAGCCCGAGGGTCAATCCCCCCGCAACCGCCGCAACCGGATTGCCGAGTCCCCCAAGAATCGCGGCAGCGAAACCCTTAAGCCCTATGCTCGCGCCCGAGTAGAACACGGGAGGCACTGTCGGTGAGATGACGACGCCGGCAATCGCGCCGAGCGCCGCCGCGAGCGCGAACGAGGCCGTCACCACGCGGGCCGTGTCGATTCCGACGAGTCGAGCGCCGTCCCTATCGATCGAACACGCACGCATGGCTTTGCCGAATCGTGTTCGACGATACAGTAGCGTCAGCCCGACCACGGCAACCGCGGTTATGCCCCAGATCCACAGGGACTGCCTGACAATGGTCACTCCGGCGATTCCGATGGACGGACCCGGCGAGAAGCTCGGCAGTGTTGCCAGCTCTTCCCCTCCCACGGCATGCCGCGTCAGCGACTGGATCAGGATCGAGCCGCCCACGGTGATGATGATCAGCGCAAGTGGGTCGCCGTCCTTGCGCGGGCGAATCGCCAGAAGCTCAAAGAGGACGCCTACTGCCGTCGTCGCCAGAATGGCGAGCAGCGCTGCGAACACGAGCGGGATACCGAGGGAATCGAACGCGAGAACCCCGAGCATCCCGCCGAGCATGTAGAACTCACCTTGTGCGAAGTTGATCACGCCGGTCGATGCGTAGACGATGGTGAAGCCGAGCGCGAGCAGAGCGTACAGAGCCCCACTGCTCAGTCCCGCGACTATGAACTGCAGCAGATCTTTGCCGGTCATGTGCCTCGCGTCCCGATAGCCACGCCGCTATTCGGCCAGTTTCCACTCGCCGTTGACGATCTCGTACATCACGAGATCCTGCGCGGCAATACCGTTGTGATCTGTCTCAGAGAACGTGAACGTCCCTCCGACACCGACGAAACCGCTCGTCTTCTCGATCTCGTCGCGCAGGTCTGCTGGACTGAACTCCTCGGGAAGTCGCTTCATCGCCTCTACAATCAGATTGAATGCATCGTACGCGTGCCCGGCGAAGATGTCGGGAGACTGACCGTAGCTCTCTTCGTAGCGGGAGACGAAGTCCGTCGCGATTCCGAACGCGTCCGTGCCTTCGCCGTATGCAGACGGAACGAGAATCTTGCCGGCGGCGAAACGCACTCCGTCGGCAGACGCTCCCGCACCCTCGATGAACTCCTTCCGAGCGATGCCAGGGCCACCGTATACCGGGATATCCATCCCAAGCTGGTCGAGGCTCTTCACAACAGTCGAAGCTTCGCGTCCTGCTGTCCACATCAACAGAACCTCCGCGCCAGACGACCTGATCTTGGTCAGCTGGGTCGTCATGTCGGTATCGCCCGGGTTGAAGACCTCATCGGCAACGATGGCCACGCCAGCCGCAGGTGCGGAGTTGAGAATCACTCCCCTGCCGTCCTTACCATAGCCACCGCCGTCGGTCATGAGTCCGACCTTCTCGAAACCTGCATCTCTGATGCTCTTGAGGACATACGGCACGACGAGCGTATTCGACCACGGGGTCTGGAAGACGAGCGGGTCGAACTCCTGCGTGATGACTGTGCCACCGGCCATCGATACCTGAGGGACGTCGTACTCCTGGGCGACCGTACGCATCGCCATCGACTGGCCCGTGCCACTGGCACCGATCAAAGAGAGTACTTCGTCCTCCAGAACGAGCTGCTCGGCCGCACCCTGGGCCTGCGCCTCATCGGTGGCATCATCCAGGAAGATGACCTCGATATCGCGCCCGTTCACTCCACCGTCGGCGTTGACTCGGGCAACCTCCATCTCGATGGCCTTCTTCTCGGGATCGCCGAGGCCTGCGTACGTGCCGGAGAGCGACACGACCGCACCAATCTTGTAGGCGTCCTTCTGCGAATCACCAGTTGCCGAGCAGCCGCCAACAGTCGCGGCAAGCACAGATGCGGCCACAAATGCGGCCACCCCCACTCGCACTCTCATACTTGTCCCTTCCCGTCTATGACTGTTCGGTCAAACGAGTCTCTCATCCGCAGAGAACTCGGAAGGGGCGTGCGTCGCACGCCCCTTCCGTCAACATCTTCAAGCTACTGCATGACCGTCCAGGTGCCGTTCTCGACCTTGTAGAGCACGAGGTCGCTCGAGGACATCCCGTTGTGGTCAGTGGTTGAGAAGGTGAACGTACCGCCGATGCCGACGAAACCGCTCGTCTTCTCGATCTCGGCACGAAGGTCCTCCGACGTGAAGTCTTCAGGAAGGCGCTTCATGGCCTCGACGACTAGATACAGCGCGTCGTACGCGTGACCAGCGAACGTGCTGGGTGCGGCGTCGTACTTCTCCGTGTAGCGGTCGATGAAGCTCGTCGCGACTTCATAGCCCGGCGTGCCTTCACCGTAGGATGCAGGAACCAGGACCTTGCCTGCAGGGAAGATGAATCCTTCGGCAGCAGCGCCCGCACCATCGATGAGCTCCTGGCGCGCGTTGCCGTGGCTGCCATAGATCGGCATACCAAGATCCAGCGCGGCAGCGTTGTTGAGCACAATGGCGGCTTCCTTGCCGGCCGACCATACGACCAGCGCGTCAGCGCCGCTGCCCTTGATCTTGGTCAGCTGCGTTGTCATGTCCGTGTCGCCAGGATTGAAGACCTCGCTGGCCACAACCTCGACACCATAGTCGGCGACCATCGATTCCATGACCGCCACGCCATCCTTGGCGAAGCCGCCAGTATCGCTGATAAGCGCGATCTTGGTCTGGCCCTGTGCATTCAGATAGTCGAGAAGGTAAGGAACGACCAGCGTGTTCGACCAGGGGGTCTGGAACACGAGCGGATCGAACTCCGACGTGATAACGGTGCCCCCCGCCATGGAGATCTGCGGCACGCCCGCGTCCTGCGCTGCGGTCCGCATGGCCATGGACTGACCTGTGCCGCTTGCGCCGATGAGTGCCAGAACCTTGTCCTGCTGGACGAGCTTCTCGGCTGCTGACTGTGCCTGTGCCTCGTCAGTCGCGTCATCCTCGAAGACGACCTCGATATCCCGGTCGTGCACGCCGCCGTCGGCGTTAATGCGCTCGACCTCCATCTCGATTGCCTTCTTCTCAGCGTCGCCCAGACCCGAGTACGTGCCTGTCAGCGAAACCACAACACCGATCTTGTAAGGATCCCCACCCTTGTCGCCGCCGTCACTGCTGCTCCCACTGTCCGACGTGCATCCCACGATCGGAACAGCGAGAAGCGCAACGACGAGAGCTCCAGCGAGCAGCGCCTTTCGGCTTATTGCTCCCATGCTCCCTACCTCCTGAGTCTCCGGGCCGACTTCCTCGGCCACAATACCTGCCATCGACCTTGCGGCCGATCGTCCCCTGTCATATGGCGGTGATGTCCTCCTGCGAAACCAGCGTGATCGGCTGATCGCTCAGGAGTCTCACCGCCCGGTCGACGTCCGCGACGTTGATGACCACGTACGTGGATACGAGCGAGTACACGTACTCCATATTCACACCCGCGTCGGATACGACGCTCAGGGCACGCGCAAGCGCACCGGGAGTATCCTCCAACTTGACGCAGATGACCTCGCTCTCCTTGATTGTGAACCCTGCCGTCCTGAGGATGGCGAGCCCTTCCTCGGGATGGTCCACCACAAGGCGCAGGATCCCGTATTCGGCCGTGTCCGACACAGAGAAGCCCCTGATGTTGACTCCGGCCTTGCCGAGGGTCTCTGTGACCTCACTCACCCGACCAGCTTTGTTCTCGATGAATACCGATAGCTGACGCACCTTCATCCGTAGCACTCCCCCTCGACGCACGCCGCACGCCCAAGTTCGAAAGCACGCAGGTTCACGTCAACGGTCTTCGGCGGAACCCGGCTGCTGATTATCTCTCGCCATGCCTCTTCGGTGAAGTCGAGGCCTGTGGACAGAGCCCCGAGGAGAACGACGTTCGCAGACTTGGGGCTGCCAGCCTCACACGCAAGCGCTTCAGCGTCCACGAAGATCGCTCCTTCGGAGTCGAGTCGCGCCTCAAGTTCCTCCGGCATCTCCGCCACACCGATGAGCACTGGAAGCGGTTGAATGACCCGCGAGTTAACGAGGAGACGTCCTCCGGGCCGCAAGTACTGGAGTCTTCTTGCCGCCTCGATGGTCTCGAATGCGACCAGGTGGTCGGCACGGCCAGGATCGGTCAGCGGCGAGTAGACCTTCTCGCCGAACCTCACGACCGTGTCGACGGCACCTCCCCGCTGTGCCATCCCGTGGACCTCGGAGAGCTTCACGTCCAGACCTTGGGCGACTGCGACCTTGGCGAGTACATCGGCAGCCAGAATCGTCCCCTGGCCACCAACACCGGCGAGCATGACGGTAACGACATCCATCATGCACCCCCGATGTCGCATGCGAGACCGGTCGTTTCTATCGCATCGAAGCGGCAAACCTGAACACAATCGGCACAGCCGACGCACAGCGTTACGTCGATGCTCGCCTTCCCACTGTCTTCGAGACCTATCGCGGGGCACCCGATCTTCGAACACGCTCCACAGGCCGTGCACGCCTCATCGTCGACCGAGTAGGCATCGTTTCGCTCCTTCAGGAGCAATGCGCAGGGACTCTGGGCAACGACAACGCTCAACGCATCGGCCGCAATCTCCTCGCGAATCGCCGCCTCGGTAGCCGCAAGGTCATGGGGATCGACGACCCGCACACGCGTCACGCCGAGCGCCTCACAGAGCTTCTCGACGTCGATCTCGACCGTCTGCTCACCCATGAGAGTCCGGCCCATCATCGGGTTGCCTTGATGACCAGTCATTGCCGTTATCCGATTGTCGAGCACGAGCACGGTGCCCGTTCCGGCGTTGTATGCAATGTGCGCAAGGCCCGTGATCCCGCTGTGCGCGAAGGTCGAGTCGCCGATGACGGCCACGATGGGCCGG
Source organism: Actinomycetota bacterium (assembly GCA_016841065.1). Lineage (GTDB taxonomy): Bacteria > Actinomycetota > Coriobacteriia > Anaerosomatales > JAENZW01 > JAENZW01. The sequence continues at coordinate 44,567 of JAENZW010000003.1, forward strand.
CCTTCCGCCCCGCCCGCGAGATGCATGCCGTGAGTCATCCCAATGCTGGCGCCCATGCATACGCAGCTGTCCATGGCGCTCAGTGGAGGCATTGCGCCCAGGGTGTAGCATCCTATGTCGCCGGTCACGACTGCCCTGATCTTCCTGAGCGCGTGGAAGACGCCCCTGTGTGGGCAGCCGGGACACATCAGCGGCGGTCGGGGCGGCAGACCGGAGATGGCCTCTCGAAGGAGTGGAGTATCCAAGCCGAAGGCCTGCGCAACAAGCCCCGGCGTGAGTTCGCCCTCGGTCGGAATGGCAATGCCCTCTACCTCGAGTCCGATGGACCTCAGCCTCGTCTTGAGGTAGGGGTCAGCCTCCTCGACGACCACCAGACGGTCGACGCTCTCCGCGAACCGGGCGAGCTTGCTCGCGGGTAGCGGGAACGACATCCCGACCTTGAATACCGATGCCGAAGGCAGAACCTCCCGAACGTAGTTGTATGAAACACCTGAGGTGACGACCCCGAGCGACGTGTCTCCGCCCTCGATTCGATTGAGCGTCGTCTCTTCGGCGAACTCCGCGAGAGCGCGCATCCGCTTGTCCAACTCCGAGCGGCGCTTGCGTGCGTTCGAGGGCAGCATCAGCCACTTCGCAGGATCGCTGACGTAAGGAATCACGTCGCGCCCGACACGCTCGCCGCTGGAGACGAGCCCCTTCGAGTGCGAGATTCGCGTCGTCGAGCGCACGATGACCGGTACGTCGAACCGCTCCGATATGTCGAAGGCCGCCTTCGTCATCTCTCGCGCTTCCGAGCTGTCCGAAGGCTCGAGAACCGGCACGTGCGCAAACGGTCCCCAGTTGCGGGAGTCCTGTTCGTTCTGCGAGGAGTGCATCCCCGGATCGTCGGCAGCAAGTATCACAATGCCACCGCCTACCCCGGTGTAGGCCAGTGTGAACAGCGGGTCGGCAGCCACATTGACCCCGACATGCTTCATCGTCACGAGGACGCGAGCGCCCCCCATGCTCACGCCGGCGGCAACCTCGAGGGCAACCTTCTCGTTGGGAGCCCATTCGGCACGAATGCCGGGCAGCTTCGCGAACGCCTCAAGGGTCTCGGTCGACGGCGTGCCGGGATAGCCCACGCCAACGACGGCACCAGCTTCCCATGCGCCGTGCGCGACAGCCTCGTTGCCTGACATAAGCGTGTCAGACACCCGTTCCCTCCTCGTCTGCAAGTCCGCGTCCCACGAGGACGTATTGCGCGGAATTGGGCGAATGATACCACAGGAAGAGGGCCAAATCGGGGCTCCCGACCGGTCAGCGGTATCCATGACGGCGCATACGGTCTGGGCGCACAACCGAAGTCGATTCTAGAACCTGGACGCTCCCACGTAGTCTCCGCTGGAGTCGATCCTGCCGAACAGGGAATCGACGCGGACGTTCTGTCCCGTCTGCGGGGCGTGCAGATAGTCCCCGTTGCCCACATAGATTCCGACGTGATGCACCTGACCGGGGTCACCGCCGTAGCCGAAGAACACCAGATCGCCGGGGACGAGGAGGTCCGTCCGATCCGAGGGCACATGTGAGCCGGAATTGTACTGCGACCTGCTCGTTCGAGGGAGGGAGATGCCGATTCTGGCGTATACGTACTGCGTGAGACCGGAACAGTCGAATCCGTCCGGCGAAGCCCCTCCCCATACGTACGGCACGCCGATGTACTCGAGACCGATATCAACAGCTTCCGGATGTCCGGATCCAAGACTCCCGCCGTCGTAGCTCCGTTCCGGCCCTCCGGAGCCGCCCGCTTCGACCTTCTTGCGAGCAGCCTCAGCAGCCTTGCGTGCCTCCTCTGCAGCCCGCGCAGCGCGCTCGGCGGCCAGGCGCTCCTGTCGTGCCTGCTCCTCGCGGACCAGCTTCGCGACCTGCGCGTTCAGCCCGTCAAGATAGGCTGCCTGGTCGGAAACCGCCGCCTCCATCTCGCGCTTGGCTGCCTTGGCCTGATCGCGAAGGATGACCTGCTCCTCCTTGCGCCGCTCTAGCGCCTCTTTCGAGACTCTGACCTGCTCACGAGCCCCCTTCACGTCCGCAACGAGGTCCGCGTCGCTACGGTTGACCCGCCTGAGCCAATCGATGCGGGTGAGGAAGTCGCCAAAGGACGTCGTGCCGAGGAGGACGGCAAGCATGTCCACTCCCCCACCCCGGTAGATTCCTGCAGCACGGTCGCCGAGTCTGCTCTGCGCGTCTTCGAGCTCCCTGTCGGCACGTGCGAGATCATCCTGGGCCCGGGCGATGGCCTCGTATGTCTTGTCGAGATCCTCGAGCGTCGCTGCGTAGTCTTCGGTCCGAAGCTCCAGTTGCACCGCCAGCTCATCCAGCTGCGCTTGGGCGACGCTCGCTTCGTCCTTCTTCGCCTCGATTGCAGGCGTCGTAGGAGTAGCTGCCAGCTCAAGTGGGAACGTGAGTAGCACTGATATCGCGACGAGCGTCGCAACGATTTGCCGAGCACGTGTGCTCACGAAGAGCCTCACGATTCCTCCTGCTACGTCGTCTACTGCGGTTGAGGGCATCCGAAGCGACTTGCGCCGCCTCCCGGCTGGTCCTCATGATATCATATCGAACCGACATCTTCCCTGCTTGAGACCCTTGTGCCGACCGGTATGACCATGAAAGGCCGCCGAAGGGATGCAGCGCAAGATTCTCACCGCAATAGTCGTGGCAGTTCTGGCCACTTGCCTGACTGCACCCGCCATTGCGCAGCCCTCTACCGAGTCGACGGCCGCCATCACTGTCGATGACGCGGCGCAGCAGGCAATTGCCCTTGAGACGCAGATCGAAGATCTTCAGGCCGAGCAAATCGCCATTGAAGAGCGAATCTCCGTCACCAACATCCGCATCTTCCGCCAGCAAGAGGTCTTGACTGCGAGCCGGCAACGACTCGAGGATGCCCAGGCAGCGTACGAGGAACGCCTCGTACGCCTCTACAAGTCCGGAAGCACTGACCCGATCACCATCCTGCTCGGCGCAGAGTCGTTCTCCGACTTCTACACCCGACTCTTCATGCTCACCAGAATCGCAAGACATGACCGCGAGGCGTATCTCGATGCCACGGTGGCCAAAGCCGCCGCGGAGTACGAGGCTGCACTACTCGACGACCTGAAGGTACAGGATGTCGAGCTTCGCCAGATCAAGGAACAGCGCCTCACGGAACTCGAGCGCGCGTTTCAGGAACAGAAGCTCATCGTCGCCCGCCTCTCCAAGCAAGAGCGCGACCTGCTCGCACAACAACGCGCACAAAACGCCCTCACTCGCCGACAGTGGGAAGACAGCTCGATACCTCCGGATCAGGTCGTCCCTCTGCTCCCGGCCATCGTCGAACCGTACACGGACGTGACCTTTCTCGTCGCCGACTATCAGCCGAAGAAGTACCGTACCACCGGCAAGGAGATGAACGCCGTCTGCTCCTGGTACGGCAATGAGTTCCATGGGCGACGCACCGCGTCCGGACAGATCTTCAACCAGAACGATCTTACTTGCGCGTCTCGCACGCTGTCCTTCGGAACGCGGCTCGCCCTCACTCGAGGCGACAGGAGGATAGTCGTGGTAGTGAACGATCGCGGCCCCTTCATCTCGGGCCGCGATCTTGATCTCTCTCGTGAAGCCGCACGTCAGCTGGGCTTCTCTGGTGTTGAGACGGTCCGGGCGGAGTACGTCGAGACCGTCGATTAGGCGGGGCAGAACACGCTAGTCTACATGGATGAGCGAGACGATCTTCGGCTCTCCGAGCTTGTCGCGACCATTTAGGAAGTCAAGCTCGATCAAGAACGCGAAGCCGGCGACTTGCGCCCCCATGCCAGCCACGAGTGATGCTTTCGCCGCAGCGGTACCACCAGTCGCGAGCACGTCGTCGATAATCAGCACGATGTCGTCAGGCGTGATTGCATCGGTATGCACTTCCAGCGAATCCGTGCCGTACTCCAGCTCGTACTCGTGGCTCGTGGTTGTCCAGGGCAGTTTGCCGGGCTTGCGCGCGGGAACGAAGCCTGCGCCGAGCTTGTACGCCAGCGCCCCACCGAAGATGAATCCACGTGCCTCGGCGCCGAGAACCTTCGTGACGTTCGAGTCTGCGTAGGCATCCGCGATCGTGTCGATTGCCCCTCGGAATCCCTCAGGACTCGCCAACAGTGGCGTGATGTCCTTGAAGACGACGCCTTCCTTTGGGAAGTCAGGGATGTCGCGAATGTAGCTACCTAGATCCAAGAGATGCCTCCTTCTTCGGCCAACATTGGTGCCTTCGTGTGAACCTCAACACACCTGCGTCAGGGAACGCAACTGGCTCGACGTGCCGAGGACCACCAGTCTGTCACCGACCTCAAGCATGGTATCGGACGACGGGTTCGTGTTCACTGTACCGCTGGGAGACTGGATTGCGAGAATATACGCCCCTGTCTTGTCTCGAACGCTCGCCTCACTGATTGTCTTGCCAACCAGGGGCGAGCCTCCATTGAGCTCTACTTCCTGAAGCCGGAACTCGACCTTGTCGCCGTGCGTTACGAGATCGAGGAAGTCAGACACGACCGGGTGAAGGACCATCGTAGCCATGCGTCGTCCACCGATGATGTTCGGAGTGAGCACACGATTGGCTCCCGCTTTGCGGAGCTTGCCCTCCGAGGATTCGTGTGAGGAGCGGGCCACGATGAAGATGTCCGAGCTGAGGGAGCGTGCCGTGAATGTCACGAAGAGGTTGTCTGCATCCGTATCCAGGGTAGTAACCAGGCTCCGAGCTCGCTCGACGCCCGCCTGATACAGGGTCTCCTCTGCAGTCGCATCCCCTTCGACAACGAGCCATCCCTGCTCGCGGGCATATTCGACGCGCTCCTCATCGGCGTCGATGACGACGAAAGCACCGTCTTCTTCCTCTAGCATCGCAGCCACGACAGAACCAACACGTCCGAGGCCAGCAACGATGTGATGACCCGTCAGCGATTCGATTCGCTTCTCCATGCGTCTACCCTCCACATAGCCTCTCAGGTGCCCCTCGACAACGAAGTCGATCACGGTGCCGAGGAAGAATATCATCGCCCCGAATCCGCCGAATATGAGTGCCATTGTGAACACGCGTCCGCCGGAGGTGAGTTCGTGCACCTCGGAGTAGCCGACTGTCCCGACGGTGATCACGGTCATGTAGAGCGCGTCGAGAACCGACCAACCTTCGATCAGAACGTAGCCGGCGATGCCCGCCACGATCACCGCACCCAGAACGCCAAGCGCGATAGCCAGACGTCTCATCATCAACCCGCTCCCGCCAACGCCTCATCACGAACAGTGGCGACGAAGGGTAGGTTCCGATACAGGCCGTTGACGTCCAGCCCGTAGCCGACCACGAATCTATCGGGTATCGAGAACCCCCTGTACGTGATGGGCAGGTCCACGATTCGACGGACATCCTTGTCGAGCAGGGTGCAGACCTCGAGCGTCGCGGGCTGACGTTCCTTGAGCATTCGCAGAATGTAGTTGAGCGTGAGTCCTGTGTCGACGATGTCCTCGACGACGATTACCGACGCTCCCTCGATCGAGTCGTCGAGATCCTTGGTCACTCGCACCACGCCGGGGCGTCCGCCCACATACGACGAAACCGCCATGAAGTCCACTTGGAGCGGCAGGTCTATCGCCCTACATAGATCGGCCAGGAAGATCAGACCGCCGCGCAAGATCGTAATGAGCCGAACGTCCCGTCCTTGATGATCGTGCGCGATCGACGCTCCGAGTTCGGCTACGCGCGCCGTGATCTGCTCCTCGGTGACGAGAACGCGCTCGACAAGCGACTCGGGTGCCTTCGGCGATGCCATCAGCCTCTGCCGTCTTCCGGCGGGACTGCAGTCAGCCCGCCGCCCTCTCCGTGAGTCTGCTCCTCGACGGGAATCCCGAACTTCAGTAGCAGGTTCCGGAAGTCGCGCTGGTAGAAGATCTTGATGTGCACCTCGGGATAGAGCTCCCTCAAGCGCCGCACCTTCTTGTTCTTCTTTGTGACGAGCTTCTGGCTCATCGTTGTGAGTTCGATGTAGAGGTCAAGCTCCGGAAGGTAGAAGTCCGGGGAGAACGATGCCACGACGTTGCCTTTTCCGTCCCACTCAAGCGGAAACGTCGTAGGCTCGTACTCCCACTGGATGCGATAGAAGTCGAGAATCTCGGCTGCGACCCTCTCGCTCGGGTGCGCAAACTGGATCTCATCGATCCGTCTCGATCCCGCGGTCTCCCGCTCGTGTGCGTCAGCCTCGACCATCGCTCCTACATCAGGTCTTCGAACGTGGTTCCGAGTGCCCGCCGGAGAAGCTGTGTCTTGAGGTCACCCGTCAGCATCATGAGCTCCTGGAGCGTGTCCTTCAGCTTCTGACGCGTCTCCGGTGTGCGGTGCCTGAACGCAGGCATGAGAATCTGCGAGAAGAATGCCGCCTCTCGTTCGGCCAGCGTCTCATACATGCGAAGATGACGCGGCTCGATACCGAAACGTCGCAGATCCCAACAGGCGTGGGCGACCTGCACATCCGACTTCGAGAGCTCCTCGCCTTCCGTTCCCTGGACGACCGTGACGAGTCCGAACTCCGTCAGCTCGTCGATGAAGGACTTCGGAAGACCCAGAACGGACGGAACATCCTCCAGCTTCACGCTTTCGGTATCCTCGAAAGGCAAAGCAACAGCCTCAGATGAACCCGAGACAGCTGGACGCAACTCAACCGGTACCTTGCCTCGATCGTAGTCCTTGAGCTTCTCGCGGATGACGGCGAGTGGAAGAAAGTGCTCCTTCTGTAGCCGAAGGACGAGATCAACGCGAGCAACATCGGCTTGGGTGAACTTGCGATAGCCTCCCGCCGTGCGTTCTGGCGATACCAGACCCTCTTCTTCGAGGAATCGGACCTTTGAGATCGACAGGTCCGTGTAGGTTGCGGACAACTTGTCGACAACTTCGCCGATGGTCAGGTAGTCCCGTCGGGCCACTACCTCACGCGCCCTTTCCGGCGAGGAAGACCATCTGGAACATGCCGATCTGCACAACGTCTCCACTTGCCAACAGAGCCTTGTCAACACATACCCCGTTGACATACGTGCCGTTCAACGAACCGGCATCCTCTATCTCGACCTCGCCGGCCACGTTTCCGAGCACCGCGTGGTGCCGAGACACCGTCACGTCGTTCAGGAAGATATCGCTACGTGGATCGCGCCCGACCGTCAGGCGCTCGCGATCCACGTAGAATCGCTCGCCAACCTCCGCGCCCTTGCGAACCACAAGTACCGGACCCTCGTCGATCTCCACATCCATAGGTGTCGGACTCGCGGAGGCAACGACGGGTTCGAACGACTGGGTAGCGCCCTCGACACGCGCACCGCAGTCGGGGCACGTCGTGGCTCCGGACGGAGTCTGTGTGCCGCATCTCGGACAGTCGGTCATCAGTTTGACCCTCGTCTCGGACCGATCCCGGAAGGAATCAGTCGGTGAAACCGAATTCGCGGCGCTGAAACGACGCCGATATCTCTTCCTCCAGCGCGGAAACGACCTCTGGGTTCTCGAGCACGTGTGCGAGCTTCTCGTCGCTCAACCGGTTCTTGACGTACGGATCCTTGAGCGTCTCGGTCAGCTTGCGACCGTTCCGGACCTCGCGAATCACATACTCGATCACGCGTTCTTCAACGGCATCGTGAGCGAGGTCGTCCATGAAGCTCTGCAGCTTGTCGGAAATCGTCGACACGTGTCCTCCTTGCGGATACTGTCTTGCGGGGCGTGCGGGGTTCCTACTCGTCGTCCTCGTTGTCCTCGAAGTCGTCTTCGGCGACGTCGACGTTCGATACCCCGCGCAAGTCATTTGCGAGAATACCGATCAGTCTGTCGACATCCGTCGCTGAGATGACGTCATCTCCAGACTCACGCTGAGACTTCAGCCTGCGGACGAGCTCTGCGCGCAAGATGTCGATCTTTCCGTGCAGAACCCTTCTGCGATACGAGATGCGCTGCTCCTCTTCGTGCAGGTCATTGAGCAGCCCCCTGATGTCCTCGTTCGACTTGTCCTCGAGGTTCAGAAGCGCCTTATCGATTCGTTCATCCCGGTCGGACATTTCCCCTCCACTCCGGATATGCTCTCAACAGTCAGATTGTAGCGCATACCCTTAGCCTGCACTGTACCTGCAGGCTCTGACATTCACACTTCTCCGACAGGTTCGACTATCGTCTGCCCGGCGAGTGCCTCGGCAAGACAGATCTCGTGATCTGTGAGCTCGCCTGCCACGAGTTCGATTCCCAGGGCATCTGCCCACCCTTCGGCTATGAGTGCGCACAGCTCATCCCAATGACGCGAGTCGGACGTCAGGTCCGAAAGCGTCAGCGATCCGGCCGCCAATTCGTCTCGTGCCCGGGGAGAGAGGCCGAATACTCGCGCCTCCCTGTCGATGTCCCGGGAGACTATGAACGAACCGTGCTGCAAGACGGTGTCGTGAAGCCACACCTGTGCGCTGCCGGAGAGTTTGGCCTCGCCGCACGATACATCGGCCGAAGTGGCGTGAAGATAGCATGCCGCGCTGCCGCGTCTCCCGCGAGCCCTGTCGGTCAGCTGCGCCGACACACCAAGCCGCCCGTATGCAGCCACGATACCGGAGCACAGATGCGCGTAGCTCGCGCTCGTCCCGCGCGGCACATCATCAGCCAGCGACGCGACGCAGGAGTAGGTCACCTCGTCGTCGTGCAGCACACCCCTGCCCCCGGTGTAGCGCCGCACCACATCCACACCCAGGACATCGCACGCAGCGAAGTCGACGTCGGTCGACTTCTGGAAACGGCCGATCGTCACAGTCGGTCGAAGCCAGCCGTAAAGCCGCAGGGTCGGCGGCACGCGATTCTCGCGGCGGGCGATCTGGATGGCTCGATCGATAGCCATGTTCCGGTTTCCCGCATCTCGCCCATGCGAGATGAGACGCCACTTGGGAGCCATCAGCTCTCGCTCACCGGGCCTGCCAGCGCAACTCGGGCTCTCGCGCGGCCCGAACCTCATCGACCCGACGGACCGGTGTCGTGTATGGAGCGCTATTCACCACTGCGGCATCAGTCGCGGCCTCTTCGGCAATCGCGAGCATCGCGTTCGCGAAGGCATCGAGGGCATCGAGCGGCTCGGTCTCGGTCGGCTCGATCATGAGCGCTTCCTCGACGATTAGCGGGAAGTACACCGTTGGCGGATGGAAACCGTGGTCGAGAAGTCGCTTGGCCACGTCCAGGGTTCGCACGCCGTAGTCCCTCTTGAGCTTCGCGCCCGATAGTACGAACTCGTGCATGCACGTTCGATCGTACGGCAGTTCGTAGGCGCCTTTCAGCAGCTCCTTGAGGTAGTTCGCCGAAAGAACGGCCTGCTCAGCGACCTCGCGCAGCCCCTCTCCCCCGACAGCCCGCACGTACGCGTAGGCCCGCACCATGACACCGAAGTTGCCGAAGAACGACCTGACTCGGCCGATGGAGTGTCCGGGGCGCAAGACGCCGTACGTGCCGTCGTCCATCCGCACCGGGAGCGGGCCCGGCAGGAAGTCCGTGAGACCCTCAATGACACATACGGGACCGGCGCCAGGACCGCCGCCGCCATGAGGTGTGGCGAACGTCTTGTGCAGGTTGATGTGCAGGGCATCGAAGCCCATGTCTCCCGGCCGGGCAACACCGAGGATCGCGTTCATGTTGGCGCCGTCGCAGTACGCGTAGGCACCGACCGCATGGACCGCCTCGGTGATCTCGAGAATCCGTTTCTCGAACAGTCCAAGGGTGTTCGGGTTCGTGAGCATGAGCGCGGCGACGTCGGTGTCGAGGACGGCCTTCAGCGCCTCCACGTCCACGAGTCCGTCCTCGCCGCTCGGGATCGTGACCGCCTCGTACCCGCACATCGACACGCTAGCGGGATTCGTCCCGTTCGCGGCATCCGGGATGACGACCTTCCGTCGCGCGTCGCCCCGCGCTACGTGTGCCGCCCGGAACATCATGAGCGCGGTGAGTTCGCCGTGTGCACCCGCGGCCGGTTGCAGCGTGACCGCAGGCAGTCCCGATATCTCGCCGAGCGCCGCCTGCAGATCGACCATGAGCGCCAGTGCGCCCTGCGCAGTCTCCAGCGGTTGATACGGGTGCATGCCGGCGAAGCCCTCTAGCCGGCACGCGTCTTCGGCAATTCGGGGGTTGTATTTCATGGTGCAGGACCCGAGTGGATACGACGCCGTATCCACGCCGAAGTTCATCTCGGCAAGGTGCGCGTAGTGCCGCATGATCTCGATCTCGGTCACGTGCGGCAGACAGGGCGGTTCGAGGCGGCTCATGCCGCCGAGTGCGACACCGATGTCGATCCCGGGCACGTCGATCTCGGCAACGCCCACACAGCCGGACTCCGGAGCTCCGATCTCGAATATCGGGATCCTCGGCCCGCGCGCCAGCGCGCCAGGAGGAGTGTGTTCGACGTTCTTGCTCACAGCGACATCACTTCCGCCACGAACGCATCCATCTGGGCGCGAGTGCGCATCTCGGTAACGGCGAAGAGCACCAGATCCGGATCTCCGCAGTCCAGCGACTCACAGAGGACGCCCGCGATGTAGCCGCGCTCCAGCATCGCCGCGTGCATCTGCCTCGCGTCGCCGAGGTAGCGCAGCGCGAACTCGTATCCGAATGCGTGGTCCCATGGCGCCGCGAACGTGCAGGCGTCCAGCAGCCGCTCGCGCAGGTAGTGCGCCTTCGTGACGCATGCGCGTGCGATGCCCGC
>JAENZW010000125.1 GCA_016841065.1 Actinomycetota bacterium
GAATCGTCTGCTCCGAAGAGCAAACAGACCGGAACCGAGTGTGGGCGGTCCTGCTACCGGCAACCGGCGAAGAGATACCCGACACTGCAGGAACTCTGTTCGGCAACGTCTTCAAGTAGGGAGCCGCAATGGGACTAGTTATCGTTGTCGACAAGAAGGACGATTTCATCTCCGGTGTAGCGACTGTTCTTGCGCCGAAGGCAGACATCGAGGTCAGACGCGCGGCGTCAATCGATGACTCGCGCGTTTCCGCCGCGGAGCCGCACGTTGTTGTTGCGGGTCCGTCGACCGACGCGAGCGCGTGTGTCGCGTTTGCCCGGAGTCAAGCGTCACACCCGCGTCGGGCGGCAGTCATAATGGTCGCCGAGACAATCGACACCGATCTCATGCGCGACGCGATGCGCGCAGGAGTTTCCGATGTGGTTCAGGCGAATGCTCCGGCGAGCGAGCTCCTCGAAGCGATCATGTCCGCCTACGACGCGTCCGTGAATCGACGCGAGGCTGAGCAACCGTGCGAGCCGACGCTGGAGCCAGCGAACGCGGCCCGTGTTGTTACGGTATTCAGCACGAAGGGTGGCGTGGGCAAGTCCGTCCTCGCGACCAACATCGGCAGTGCTCTCGCGTCGACACTCGACAAGAGGACGGTGCTGGTCGACCTTGACCTGCAGTTCGGCGATGTCGCGATCATGCTCGGGCTCGAGCCAAAGCGCACGATACTCGACGCCGTTCACAACATCGACCGTCTTGATGTGGACATGCTTGCCGGATACCTGACCACTCACGATTCGGGACTTCAAGTACTGCTCGCGCCTGTCAATCCCGAAGATGCCGAGACCATCACGACCGGCCGCATCGCGAAGATTCTCGGGCTCCTGAGCGAGATGTTCGACTACGTCGTCATAGACACGGCGGCCACGTTCGACGAGGTCGTGTTGACCGCACTAGACAAGTCGACGCACGTCTTCGCGGTGACGATGATGGATGTCGCAAGCATCAAGAACACACGCGTCTCCCTTCAGAAGCTCACGCAACTCGGGTACGACCATGGCTTCGTTCACCTCGTTCTGAACCGGGCCGACAGCAAGGTCTGGCTGCAGCCGGCAGAGGTGGAGAAGGCGGTCGGATCCGAGGTGTACGCGAAGATACCGAGCGATCGGATCGTTCCGCGCTCGGTTAACAAGGGCACGCCGGTAGTCATCGATGAGCCGCGCTCGGATGTGGCGAAAGCGATCGTCGAGATCGCGCAAGGCGTCGTCCGGTCTGCCGAGGAGGTGGCCACGAATGTCGCTTAAGGATAGGTTGGCGACAGTCCGAACGGTCGAGGATGTCATGGGCTCCAGCGAGCCCTCAAGCGGTCCACCCGCCGACACAATCGAGTTGATCAAACGCAACATTCACTACCTGCTTATCGAGGAGATGGGTACCGAACTCGATAACGCCGAGCAGGACGATCCGAAGCTTCGCGTGCGCATCGAGAGTCAGCTGCACAAGCTCCTCAACAATGAGACGACGCCCTTGTCCGCTGCGGACAAGGCGCAGATCGTGACCGATGTGCTCGACAACATCCTCGGATATGGGCCGATTGAGCCGCTGCTCAAGGACCCGACCGTTACTGAAGTCATGGTCAACAATCATGCGACCGTCTACGTGGAGCGGGCGGGCAAGATCTACCTGACGGACAGGCGATTCGTCGATGAAGCACATCTCCTGCGCGTGATCGACAAGATCGTGTCGCGGGTGGGTCGACGCATAGACGAGAGTTCGCCAATGGTTGACGCCCGTCTGCCGGACGGCTCGCGCGTCAACGCCATCGTCCATCCGCTCGCGATCAACGGCCCGATGCTCACCATCCGCAAGTTCTCGCACGACCCCTTTACTGCGGAGGACCTGATTGCATTCGGCACGCTGAACGAGCGACTCACTGAGTTCCTGGAAGCATGCGTGAACGGTCGCCTCAACATCCTCATCTCCGGTGGTACCGGCTCGGGCAAGACGACGCTCCTCAATGTCGTCTCCGGGTTCATCCCGCATGACGAACGAATCGTGACCATCGAGGACGCTGCGGAGCTGCGGTTGCGCCAGGAGCACGTGCTCCGACTCGAATCTCGCCCATCGAACATCGAGGGCAAGGGGCAAGTCACGATTCGCGATCTCGTTCGCAACTCACTGCGCATGCGACCCGATCGCATCGTTGTCGGCGAGGTGCGTGGCGGCGAGACCCTGGACATGCTGCAGGCGATGAACACCGGCCACGATGGCTCGCTGACGACGGTGCACGCAAACTCGCCTCGCGATGCCTTGGCACGCCTCGAGACGATGGTGTTGATGAGCGGTCTCGATCTGCCGGTACGTGCGATTCGCGAACAGGTTTCTTCGGCCATGAACCTGCTGGTTCATCTGGCCCGGCTTCGCGATGGGACGAGACGCGTGGTGCAGGTGTCCGAGGTCGAAGGCATGGAAGGCGAGACCATCGTGCTCCAGGACATCTACTACTTCGACTACTCGATGGGTCTTGATGAGAGTGGTCGGTTCCTCGGAAGACTGAAATCCACCGGACTGCGTCCGAAGTTCATGAGGCGCCTGGAGGACGCTGGCATCGCCTTGCCGGCAGACGTGTTCGACTACGAGCCCCCCGAGCGCAGGTGACGACGATGCGGAAGGCGCTTGTCGGGGCGGTCATAGTCGCGCTCGCCGTCATCCTGGCGTGCAGCGCTGCTGTCGCGCAGGAGTCCGTCGGCTCTGCTGTCGTTCAAAGCGTCGATATCGGACAATACCCGCAGGTCAAGCTCACGATAACTCTCCCCGGCGGTCTGTCGGACAAAGGTACACCGGAGTTTGCAGTCACCGAGAACGGAGTCGATGCGAAGGTCTCCGATGCGCAGGCACTCGCGCCGGATGCCGAAGACGCCGGTCCGCTCGACGTGGTTCTCGTCATCGACACCAGCGGCAGCATGAAGGGCGACCCCCTTGAGAGTACGAAGAAGGCTGCCAGCGAGTTCGCGGACACGTTCGCCATGCAGAATCGCATCGCGATCATCACGGTGAGCACCCGTCCTGCGGTGGCACTGCCATTCACGAGCGATCGGGGACGCATCGCTTCGGCAATCGATAGTCTCCAAGCCAAGGGCGAGACCTCGCTCAACGATGCGCTCGCGATGGCCGCGGACGTCATTCGGAGCAGCACCGGCAAGCCGGTCGGCATTGTTGTGCTGTCGGATGGCGGCGGCGACACGAGTCGCACGCCTCTCGATGATGCAGTCAAGCAGGTGCAAGACGTGCGCGTCCCGATATACACCGTCGCGATGCCGTCATACGAGGCCGACCCCGCACCCTTGCGCGCGATGTCGACTCAGACAGGCGGTCGGCTCGTCGCCACGACGGATCTCGCTGCTCTGCCGGACCTCTACCGGGGCATCGCGGAGGAGTTGCAGGATCGCTATCTCATCACATACGAGAGCAATCAGCCGACGACCAAGGACCTGGAGATCGGTGTGAGCGCGACGGTCGGCGACGCTATGGCGTCCGGTGACACGGTAATCGCGAACCCCCGGTTCGAAGGGCTTGCTCCAGCGGGAGACGTGAAACTGCAGGTGACGGCACGCAATCCGCGTGTGTTCGCGGGTGCGGTCGCGCTGGTCTTCGGCGCGGCGGTCCTGATGATTGTCGCTATCGGGCTGTTCGTGATTCAGCCGAAGACGACGCTCGAGCAGCTGCGCTACTACGAGCAACTCAGGGGTACCGCGTCGGATCTCCCACGGCCTGACGATGCCGACCCGAACAGTCTTCGCGCCCGCATGGTGGGCGCCGTCGGCTACGTGGCCGGCAAGCGTGGCGTGACAGAGTACGTTCGCCAACGGCTTGAGCGTGCCGGTCTCCCCCTGCGCCCCACCGAATACATGAGCCTCCACATCGTGTTCGTTGTGGTATTCGGGTTCGTCATACAGCTTCTCGTAGGAAGTCTGCCGATCAGCATCCTCGTGGTCATCGTCGCGACGATGCTTCCGATGGCCTACATCGGCGCGAAGGCGCGCTCGCGTACCGAGGCGTTCGAGGAGCAGCTTCCCGACGTGCTGAACCTGATTGCAGGCTCGCTCCGTGCCGGCTGGGGAATGCTCCAGGCCATCGATGTTGTGGTGCAGGAGATGTTGCCGCCGGCATCGGTCGAGTTCAAGCGCGTTCAGACGGAGGCGAGACTGGGTCTGCCCATCGAGGACGCTTTGCACTCGATGGCCGAGCGTCTGGGGAGCGAAGACTTCGACTGGGCTGTTGCTGCGATCGCCATCCAGCGCGAAGTGGGCGGCAATCTGGCCGAGGTGCTCGATATCGTGGCGAGCACGATCCGCGAGCGCTCCGCGCTACGCCGGCAGGTCAAGGCGCTCACCGCCGAAGGACGCATCTCGGCGTACATCCTCATCGCACTTCCGTTCCTCGAGCTCATCATGCTGTTGATCATCAACCCTACCTACATGAGTCAGCTGTTCGAGTCCGGGCTCGGACTGATGCTCTTGGCTGCCGGGATGGGTCTGCTGTTCATCGGCTCAGTCTGGCTCATGCGAGTGATGAAGGTGGAGGTGTAGGATGCTGTACCTCGTCGCCGCACTCGTCTTCTTGACGATCGCTGTGCTCGCCTACGTGAGTCTGGTCACGGTGTTCTCCGAGGAGCGTCAGGTCAGCAGGCGCTTGCGCAACCTCTCGGACTGGGAGGCGTCACAGGCGCAGCAGGTTGAGCCGCTCCTTCAACCATTCGGCGAGCGCGTTGTTCGTCCGATCGGCGCGGGGCTTCGGAAGATGGGTCGCACCATCGCTCCGGCCGACTACCGGGAGGACATCCGCCAGCGCTTGCGTCTGGCCGGGAACCCTCGCGGAATGGATGCCGAGCGCTTCATCGCGGTGAAGTTTGTGGGCCTTCTGTCGGTGCTCATGGGCTCCGGCGGGCTCTCGCTGTTCATCCCGCTCTCTCGCTTCACATGGGCGCTTCTCGTGGTGCCGCTCGCGCTCGTCGCCTTTCTCGCACCCGACCTATGGCTGCGCGGTCGCATCGGGGCGCGGAAGAGCGCCATTCGTCGCTCCCTGCCAGACATGCTCGACATGCTGACGATCAGCGTGGAGGCTGGCCTCGGTTTCGATGCGGCGATTTCGAAGCTCGTCAAGAACAGCGAAGGGGCGCTTCCGCAGGAGTTCGCCCGCATGCTCCAGGAGATCCAGGCTGGCGTCGACAGATCCGATGCGCTCCGCCATATGTCCCAACGGACCGATGTGTCCGAGTTGAACACCTTCATCATGGCCATTATCCAGGCCGAGGTTTTTGGCATCTCGGTGGCGGGCGTGCTGCGGACACAGGCCAAGGAGATGCGACTGAAGCGGCGCCAGATTGCCGAAGAGCAGGCACAGAAGGCACCGGTCAAGATGGTGTTCCCGCTGGTTCTGTGCATCCTCCCCTCGACACTGATCGTCATTCTCGGCCCTGCGATCATCGGCATCGGCAAGGCGCTCTTCGGCACATAGAGCGCGCGCGTGGCCTCGGCGTGGCTTGCACGTTTCCCTGGCACCGTGCTAGGGCTGTATCCTGCGTATGTGCGTGCGATGACCACTCGCCGAAGGGGCTTCGTGATGGATCGCGACAAGATCATGCAGGGCGTGGAGCTCATCCTCGAGGGCGTCGGGG
>JAENZW010000004.1 GCA_016841065.1 Actinomycetota bacterium
GTCGTCCAGATGCTGTTCCGCTACTACATGGAGAACGCCGACGCGCTTCCCGAGGAGTACCAGCCTCGCGAACCGTCTGAACTGCCGCAGCGCGTCACAGACTACGTGTCAGGAATGACCGACCGGTTCGCTCTTCGGCAGTTCGAAAGCACCTTCATGCCGAAGAAGTGGCTGTTCTAGCTCACTTCGGGACTCTGCCCACTGCCCAGTAGTAGCCGTGCCAGGGCGAGAGTGCATCCGGCCAGATCGCTGCGAGCAGGTTCCATACCCTGGCCGCCATCATATATGCGAGCTTGATTCCAGTGGGGCGCTGGCGCGGCGTCGCGTATAGGGTTGACCCACCGGCCCAGCCGGAGGAAACGTCCTCGAGCCCGCAGTCCTGCAAGAGTGACGCGAGAGTGGTGCGATTCATGACGGCGAGGTTGTGGGTAGCGAAGTCCTCGGGCGCGAGCGACTCGAATCCGCGTCGGAGAGTCCACGTGCGGAAGTTGGGCACAGAGATCAGCACCCAACCGCCCGGGCCGGCGATGCGCGCGTGATGCGACACTATCTGCGCCGGGTCATCGAAATGCTCGAGCAGACCGCTGGAGATCACGACGTCTACGGGCTCTGCGGGGGTGAACGTTCGGAGATCGGCTTCTTCGACTGCGGCGTCAACGCCGGCGCTGTCAAGGTAGTCGCGCGTGTTCTTGGCGCTCAAGGGTGCGTAGTCTATGCCGGAGAGCCTCAGATCCGGACGCAAACGATGAACGCGGGCCAGGAACCAGCCAGGTGCGCAGCCGAGTTCGAGCAGGGAACCTTCGCGAGGTGCGTGAGAGAGCATTCGGGAAACCATGCGGTCGTACTTGTGACCGTCGAAGTGGCGTACGGCGGTCATCAGGGGGGATTCTGAGGAGTGGATCTCAGGACGAGAGCGCTTGTCCCAGTACTCGGCCCCGGAGCGGTCCCGTCCGTCGCTATCCAGTTGTCGATTTGTCTGTGACATGGCCCGCCCGAGTAGTGACACCGAATCTTGCAGCGTATTGCGTGAAGCATAGCGCACGTGGCCTGGGCAGTCTCCGTTCGGTGTTTGATGCGTGTTGCCCGCTCATGCGCGTTCACATAGAATCTGCGAAGCGTCACACGCTGCTTTTTCGAAATGGGAAGGGGAGCCGCGTTCATGGCTGATTGGATCGTATGGTTGGCGCCGGCAGCTGCCGTACTTGGCATCGCCGTCGCCGTCTATCTCGCAATGTGGGTTCTGAAGCAGGACCCGGGCACCGCGAGGATGCAGGAGATATCGAAGGCCACCCAGGAGGGCGCCCTCGCATTTCTGCTGCGCGAATACCGAGTTCTCGTGGTGTTCGCCCTGGTGGTTGGTGTGGTCCTGTGGTTCGCGATCGCGCCGATGACCTCGGTTGCGTTCCTCACCGGAGCAATTCTGTCCGCGGGTGCGGGCTACTTCGGTATGTACGTTGCCACCCGGGCCAACACGAGGACCGCGCAGGCCGCGACGATCGGCGTGCACAAGGCCCTCAACGTCGCGTTCCGGTCGGGGCTGACGATGGGGCTTACGGTTGCATCGTTCGGACTTGGCGGCTTGTCACTCTGGGCCATCACCCTGCTCGTCATGGGTGACAACCCCCTCAAGAGCTCGGAGATCGTCAGCGGTTTTGCGATGGGCGCGTCTTCGATCGCGCTGTTCGCTCGTGTCGGTGGCGGAATCTACACGAAAGCCGCCGATGTTGGCGCCGACCTGGTGGGCAAGGTTGAGGCGGGCATCCCCGAAGACGATCCCCGCAACCCGGCCGTCATAGCCGACAACGTCGGCGACAACGTCGGCGACGTCGCGGGCATGGGTGCCGACCTCTTCGAGAGCTACGTGGGCTCGATTCTCGCCCCCATGCTGCTTGCCGTGTCGATCTGGTTCACGGTCGGTGAGACGAAGTCGATCGATCTCCAGTACGGGCTGGCTGTGCCCCTCCTGATCGCGGCGTTCGGCATCGTCATGTCCATCGTCGGACTGTTCGCTGTGCGCGCGAAGGAGGGCACGAACCTCCACACGGCACTCAACAAGGGCACCTATGTCGCCGCAGGCCTTGAGGTTGTTGCGATGTTCTGGCTGTTCTATCACTGGAGCACGCGTGGCGACGTCCTTGGCGGCATCGATACGAGTGCGCGCATCTGGTACTTCGGTTCAGTGGTCGTCGGCCTGGCGGCGGGTATCGCGATCGGGAA
The DNA here is from genome assembly GCA_016841065.1 of Actinomycetota bacterium. GTDB lineage: Bacteria > Actinomycetota > Coriobacteriia > Anaerosomatales > JAENZW01 > JAENZW01. Next base: position 2,218 of record JAENZW010000004.1, read on the forward strand.
GATCACGGAGTACTACTGCTCGGATCACTACAGCCCGGTGAAGAAGATCGCCGAAGCTTCCGAGACGGGTGCGGCGACCAACATCATCCAGGGTCTGGGTACCGGCATGATGTCGACAGCTCTGCCGATCCTCGTCGTGGGCGGCGCGATCGTCGGGTCGTATCTTATGGGCAATGCAGCTGTTGCTGACAACGACCTATCTGGAGTCTACGGAATCGCTCTGGCCGCGCTCGGCATGCTGTCGATCACGGCGATCACGGTCGGCGTCGATGCCTACGGTCCCGTTGCAGACAACGCGGGCGGCATCGCCGAGATGGCGGACATGGGCAAGGACATCCGAAAGATCACGGACTCTCTCGACAGCGTCGGCAACACGACCGCCGCCATCGCCAAGGGCTTCGCGATCGGGTCCGCCGGACTCACTGCTCTCGCGCTGTTCGTGACCTTCCGACTCAGCCTCGCGGTCGGAGGCCTGACGATCGACATGTCGCTGGAGAACGCGTACGTCATCACGGGTCTATTCGTCGGCGGTATGCTGCCGTTCCTCTTCGGAGCGCTCACAATGGGTGCTGTCGGTCGCGCGGCCTTCGCCATGATCGGCGAGGTTCGCCGTCAGTTCCGTGAGATTCCCGGCATCATGGAAGGTACCGGCAAGCCGGACTATGCAGCCTGTGTCGACATCTCGACCAAGGGTGCTCTCCGAGAGATGGTTCTTCCCGGCGCCATCGCGGTAGTCGTGCCCCTGGCAGTCGGCATCATCAATCTGTCGATGCTCGCTGGTCTTCTGGCTGGCGCGCTCGTCACCGGCTTCCTGCTCGCCGTATTCATGGCGAACGCGGGTGGCGCGTGGGACAACGCCAAGAAGTACATCGAGGGTGGTGCTCACGGTGGCAAGGGCTCCGATGCCCACAAGGCCGCAGTCGTGGGCGACACAGTCGGCGATCCATTCAAGGACACGTCCGGTCCGTCGATGAACATCCTGATCAAGCTGATGACGGTCGTAAGCGTCGTCTTCGTGCCTCTCTTCCTGAAGGTACACGGCGCGTAGGAACCGTCGGGGCGCGCGTCGCCCCATGCACGACTTGACCGACGTCTCCCGGCGCGCATCGCGTGCGCCGGGAGCGTCGCGTTGATACCGTCGACATTCTCGGCAAGTTTCACGCGCCTTGGGGGAGGCTTCTTCGGCAGGTTTGCCGAAGGGAATAGGAAGACGAGCGAAGAGAGGAGGGCGTGTGGGCCGTATCCCCGACGAAGATGTTCAGCGGGTGCGAGAAGCCACGGATGTCGTCGCCCTCATCTCGGAGTCCGTCGTCCTGAAGAAGAAGGGCCGCCTCTTCTGGGGTCTCTGCCCCTTCCATGGCGAGAAGACCCCGTCCTTCAAGGTCGATCCTGCCACTCAGCTGTGGCACTGCTTCGGCTGTGGAGAAGGCGGCGACGCGTTCGGATTTCTCATGCGTCAGGAACACATGGAGTTCCCGGACGCCGTTCGCCTGCTTGCGGACCGGGGTCGTATCGAGATTCGCGAAGAGGGCGGCGGAGTCGATCGGGGGCACAAGGAGCGGTTGACCGAAGCGAGTGACGCCGCGGCGAGGTTCTACCACCGGACTCTTGTGATGTCGCGTGACGACGCTGTGGAGCGTGCGCGGAGCTATCTGTCCGGACGCGGATTCGGCAGCGAGGTCGCGAAGGAGTTCATGGTCGGATACGCCCCAGGTCGAGGAGCGCTGGTTCGCTACCTGAAGGAAGCCGGATTCACGGACACAGAGATGATCGAAGCAAACCTTGCGCTCAAGGGAGACAGAGGTCTGAAGGACCGATTCTATGAGCGGGTGATGTTCCCGATTCACGACCTTCAGGGCCGAGCCGTGGGCTTCGGCGGTCGGGTCATGGGCGATGCCGAGCCGAAGTACCTGAACACGCAGGAAACGCCAATCTTCCACAAGTCGCGCAACCTCTACGCGATCGACCGAGCGAAGAACGAGATCGTCAAAGCGGGCGAGGCTGTCGTCGTTGAGGGCTACACGGACGTGATTGCCCTGCATGCTGCCGGCATCAAGAACGTTGTGGCTACGCTTGGCACGGCACTGACACGCGATCACGTGAAGTTGCTCGGGCGTTTCGCGAGTCGAATCGTCTACCTCTTCGATGCCGACGAGGCTGGTTTGCGGGCCGCTGAGCGAGCGGGTGAGTTCCTGGATGTGCTGCTGGCGCCCCCCGAGGGTCTCGGTTCCGCGGCTGTGGATCTTGCGGTCGCGGTAGTCCCGGATGGCAAGGACCCGGCGGACTACGTCTTGACCGCGGGTGCAGAGGGCATGCGGAAAGTGATCGGCGATGCATCACCCCTCCTTCGCTTCCTGGTGGACCGAAGGCTCGATGCGCACGATCTCTCGCTTCCCGAGGGGCGTGCCCGGGCACTAACGAGCGTGGCGCGGTTGCTTGCCTCGATGAAGAGCACGGTGTTTCTGCACGAGTACATGGCTCACGTGCAAGATCGCCTGGGTCTTGACTATCTGGTCATCCAGCAAGCCGTGAACGAGGCGCGTCCCGAGCAGGTTGCGCGTGACGGCGAGGGAGAGGACGCTGCTGGCGTCTCCGCGGCGGCCGCCGTTGCTATGCGTCGCCAGGATCCCGGGTACGTTGCCGCGCGAGAGTACGTGCGCCTGGTCGCACAGAGCGGCGAGCTGCGCACGTCGGCACGCGAGGTGCTGTCCGAGGGACTGGTTCACGACGAGATTCTTCGGCGAACACTCAGCGCTGTAGTAGATGCGGGAAGCACTGTGGGTACAGAACTGTATACGCTGGTCGCGGAGACGGATCCTGAGGCAGGCGCCGTGCTCAGCGGGCTTGTCATGGATGATGAGGATTCCGCGAACAAGAGCACAGAGGCTCGAGACGTTTTAAGCAAGCTCAAGGAATTCGCCCTTGAGCGTCAAATCATAGAGAAGAAAGCACAAATGCGCGCCCTATCAGAGGTCAAGGCGAGCGCCGAATACGACGAACTATTCAGAGAGATTGCCGGCCTGCAGGTGAAGCTCGACAGAGTCCACCGAGGCCTGGCTGACTGTTCAGACACGGACGGAAGTGTGGGGTAAGCGTGGCCGACAAGGCGAGTACCACAAAGAAGCGGAAGACGGACGACAAGGCCGACACGGCCGCGGGGGAGACACCGGTGAAGGGCACGAAGGCGGCGGCCAAGAAGTCGCCTCCGGAGAAGAAGGCAGCGAAGACCGAGAAGGGCAGCAAGAAGCTCGCTCCGTCGAAGAGGCAGACGGCCGACCCGGCAGCTGCGCCGTCTTCCGAATCGGTCGAGAAGAAGCCGAGGAAGTCGCGTGCGAAGTCGGCATCGAAGGAACCCGGCGAGCGACGCTCGCCCGAGCTCCAGCTCGCAGAGGTGCAGACCCTCGCGAAGATGGGGCGCGGAAAGGGCAACCTGACCGAAGAGGAGATTCAGAGCGTCATAGGCGACATCGATCTGTCCGACGATCAGATCGACAACGTCTACACGTTCTTCCGCGGTGAGGGTATAAGCGTTGTCGACGAGCCTCAAGAGGCCGGAGATGATGCCGACGCTGACGACGACATTGAAAGAGATGATGACATTCCTGCTGAAGTGAAAGAGCACATCGAGATTCCGTTGCCCAAACCCGCGAAGCCGGCAAAGAAGAAGGGCAAGCGACGGGTGAACGAATCGACGCTCGCACCCCTCACCGGCGATCCGGTGCGCATGTATCTGAAGGAGATAGGCAAGGTGCCTCTCCTCACTGCGGCGCAAGAGGTCGACTACGCGATGAAGATAGAGGCCGGACTCGAGGCTGTGCGCAGGCTCGAGGAGATCGAGATGTCCGGCGGCGAGATAGACCGTGCGGAGCGACGGCGCTTTCGTCGAATCGAACAGGTCGGTCTGGAAGCCAAACAGCAGCTCGTAGAGGCGAACCTGCGACTTGTGGTGTCAATCGCAAAGCGCTACGTGGGTCGGGGGATGCTCTTCCTGGATCTTATCCAGGAGGGCAACCTGGGTCTCATCCGCGCGGTCGAGAAGTTCGACTACGTCAAGGGTTTCAAGTTCTCGACGTATGCAACGTGGTGGATCAGGCAGGCAATCACCCGTGCCATCGCCGACCAGGCGCGCACGATCCGTATTCCGGTTCACATGGTGGAGACAATCAACAAGCTGATTCGTGTTCAACGTCAGCTTCTTCAGGAACTCGGCCGGGAGCCTACTCCTGAGGAGATCGGCGAGAAGATGGAGATGACAGCCGAGAGGGTGCGAGAGATCCTAAAGATCAGCCAGGAGCCGGTTTCGCTGGAGACGCCCATCGGCGAGGAAGAGGATTCTCAGCTCGGCGACTTCATCGAAGACGGCGAGGCGATCGTGCCGCCCGACGCCGCTTCTTTCTCGATGTTGCAGGAGCAGCTGTCAAACGTTCTCGATGGTCTCTCGGAGCGGGAGCGCAAGGTCATCGAGCTGCGCTTCGGGCTGACTGACGGACATCCTCGGACTCTCGAGGAAGTAGGCAGGGAGTTTGGCGTGACGCGAGAGCGCATCCGACAGATTGAGTCGAAGACACTCTGCAAGCTGCGTCACCCATCCCGTTCGAGCAAGTTGCGGGACTACCTGGAGCTTCCGTAGCCGCAGTATGACGAACCGCCAAGGGGTGCGTTCGTGCGAGCAGAACGAGAACAGGCCGTCGCTTTCGCGACGGCCTGTTGATTGTCTGGCTCCTCAGGTAGGACTCGAACCTACAACCCTCCGGTTAACAGCCGGATGCTCTGCCAATTGAGCTACTGAGGACCGTAGCTACGGCCTCCGAAGCGGCCGCGCGCACGGTTGAGGATTATACCGACGAGTACGCTACACTACAACACTGTGTGTGACCTATTGCCGAGATAGTGCGGGCCCGTAGCTCAATGGCGGAGCAGGGGACTCATAATCCCTTGGTTGCAGGTTCGAGTCCTGCCGGGCCCACCATTTGGCGACATGACCTCCAAGAGATCTGACCGCAGGGAACGTTCCCGGAGCCGGCTGACCCGCCAGGTTCTTGTCGTCGTTGCGGTGACTGGCACAGTCGCTCTTGTGATTGGCGTGCTGCTGGCGATGGGAGCGTCGAGAAAGACTCCTGAGAACGTGAATCTGGCGTCTGCAGACACCACGACGGCACCTTCACTTCAGGCCAGTGCGACGATCGAGACGACAACGGAAGCGATTCCGGCGGTCGAGGTCCCGAACGTTGTCGGAATGACGATTGCCGAGGCAAAGGTCCTACTGCAGGCAGCGGGGCTGTCGATTGACATCCGAGAGGATTCGGCGCTCAAGAAGGCCGGTGTCGCCGACGAGAGGAAGATCGCGCGTCAGGATCCGGTAGCCAAGGAGTTGGCCCAGGTGGGGACGGGCGTCACCTTGACGGTCCCTGTTGAGATCGCTGCGGCAGATGAATCGCTCGCGCAGTTCGTGGTCTGCATCGACCCAGGACATCAGGCGAAGTCCGACTCAAGTCAGGAACCGATCGGCCCAGGGGCAACTCAGACCAAGGAGCGAGTCAGCGCTGGTACGACAGGGGTGGAAACCGGAGTTCCCGAGTATGAGGTCAACCTGCAGATATCGATGAATCTCAAGGCACGGCTCGAGGCCGCAGGCGTGAAGGTTGTCATGACGCGAACGGTCAACGATGTCAACATCTCGAATTCGGAGCGTGCTGCGGTGGCCAACAAGACCAAAGCGGACCTCTTTGTTCGAGTCCACGGAGACGGAAGTCCAGATCCGAGCACAACCGGAGTCACGATCTTGTACCCGAGCCCGAACGGGTGGACGAAGGCCTTCTCGGCAGACAGCAAGCGTGCGGCGGAGGCAGTTCACGACTCGGTTATTGCATCGACGGGAGCGTCCTCGGCCGGGCTTCAGGCGCGGGAGGATCTGAGCGGTTTCAACTGGTCGAAGGTTCCCGTCATCCTTGTGGAATGTGGCTTCATGACCAATCCTGTTGAAGACAAGCTGCTTGTGAGTCCGCACTATCAGGACAAGTTGGCTCAGGGCATGACCGACGGGATTCTGGACTACCTCAGGGAGCCGTAATGGACCAGAACAGGTCTCCGTACCGGCGAGCGCTCGCGTGGGGTATCGTCGCGGGGCTGGTAGTAGTCGTCGGTGCGGTTGCTGCGTACCTGTTGTGGGGCCGCGACGCGGACGTCGCACGCCGGCCTCAGTCTGTGGTTGTCGCGGCCCTCGCCGAGGACACAGACGGTGCTGTCGTTTGCGCTGCCGTCTTTCGGCTGGAGTCGACGATGTCCACGGCCTCTGTGACGCACTACGATCCCAATGCGGGCGTCGCCATTCCGGGGACGAGCTACGATCGCCTGAGAGACGTGTATTCGTTCGGTGGTGGCGACGCGGTGTTCGAGGCAGTTGGACAGCTGGACTCGGGTCCCGGGGATGCATGGGTTGTGCTGCCCTCAAGCGCGTGGATAGACCTGGTGAACCGGGCTGGTGGCACTCGCGTGAACGTACCCGTCGAGACAAACGTGTTCATCGAGAACGAGCTCTTCGTGATAGGAGCCGGCCCCCAGGTCCTGTCGGGAGCGGAGATGTTCGCCATGTTCTCCTCACTGGACTACGGGGATCGCGAGAGCGTGTCGGCGTCCCTGCAGACTGAGCTCTCGCTGGCGCTCGCCGACGTTGCGGTTGGCGGTTGGAGTGACGTCATTCGAGCAGTTGAAGTGGGCGACGCTGACGCGTCCGTTGGTCCGAAGACGCTTGAGAGGTTCGGCCCCGAAGACGATAGCTCACCATAGGAGACCGGCTCGCGGTCGTGGTGTCGCACGCGGCAAACACATATACTCGGGGAGGGCCTACGCTCGTTCGATTGAGTTGTCGCTCGTTGAGTGTCGCCTGGGGATTGGCAGGTCGTAGCCGATGACGAAGCAGAAAGGCAATCCCAAGAGGTCAGTCGCGTTCGCGACTGCCCTCATGTTGGTGTCACTAGCGGCTTTTGGAGCGGCATTCTACTTTCTCGACGGCATGGCCCTTGTCGAGGAGTACCTAGGAACTGGGGACGGTGGCAGTGCGACTGGAACCGGATCCTCTGAGGCGACGGAATCGGCAGGGCGGGTTAGCGAAGACACGCTTCAGCTGCCTGCCGGGATGCCGGAGGAGTTTGCTCTGCGCATCTGGCAGGAGCAAGTCGACTCCCAGGCTAACCTGTCACGTCTGGCCGACGGCGAGGTCGAGCACATCAAGGTCTCCGGCACCGACCTGCAGGAGGACGTATCCACGCTGAGCATTACGGCCTCATTCCGCGACGGAACCTCGGCGGACGGCAAGCTCGGATTCCGCAAGTTCGGCTCGGTCTGGTACGTCGCGTACGTGACCGGGCTTCGCGAGGGAGACGCCGGGACAGCGCCCACGGGCCCACTTCCCGCGGTGGATGATGTCGACATCGGCCTGCTCAACGCGATTCTGGTCGAGAACGAAAAGAGCGCTCCGGTCTCGGAGGAGTACGCGACTGGTATCGTCGAGGCGATTCGGATCGCAGGCGTCGTGAAGGGCAGGAACACGGCGACACTCAAGATCGAGATGAATGAGACGCACGAAGAAGGCTACGGCGACGTTATCCTGGTGACGAAAGATATCGGCGGCAAGCCGTATTGGTTCATCGCGCGATTCACGAAGACAGTGGCACAGTGAGATGATGCCATTGCGAACCACGGATGTAGTCCAAGTGGGTGGAGGGGTACATGGAGCTGCGTGACTACCTGAACGTAGTCAGGGCCCGCAAATGGGTGATCATCCAGGCCGTACTGATTGTAGCCCTCGCGGCTTTCGCAGTGAGTCTTCTGCAGCCCGAACGATTCGTGGGCGAAGCGAAGGTCCTCGTGTCGGAGAAGGACAGCGGTGCCGCGCTCTTCGGCCAGGTTCTTCCCGAATTCTCCAGCCAGCCTGAGCGCGGATTGCAGACACAAGTACAGTTGATGCAGCTTCGTCCGCTTGCAGAGAACACCATTCGGAGACTCGGACTTGAGATGTCCCCGGAACAGCTGCTCGCGAAGCTGAGCGTTTCCGCAGTCGGTCAGACCAACGTGGTTGCGATTCGTGCCAGCGCCGGGGATCCGGAAGCGGCTCGCGAGATCGCCAACACGATGGCGGAAGAGTACGTCAAGTGGTCGCGTGAGACCAAGCGGGAGAGCCTGAACGTCGCGGCCGATGAAGTCGAGCAGCGACTGAACGATGCGAGGGATCAGATTCTCGAGCTTGGCCGCAGAATCCAGGACGAAGGCAAGAACGACGAACTCAGTGCCGAACTCGATATCGCTGTCGGATCCTACACCACGCTCGCAGAGAAGCTCGAGCAGTTGCGAATCAACGAGCAGCTGGAGGAGGGCTCCGGACGCGTCGTGTCCCCGGCGGTGGCGTCGAGCGCTCCCGTGGAGCCCCGTCCGGTCCGAAACGTTGTGCTTGGCGTCGTAGTTGGTCTGATCTTCGGCCTTGCGATGGCGTTCCTGTACGAGTACATGGACAACACGATCAAGTCGACCGAAGAGGCGGAACGCCTCTATGGAGGTCCGGTTCTGGGCATCATCCCGGTCGAGAAGTTCGAGAAGGGCGACAAGCGACGACTGACGATCATCGAGCATCCCGGTTCTGCCGCCGCGGAAGCATACCGGGTCTTGCGCAACTCACTGGATTTCGTGAACTTCGAGCACAAGATCAAGAAGCTGCTGATCACGTCTGCGACCCCGGCAGAAGGCAAGTCGACGGTTGCCGCGAACCTTGCCGCATCGCTCTCGAGGGCCGGCAAGAAGGTCGTCTTGCTCTCATGCGACTTCCGCCGTCCGACGACCGAGCAGTTCTTCAACGTGAACAACCTGATCGGGCTCTCGGACGTTCTGCTCGGCACTCACGCGCTCAAGGCCGCCCTGCAGCGTCCAGGAGATGAATCGCTGCTCATCCTCACCGCTGGCAAGATGCCCCCCAACCCGTCGGAGCTCCTGGGTTCGATCAAGATGAAGGAGCTCCTCGACGAGCTTGGCGAGTGGGCCGACTGGATTATCCTGGACTCCCCACCGATCCTGGCCGTTGCGGACCCCGTCTCTGTGGCGCGGTACACGGATGGTGTTCTGATGGTGAGCAAGGCCGCCACGGCTACCCGTGAGGCTGCCGCCAAGTCGGTCGAACTGCTCGGCAAGGTTGGAGCAGAGGTCATGGGTGTCGCGGTATGGGGTCTCGATGAGACACGCAACAGTCCCGGCTATGGCTATGGGTACTACACGGGCGGCTACAACTACTACAACGCCTATCAGGGAAGCCGGACCGAAGGAACTCAGGCGAAGGCTGGGACCCCTGCCAAGAAGGGTGACGAGTGGCTGCCAGTAGTGAGCCCCGGGCGCCGTGTCGCCATATTCGTTGGGCGTGTGCTCACGGTGATTCTTGGACTCGTGGTCGTTGTGGCCATCGCCGGTCTCGCCGCATATTTCCTTGACCAATACTACGGATGGGGCCTTGTGGAGAGTCTCCTGGGCCTTCTCTCCTAGCCTGCGATGAGTCGCGTCAAGAGTCAGAGGGCGAGGCGCATCGAGTCGGTCGCTGGCGTGGTCACGAGCGTCGTGCTCAATGCAATGGCGGTTCTGCTTGCGACGAGACTGCTCGGGGCCGCCGGACGTGGGCAGATGGTGGCCCTGGGCCTTGCCTCAACTGTGGTGCACGTCGTCCTGGGTGTCGGATTGCCCGGCGCGAACGTGTACTTTGCGGCGCGATCGCCGCACGACACCCGTCGACTCATCGGCAACTCCCTTGCGTGGTGCATCGTGCTTCCTGTTGCCGCATGGGGATTGGTGCACCTTCTGCCGGATGCCTGGATTCCGGGACCCCGGCTCGACCTGTCGGCAGGCCATATTCGTCTTGCGATACTCCTCACGCCGCCGATCATGGCGTTTCAGCAGATGGCGGGAGTCGTACAGGGACTCGGACGCTTTCGCGACCTGCTCAGAGGACGCGCACTGCAGGGGGGAGCACTCCTCGCCGGGATCGCCGTCTACCCGCTCTTTGGCACACCGACACCTTTCGGTCTCTACGTTGTCTGGGCTGCTTCATACGGTCTCGGCGCCGCCGCATTCGTCGTTCTGGGCCTGAACGGGGATTGGCCTGCGCTCGACCTCGGACGTCTGCGTGATTCCCTGAGATACGGTGTGCGAGCGATGTGGACCCAGGTCTGGGAGTTCGTCAACATGCGGGGGGACCAGGTGATCGTGGCTGCGTTGGCGGATGCGAAGGCGCTCGGAGTCTACTCGATCGCTGTCTCCCTCTCAGAGGTCTTGTTCCACGTCCCGAACGCCGTTTCGGCGGTCGTGTTCTCGGACGCAGCATCGGGTGAGATACCCGATCAGCATCGGGCGGTGTCCCGGGAGGCGAAAGCCGTGCTTGGGATGACCGTCGCGGGTGGTGCGATCGTGGTGCTGGGAACCCAGTTGGTCGTCGTGCCTCTTCTACGCCTTGGAGACGAGCGTCTGGCTCTGGTCCTGGGCATCATGGTAGTCCCCGTAGCGGCGCTCGCATCCGCCAGATTGCTCGGTGCATACGTCATGGGTCGCGGGCGACCTGATATCCCGAGCATCGCAGCCGCCGTGTCCTTCGGCGTGACGGTTGCCGCAGATCTCTACCTCGTTCCGAGGTTCGGTGCGCTGGGGGCAGCAATGGGCGTGTCCGTGGGGTACACGGCCGCTGCGATCGTGACGACATGGGTGTTCGCACAGTGGCCGAAGGATGACGACCACTTGGGTACGACCGTTCCCAGGGAGACTACCGAAGAGGATGTGCTGGTGTAATGGGCGCCGGCCGTCGCGAGCCGAAGAGCGTGCCGGTCGGTGTACTGCTCTTTGGAGCGATTGGGCTGGGACTGGCCGTCGGCTACCTCCCCAGTATCGCCTTTGCACTCGTCTTGTGCGCTGCGATCGTTCTGGTGGGAATCATGTTGTTCGACCCGGCGTTGGCCGTTCTGGTCTACACCGCTTCGCGTCCGGTGGCCGACGCATTCGTCTTCGTCGTCATCGGGCCGTTCTCGGCAGGACAGCTCTGGGGCGCGGGTCTGATTGCGGTCTGCGCGTTCTACGTACTACTCCAGATGATGAGAGGACATGCCGAGGAGTCGTATCAGTACACGCTGACCCCGCTCGTGGTCCTCGGAACCTACGCTCTGGTCACACTGAGTCGCCCGGGAGTCAGTGAAGGGGTCACGAACACACTGCGCATGGCATCATGGCTCTTGGTAGCAGTCGTCGTCGAGCGCATCGCGTCGAACGCGCAAGGGCGGGAACGGGCGCTGTTAACCGGCGTCGTCGGTGGCGGGCTGATGCTCGTCACTATCCTCATCGCGGCGACACAGAACCGATACGGCCCGGCCTACTACGCAGGCGAGTTCACCGCAATCGGGCAGGGTCCGCATGGGCTCTCGACATACGCTGTGCTCAGCGCAGCCTTCCCTCTCTTCTTCATGCTCGAAAGGCGGGGACGAATCTGGCCACCGGTCATGGTGGGTCTTCTGTTTCTCGCCGTCGTAGGTTCGCTGGTTCGAACGACGTTGTTGGCCGCAATCGTCCTGTTCATCGCCTACACGCTGATGGTGCTTCGAGGAAAGGGCGCGCGCGCGATCCTCGGAGCGTTCGTTATCATCGTCGTCTCTGCGGCAATCATCTTCGTCGCCCAGGACCGCATCCTGGCGAGGTTCTCGGATATCGGCTACATCTCTTCAGGAGCCGGCACAGAGGTGTGGGCTGGGAGCGGTCGGATCGGCATCTGGGTGGCGGTATGGAATGGGGTGTGGGACAACCCCGCCGCACTCCTGACTGGAGAAGGGGCGACATATAGCTCTGCACTCGTGTACGCAGCGATCGGAGTCGAGCGCTGGGCGCACAACGACTTCCTGGAGTTCTTGTCGACCGGCGGAATCCTGCTTCTGGGAGCCTACCTGTGGTTGATCTTCACCTGGGCGAGACATGGATGGCGATTGCGGCGCTCACGTGACTCCCACGCACAGAACTTCGCACAGGTCTACCTGGGGGCTGTCGTCGCGTTCGTCGTCATCGCGTTCTTTAACGGAATCGCGCTCTACCAGGCGAGCATCGTCATGGGTCTGCTCGCGGGTATCGCTGCGGGTTGGGTCAAGGACCTGAATCGTTCAGGCGAGATTGCCGATGTCGACAGTTCGGCGGTGCTCGCATGAGTCCCTCTGCTGCAGCGATGAAACCCACTGTCCTGGTGCACGTCGGACCGTCACCGACGGCTCGCGGAGGAATCGCTCGGACAATCGGTCTGTACGCATCGTCAGCGCTTGCAGGAGAGTACGACTTCAGGGTGATCCCCTCGACGAGCGACGGGGGAGTGGTGTCGCGGATGCTCGTCTTCGTCGGCAGCGTCGTAAGACTTGCCGGTGTTCTCATTTCGCATCGAGACGTGGTCGTACACCTTCACGTGGCCTCCAGGGGCAGCTACGCGCGCAAGAGGCTTCTCTCGCTGCTGACAAGGGCGTTCGGAGGTCGGTACATCGCACATATCCACGGCGGGGGGTTCCATGCCTTCGCGACTGGTGGTGGCGTGGGTCGGGGCCGCTCAGTGAGACGCTTCCTTGAAGGGGCCGCGACGGTGCTCGTACTCTCGCAGACGTGGAGCGAACGTGTCGCGTCGCTGTCCGACGTCCGCGTCGCGACGGTGATTCCAAACGCGGTACTGCTTCCCGCCGGAGAGGATGTGCCGATTCGCCTCACGCGGAGTCGAGACGTGCCCAGGGTCCTGTTCGTCGGGCACATAGTAGAGCACAAGGGAGTCGAAGATCTAGCGGCAGCGCTGATACTCCTCGGGGAGCAAGGCGTTCGCGTTCAGGCAGTGCTCGTGGGAGCCGGCGATACGCGAGAGTTCACCCGCGAGGTCTCGGCTGCCACGGGGGTCACTGTGGATCTGCCGGGCTGGCTAGATGATGCCGCAGTCGCGCAGGAGTACGCGGACGCCGACACATTCGTTCTTCCCTCGCGGGTCGAGGGTGTGCCTTTGGCGCTGCTCGAGGCGATGAGCTGGGCGTTGCCGTGCGTTGTGACTCCGGTTGGTGGTGTGCCGGACGTGGTGACAGAAGGCGTCACAGCGGTCGTTGTCCCGCCACAGGACCCGGAGGCGCTTGCCGCGGCGATAGGCCGCGTGCTCGGTGACAGCGCACTTCGAGATCGACTGGGGGCAGCCGCGAGGGACTACGTCGGTCGGACACACGCGCTCGAGGTGGTATGCGACGCACTCCGGGGAGTCTATGACCGGCTCGGCGTCGTCCCTCGGCATGACTCGGGAGTGGTGTCGTGAGCATCACAGGTCGCATGCGCAACGCGTACGATGCGAGCCCTGTCCCGGTCAAGCGCGGTGCCGCGCTCGTGGCCAGGCTTCTACCACCAGGGAAGCTGTTTGGTCCGGCCTTCGGCGAGACATGGAATGCGCTGAAGGATGCCGAGGGGTGGGACCAGGAGCGCTTGCAGCAAGACCAACTCGAACGCTTGCGTGAACTGCTCCGCCTTGGGAGAGAGCGTGTGCCGTACTACCGAGAGCTCTTCTCAGAGATGGACATGCACCCCGAGGACATCAACTCAGTGGATGAGATCGCCGCGATACCGCTGTTGACGCGAGCTATGGTGAGCGAGCTGGGAGAACACTTGCGCCCCGAGGGACTGAGCCCTGCGGCCTACCGGCATCAGACGACTGGCGGGACGTCGGGCGTTCCGCTCGGGTTCGACATCTCGCACGAAGCGTCGGCGCGAGAGTGGGCGTTCATGCAATGGCAGTGGGGTAGAGTCGGCTATCGTCTCGGTGATCGACGCGCGGTCTTGCGTGGACGTGCAATCTCTGGCAGAAAGCGGGGACGGCTCTGGGAGGAAGATCCTCTCAACAACGCGTTGTACTTCTCCAGCTTCGATCTTGCCGAAGACCTCATGCCGGCGATGGTCGAGCAGATGAAGGGGTACGGAGCGGCCTACCTACACGCGTATCCATCTTCGGCGACCATTCTTGCCGAGCATCTTGCCAAGGCCGGGACTTCGTTGCCGGGATTGCGCGCGTTGCTCCTTGGCTCCGAGAACATGACGCCCGGGCAGCGAACGTTCATCGAGGAGGTCTTCGGTGCTCGTGTCTACAGGTGGTACGGACATTCCGAGAAGTGCATTCTCGCAGGTGAGTGCGAAGGGGAGAATGCCTATCATCCGTTCACACAGTACGGCGTGACGGAGATAGTCGACTCATCGGGTAGGCCGGTGCTGGAGTCGGACGTACCCGGCACGCTGGTGGGCACGGGCTTTCTGAACAGGGCGATGCTGTTCATCCGCTACGTCACAGACGACAGAGCGCAGTGGAAGGACGAACCATGCGCGTGCGGCCGTCCTGGGAGACGGATCACGGATGTGGTAGGACGGTGGGATCAGGAGATGCTCGTCGGTGCATCCGGCGCGCTCATTTCGATGACGGCCATCAACCTCCACAGCGACGTGTACACGAGGATGCGACGATTCAGGTTCGTGCAAAACGAGCCGGGTTTGGTGGAGTTGCTCGTCGTTCCCGTGCCAGGCTTCAGCTCGGAAGATGAGCGCGCGATACTCGATGAGTTGGCAGACAAGGCTTCGGGCGAACTGGTTGTGCGAGTGAAAGTCGTCCCCGAGTTGTCGTTGACGGCGTCGGGGAAGTTCACGTTCGTGGAACAGCACCTTGACCTGGGCCAGAGACCCTGGGCGAGATAGAACAGAACCGAAGAGGGAGCGCTTCATGAAGCAGGTCACTCAGAGCATGAAGGACGGCACGATTCGGGTACTGGATGTCCCGATACCGGCACTTGGCGCTCATAACGTGCTGGTTCGTGTCGTGAGATCCCTGGTGAGCGTGGGAACCGAGCGGTCGAAGGTGGAGCTTGGGCGTAGCTCGCTTATCGAGAAGGCCAGGAAGCGGCCTGACGACGTGCGCAAGGTTCTCGACCGCGTGCGCCGCGACGGACTTCTCGGCACCTACAAGATGGTGATGGATCGCCTGGAACAGGCATCGCCGCTGGGATACAGCATCTCCGGCGTCGTAGAAGCTGTCGGTGAGCTTGTGGCTGGTGTGCAGCCCGGCGATCACGTCGCGTGCGCCGGGGCAGGCTACGCGAACCACGCTGAGTACGTCTCGGTACCCGGCAGCCTGTGTGTTCGAATCCCCGACGGCGTCGAGTTCGATCAAGCCGCGTACTCGACTCTTGGCGCCATTGCCATGCAGGGATTCCGACAGGCGCAGCCGTCCGTTGGCGACACCGTGGGCGTTATCGGCTTGGGGCTGCTGGGTCTCATAACGGTCCAGATAGCCAAAGCGGCGGGTTGTGTCGTTGTCGGATTCGATCCAGATGAGGAGCGCACGAAGCTCGCCGAGTCTCTCGGGGTCGATGCCGCGGCGGCTGGCGGGACTGATGAGTTTGCAGGACAGGTTGAGCGTCTCTCGCACGGGTTGGGAGCCGATGCGGTAATCATCACAGCGAGCACCCGAAGCAGCGACCCCGTCAATCTGGCCGCTGAGGTGGCAAGGGACCGAGGCGTCGTCGTAGTCGTCGGTGACGTCGGCATGGATCTGTCGCGCGCGCCGTACTACGGCAAGGAGCTGTCTCTTCGGCTATCGCGGTCGTACGGCCCGGGGCGATACGACCCGTCGTACGAAGAGTACGGAATCGACTACCCCGAGGGATACGTGAAGTGGACCGAACGCCGGAATATGGAGGAGTTCCTTCGACTGGTGAGCACGAAGGCTGTCGACACGACGACGCTGACCACGCATCGCTTCTCGATCGATGAGGCGCCGAAGGCGTACGACCTGATCGTCACGCCCGGCGAGCAGGAGGTCATCGGCGTTCTACTCGAGTACGCATCGGCTCCAGGTGCCGCTGCAGACCTGTCGGCACCGGCGCGACCCGCCCGCAAACAGAAGGAGTCGGTAGCGATCGGGATGGTCGGTGCGGGCAACTTCGCAACGTCCACTCTTCTCCCGGCGCTTTCGGGTTTGCCTGGCGTAGAGCTGCGCGGCATTGTCACGGCATCCGGGCTCAGGGCCGAGGACGCTGCGGCTCGCCACGGTTTCGCGTACGCTGCTGCGTCCGTGGACGACCTTCTCGACGATGACGCGACTGACGCTGTCATTGTGGCTACGCGACATGACACGCATGCGCGCTTCGTCGTCGCGGGGCTGTCACGCGGCAAGGACGTCTTCGTGGAGAAGCCTCTGGCTCTGACTCGCGAGGAGCTCGACGACGTCATCCGGGCCGCCGCAGGGGCCGATGGCGCATCGGTGATGGTCGGATTCAACAGGCGCTACTCTCCCGCTGCTGTCGCCGTTCGGGCCCAGATACGACAGCGGGCCGCCGTTCCGCTCATTCAGATTCGCGTGAATGCTGGCGAGATCGCCGCCGATCACTGGATCCAGCGGTTGGAGGAAGGGGGAGGCCGAATCGTAGGCGAGGTGTGTCACTTCGTCGACCTGGCCTGCTTCCTCGCGGGCTCGCGCCCGACCAGCGTGCATGCCTACGGCTTGTCCAACGGCAAGCCTCCGGCGTTGCAGGACTCGCTAGTATGCTCGATGCAGTTCGCATCCGGCGCCGTTGCGTCGATCACGTATGCGTCCGGCGGAGACACCGCGTATCCGAAGGAGCTCGTGGAGGTCTTCTGTGGCGGCTCGACACTCGTCATAGACGACTTCAGACGACTTACGCACGTGGAGTCGGGGAAGACGCAGCGCAAGGACTACGGCAAGGTCGACAAGGGCCATGCCGAAGAGATGGCGACCTTCGTTCGCCTCGCTGGCGGCAAGAGCGAGGACGCAGAGACCCTCGACGAGGCTGTGGAGACGACCAGGGCGACACTGGCCATCGTGGAGTCGCTGAGCACGGGCGTGCCTATCTTGCTGTCTGGGCCGAGGGGCGATTCGTGACGGCGAACGTCACGGCGAACGGACTTGTGGGCGTCGATCCCTACGACGCCCTTATGGGCACCCGGATTCCTTCATGGGTCCGAAGCAACAGCCGTGCACGCCAGGCGGCGATACAGCTCCGCAAGCGGTTGCCGATCGATCTCTCCAGGTTGCTGGGTGTTCGGCCGTACCTGATGGCGAAGTCGGTGGGCTGCGCGTTATCGGCGGTCGCACGCGAGGCGTGGGCGACGTCTGACGGGTCCCAGAGAGCGGTCCTGCACTCTACGGCACTCGAACTGGCCCGGTCGCTCGAGACGTGCGGGGGCACGCTCGGCGGCGGTGCATACGGCTACGAGTTCGATGTCCAGACGAGATGGGCGTACTATCCCGCGAAATCGCCGAACATTATCGCGACGTCCTTCGTGGGCAGAGGGCTCTTGGAGGCCGGAATCGCATTCGACCAAGCGGAATGGCTAGGCGCCGCGGCTTCTTCGGCCGAGTTCATTGAGGAGAACCTGCTGCTTCAGGGGGCGGGGGATAGCTACTTCCGCTACACAACGACATCGACGACTCTCGTGCACAACGCGAACCTACTTGGAGCGATGCTTTGCGCTTCGGTCGCCGCGATAGTGCCAGGGATGACCGTTGATGGCGGCGTACTGATGGCGGCGGCGCGATCGATCGACGGGCAGAATGATGACGGCTCGTGGGCATATGGTGTCGGTCCGGGGCTGAGTTGGTGCGACAGCTTCCACACGGCGTACAACCTGGATGCCCTGCTCCATCTGTGGCTGGCGACCGGCGATGCCCGGGCCCGGTCGGCCCTGGATGCGGGTGTCGCCTACTGGACGGGGTCCTTCTTCGGCCCGGCCGGAGAACCGTACTACACGCCTGCGGCCAGATGGCCCATCGATGTCCATGCCGGCGCGACGGCGGTGGATCTGCTTGCGCGACTCGTCGCGCATCGCTTCGAGACAGCGAATCTGGCAACCAGGGTGGCCGACTGGATGAGGGCCAACCTGGTGGCAGACGACGGGATCACGACTCGCTATCAGAAGCGCCGCCTGTTCACTGACAAGCGGCACTTCGCCCGTTGGGGCGACGCGCACTGGATTATGGCGGTCGGCTCATTGAGCTGTCTGGATAGCGGCATGACTGCTCCGCTGGAGGCGCGTCTGGCTGAAGTAGGGCGAAGATGAGGGTGCCGCTCAGACGCGACCGTCAGTCGTCCTTGTACCCCGGAGACGCGGCTGTGATGCGCTTGCCGTACAACGCCTGTTCGTGGGTCGCGATCTCTTCGTCCGTGAAGCGATGTGCGACGACTTTCGCAGGCACCCCGGCCACGACGGAGTACGGTGGAACGTCATGGGTCACTACAGCTCCTGCGCCGATGACGCTACCGCGCCCAACGGTGATTCCCTTGAGGATGATTGCGCGCATACCAACCCATACGTCGTCCTCGATGACGACGTCCTGGTCGTCCTCGGGGCTCTTCAGGTGTGCGTCGAACATAGACACGCCGGGGCGACGAAACGTATGGTCTCCCGTTATGATCGCGACTTCGGGGGCCAGCATCACCTGGGATCCGATGCGTATCTTGGCGGCGGCGGCCGACAACCAGCAGTCCCGCCCGATGAACACGTCGCTTCCGATGAAGACGTTGGATGTGGACCCGATCTCGACGCCGTCGGCGATGTTGACGTTGGAGCCTGCGGCGCCGAGCGCGAACGTCGTCACGCCCGCGCGCTGTGCTGCGCGTCGTAGGTGCCTTAGCTGGCGGAAGAATCTGCCGACAAAGGTCGACATGGTCATTGCCTCCGTGCGTTGGAGTCGAATGTGCGTTCACACGTGGGCACTTGCTGCCAGGGACATCATAGCGAAGCGGCGCGCTGAGCGGGTCGCCTCTTGGGACGGATTCTGCTTTGGTGGGCCACGGCACTGTCGTTGTGCGGGCGAGCCGCTACAATACGGTCAAGCATGGGGGTATCGATGACTGAAACGGTTTCCGCTTCCGAAGGCCTGTTGACGCAACACTACCGGGGATGGGATCTCGCGATCGTCCTCTATCGCGTGTCGCACTCCTGCACGCGACTGGGCATTGTCGGATGGCCTTTTGCGAAGATGGTCCACTGGATCAGCCGGGCGGTCACCAGCTGCGATATCGATCCGCGAGCACGAATTGAGAAGGGTGTGCGCGTACCGCACTCGGTGGGCGTGGTCATCGGCGAGACGACCACAATCGGCGCGGGTACGATTGTCATGCCCGGGGTGGTCATCGGTGCCCGTGTGATCGGCGATACGTACAAGCGTCACGCGGACGTGGGCCGAAACGTGTTGATCGGCGCTGGTGCCAAGATTCTCGGAGCAGTCCGCGTTGGCGATGGCGCGCAGATTGGGGCCAATTCGGTGGTGCTACGCGACGTGCCTGCAGGCGCGAAGGTCTTCGGGATTCCGGCGACGGTTGCCGAGAACAAGGACGCGTAGCCGAAGCCGTTGCGACGAAGTACGAGGACCCCGTGCGGGGTCCTCGTAGGGATGCGTGTGTGTTCTCCCGAGTCCTACGGCGTGATCTCACCGATGATATCCAGCGCGTCCACCCCGATCATCGTGCCCGCCGACTCGGTGCGCTTGGCGCCCATGCAGGTGATGGTCACGGTGTGCGGACCTGAGGTGAGGTCCCCGGAGGACCAGATCAACTGCTTGAAGGCGAAGACTCCGTAGAGGTCGACCTCTTCGGCAAGTCCGCCATCGACGCTCACGAGAGCCTTGCCGTAGGAGGTGCTCTTCGAGCCGATCCAGTCGATTCGCGATCCATCGAACGAGAGGGAGACCGTCGACCCCGGCGTCGAGCTGACCTTCCACGAACCGGAGTGGAGATTCGCATGGTTGACCGACGACCACGAACCGGCATACGCGATGCCCGAGTCGAGGTTGTCGAAGCGCGTTGGCTGAGGACCGGTGACCGCTTCTGTGAGTACGCCGACTATGTCGAGCGCGTCGATCCCGATCATGTAGCCGGACGAGGCAGCGTTCTTGTCGCCCGTGTACTCGATCTTGAGGGTGTGACTGCCGTCGGTCAGCTCACCCGAGGTCCAAACGGCCTGCTTGAAGGCGAACGATCCGTAGAGATCGACCGGGACTGGCGTTCCGTCATCGACGGTGACCTGAGCGATGCCGTAGTTCGTCGACTTGGAGGATATCCACGTGATGCGAGTTCCGGTGAACCCGACCGTCAGGGAGGAGCCCGGTGTGGCTGTCAGCCTGTATGCGCCGCCGGACAGACCCGAATTGCTCAGCGAAGACCAGGTACCGGCCCAACCGAGGAGAGCGTCGGTCTCTTCGTAGCGTGTGCCCGGTGGAGTCGAGGGCTCTGCCTGCGTGAGGACGCCGACTACGTCGAGCGCGTCAACACCGACGTGGATTCCCGTGGAGCCGGGGTTCTTGTTTCCCGTGAAGCTGATCTTCAGCGTGTGGGGTCCGTCGGCGAGCGTGCCGGAGGTCCAGACCTTCTGCTGGTAGGCGAAGGTACCGTACAGGTCGACGTTCTGAGTTGGTCCGCCGTCGACGGAGACGGTCGCGATTCCGTAGTTCGTCGCCTTGGCTGTGACCCACGTGATCTTGGTGCCAGTGAAAGCCACGTTGACCGCGGAACCCGGTGTTGAGGTCACCTTGTACGCACCTCCTGAGAGGCCGCTGCCGCTCGTGGAGGACCAGGTTCCGTCGTAGGCGAGGAGCGTGCTGACGTCCTCGTAGCGTGTTGAGGGAGTCTGCGCCTGGGTGAGTACGCCGGACACGTCAAGTGCATCGACGCCGACTGTGTAGCCGGATGAGGCCGGGTTCTTTGTGCCCAGGTACTCGATCCTGACAGTGTGCGCTTCATTTGTGAGGGTTCCGGACGTCCATACGTTCTGCTGGAAGGCTGTCGTGCCGTAGAGGTCCACGGTGTGGGTTGTCGTGCCGTCAACCGTGACGAGCGCTTTGCCGTAGTTGGTGCTGTTCGACGTGACCCAGGTGATCTTCGTGCCCGTGAATGCCACGTTGACCGCGGAACCCGGCGAGTTCACGTACAGGTAGTCGCCTCCGGAGAGACTGGCGTGGCTGGTGACAGCCCAGTTCCCCTCGTAGGCGACGAGAGACGTGTCCTGCTCGTACCTGCGGTCGACGAGCTCACCGTTCACGTCGAATGCGTCGACGCCAATGGTGTATCCAGTGGAAGACGCGCTCTTCTCGTACAGGCACTCGATGCGCACGGTGTGCGTGCCGTTGGGCAGCAGGCCGGAGGACCAGACGTTCTGCTTGAACGAGAACGCTCCGTAGAGATCGACTGTGTAGGTGGTCGTTCCGTCAACGGTGACGAGGGCTCGGCCGTAGTTGGTGTTGCTCGAGGTGATCCAGTCGATCTTGGTCCCACGGAATGTGAACTCCGCCGCAGCGCCCTTCGTCGAGGTGACCATGAAGTTCCCGCCCGAGAGATTGACGTGCGAGGTCTTCGCCCAGGGACCGAGAAGTGCGACGCGGCCGTTGTCCTGCTCGAAACGCTTCTTGATACTGAAGCTGACGGATTTGACCGTCTCCACGTTGCCCGCGACGTCGGTCGACTTGAACTCAACGGTGTGAGGTCCGCCGGCGGAAGTGCTGATCGAGGTGCCCGTGGTCCAAGTTCCGGCGTCCAAGCGGTACTGGGTCGATTGCACACCTGATCCGACGTCGGTCGCGCTCAGCACTATCGCAGCGCTTTCGTTGTAGTCCGCGACGGCGTCGGACGTTGTCACGGGCGCAAGGGTATCGACTTTCGCGTGCGCGGCGTGGGCAACCTCTGTATTGCCTGCGGCGTCGACGGACCAGATGCCCACGACGTTGTCGCCCGGAGTCGACACGACGAATGGTGCCGAATACGTTTTGGCGGTACCGCCGTTGATGCGGTAGTAGGTACCAGATACGCCGGACATGTTGTCGCTTGCCGACAGCGTGATGGTGATTGGCGTGGTCTTCCACGTGGTCGGAGTATTCGATGTGGTGACCGGGGCGGTCGTGTCTGCGACGAGGAGCTCGCCCACGACGTCGAAGGCGTCGACGTTGATGGTGTAGCCCGTAGACGCAGGGTTCTTCTGCCCGGAGTACTCGATACGCACGGTATGTGCGCCGCTGGCGAGGTCTCCAGACGTCCACACGTTCTGCTTGAACGAGAAGGCGCCGTACAGGTCGACGTCAACCGGTGCTCCGCCGTCGAGGATCAGGCGTGCAGTGCCGTAGTTCGTCGCCTTGGTCGATACCCACGTTATCTTGGTGCCGGTGAATCGGATGTTCGCAATCGCGCCGATTGAGGCGGTGTTCTTGGCGGTGCCACCCGAGAGACTGGAATGCGACGAATCCCACCAAGTGCCCTGGTAGATGATTTGCGACGCCACCTGCTCGAAACGCTTGGTGATCGTGAACGATGCGCTCTTGGTGTCCTCGACGTTTCCGGCCTCGTCAAGCGAGCGGAACTCGACTACGTGGCTCCCGCCGGTGGTGACGACGATGTCGGCGCCGTCAGTCCATCCGCCGCCGTTGAGCCGGTACTCAGTGCGATCGACCCCGGAGAGCGAGTCGCTGGCAGAGAGTCGGATCGTCGCGGACGTGTTGTAGCTCGAGAGAGTGTTGCTTGTCGTGAGCGGGGCCGTATTGTCGATTCGCACGGTTGCCGTGCGCGTTTCTTCGATGTTGCCCTTGACGTCCGTGCTGGCGTAGTCGATCGTCGTGACACCCTCTGAGGAGATTTCAACTGGCGATGCGTAGACCGTAGTCGTGCCGCTGGCTGAACGATATGCGGTCTCAGCGATGCCTGAGGCGTTGTCATTCGGGCTCAGGATCAGATAGAACGGACCCTGCACCCAACCTTCCAGGGCGTTGTCTATCGTCTGCGGCGCCGTATCGTCGATCTGGACTCGCGCCGTCTTGACGTCCTCGGCGTTGCCGGCGATATCGACTGAGTAGTACTTGATGGTCGATGTGCCTTCGTTGCTGATGACGAGGGGAGACGTGACCTCGACGCTGGGCACGCTTCCGTCCAGCGAGTAGTAGGTGTGCGCCACGCCCGAAGCCGTGTCCTCGGCGGAGATCGCGACCGTGACCGGAGAGCTAGCCCAATTGTCCGGGGCGTCGGTCGTGCTGACCGGGTCGGTCAGGTCGACCGAAACGGTCGTGAAGTGCGAAGTCTCGATGGTGCCTACGTTGTCGACTGCCCAGAACTCCAGGCTGTTGGCACCGTCGGTAGAGATGACGAAGGGGACGCTGTACGTGTTCGTGTCGCCATCGTTGACCCGGTAGTAGATCGCCTGCACACCGGACATATCGTCGGAGGCAGAGAGAGTGACGCTCACAGGAGCGGTACGCCAGTCGACAGGGGCGTTGGATGTGCTCACTGGTGCCGTCTTGTCCGCGACCAGGAGCTCGCCGATCACGTCGACCGCGTCGATCGACACGGAGTAGCCGGTCGACGCCGCGTTCTTCGTGCCCGTGTACTCGATGCGCACGGTGTGCTCGCCGTCGGCCAGAGTCCCGGAATTCCAGACCGCCTGTTTGAACGCAAACGTGCCGTAGAGATCGACCTCGACCGGCGCTCCGCCGTCGAGGATCAGGCGGGCCTTGCCGTAGTTGGTGGCCCGGGTGGAGATCCAGGTGAGCTTGGTGCCGGTGAATCGGATATTGACTGCGCCACCGACCGAGAGTGTGCTCTTGCTGGTGCCTCCCGATAGATTGGCGTTTGACGAGGACCACCAGGATCCCTGGAAGACCACCTTCGGGTCGCTCTCTTCGAAGCGCTTCGTGATCGTGAAGGAAGCCGTCTTCGTCGCCTCGATGTTGCCTACCGCGTCTGTCGACCGGAAGTCGAGCGTGTAGCTGCCTCCCGTGGTGACGACGATCTGCGTACCCTCGGTCCACGCTCCGGAATTGAGGCGATACTGCGTCTGCGCGACTCCCGAGTGCAAATCCGACCCAGTCAAGCGAATCGTGGCCGAAGTGCTGTAGCTCGCGAGCGCGTTGCTGGTCGTTGTCGGCGCGGTGTTGTCGATCTTGACGGTGGCGGTCTGGATCGCCTCTGTATTGCCGGCGATGTCGACCGAACGATACGTGATGCTGTTGATACCCTCCGCTATGACCGGGAAGGGTCCGTCATACAGAGTTTCGGGATCGCTGCCAAGAATCGAGTAGAAGGTTCCGGCGACGCCCGCTGCGGAGTCCTGAGCGGACAGGGCAAGGAGTACTGGTCCGTGGACCCAGCCCTCCGGCGCGTCATCGGTCGTGGAAGGCGCGCTGTCGTCGATGCGCACGACCGCCTCGCGGACGTCCTCCGTGTTGCCCAAGACGTCGACGGAGTGGTACGCGATCGTGTGCGTGCCCTCGCCGGAGACAGCGACCGGGACCGTGTAGGTGGTCTCGTCGCCGCCGTCGAGCGAGTAGTAGGTGTCTGCCACGCCGGCGTCGGCGTCGGTGGCGGAAAGCGTCACGTGGACGGTGCCCGCACGGAAGCCCTCCGGCGCGTCATCGGTCGTGGAAGGCGCAGTCCGATCGAGCTTGACCGTCGCTGTCTGAGTATCCTCGATGTTGCCCGCGACGTCGGCAGACCAGTACTCGACCGTGTTGATGCCTTCGTCTGAAACATCGAACGGCCCGGCGTATTCGGACAGAGCGGAGCCGTTCAGGCTGTAGTAGCTTGCCGCAACGCCAGACCCGTCGTCTGTCGCCAAGATCGAGACGCTGACCGAAGCGTCACTGCGCCAATCAGCGGAGTGCTCGGGGAGAAGGCTCGTCGGCGCGCCCTCGTCCACGAGGACATAGTGAGTGTCGCTCCAGCCCTCGGTGTTCCCTGCGGGGTCAACGGAGAAGAAGGTGACGGTGTGCGTGCCTGGCTCGCTGAACGCGATAGGGGAGGTGTAGGTTGTGACGAGGCCGCTATCTGCCCTGTAGTACGTCGTGTCGACTCCAGAGTACGTGTCTGTGGCGGAGAGCACCGCGTATGCAGGTCCCTTCACCCAGGCACCCGGTGTCTCGCAGGTGGTGACGGGAGCCGTGTTGTCGATTCGCAGGGTTGCGGCCACACCGGTCTCGGTATGGCCGATCGCGTCCACCGACCAGTACTGGAGGAGCGTCGTTCCCTCGTCGGCGAACTCGAGCGGGGCCGTGTACGTCGTGACCACGCCGCTGTTGATGCGGTAGTACGTCGTCTCGACACCGGAGTAGGGGTCGGTCGACGTCAGGGTGACGGTCACCGGGCCGTTGACCCAGGCCGTCGGGGCGTCGTCGGTGGTGACCGGCGCCGTGCTGTCGACGTAGACAGTGACATTCTTGGAGACCTCGGTGTTCCCGGCGCCGTCTATCGACCAGTACTCGACGGTGTGCGTGCCCTCCGCGGTGACCGGGAACGGTGCGGAATACAGGGTGGACGCGCCGCCATCGATGCGATAGCGGCTCTCGGCGACGTAGGTCTGCGCGTCGGTCGCCGTCAGGGTGACCGTGACGCCGCCGTGCGTCCAGCCGGCGGCGGCATCGGCTGAGGTGGACGGCGCCGTCGTGTCGGACACGAGCGTGCCCGCGACGTCGATTGCGTCCACGCCGATCGTGTAGCCGGAAGACGAGGCGTTCTTCGTGCCCGTGTACTCGATCTTCAGGCGGTGGGTGCCAGACGAGATGGTCCCTGACGACCAAACCTTCTGCTTGAAGGCGAACGAGCCGTAGAGGTCGACCGTGACGGGTGCGTTGTCATCGAGGGTGACCCTTGCGATGCCGTAGTTCGTGTTCTTGGACGTGATCCACTCGGCACGCGTGCCGTCGAAGACGAAGTAGAGCGCGGAGCCGGTCGTTGCGGTCTGCTTGAAGCTGCCGCCGGACAGGCTTGCGTGGTTCGTCGACCACCAGGTGCCCTTCCAGGCGAGTGCGGCGTCCGTCTCCTCGTAGCGGGCCATGAGATCGAAGCTCACGGACTTGACCGCCTCGGTGTTGCCGATCGCGTCGACCGAGTAGTACTCGAGGGTATGGCTACCCAGCGCGCTCGTGGACACCGCTGTGCCTGGGTTCCACGAACCGCCGTCGAGACGCCAGTAGGTGTTCGCGACGCCAGACTGAGTATCCGACGCGGTGAGCGTGATGTTGGCGGACCCGACATAGGTCGAGGCCGCGTTGGAGGTCGTGATCGGTGCCGAGTAGTCGAGCTTCAGCGTGGCCGTCTGAACTGCCTGTGTGTTTCCGGCATTGTCCACCGACCAGTACTCAAGCGTACGGGTCCCCGAACCGCCGATGAGCAAAGGAGTAGCGTAGGAGGTCTGAGCACCGCCGTCTAGCCGATAGTAGGTCGCCGCCACACCGGAGACCGTGTCCTGCGGGAAGAGCGAGACGAGCACGGGTCCATGAACCCAACCCACTGGTGCGTTGTCGCTCGTCACGGGGGCCGTGTCGTCGATGCGAACGTTGACATTGTGGGCGGTCTCGGTATGGCCGATCGCGTCCACCGACCAGTACTGGAGGAGCGTCGTTCCCTCGTCGGCGAACTCGAGCGGGGCCGTGTACGTCGTGACCACGCCGCTGTTGATGCGGTAGTACGTCGTCTCGACACCGGAGTAGGGGTCGGTCGACGTCAGGGTGACGGTCACCGGGCCGTTGACCCAGGCCGTCGGGGCGTCGTCGGTGGTGACCGGCGCCGTGCTGTCGACGTAGACAGTGACATTCTTGGAGACCTCGGTGTTCCCGGCGCCGTCTATCGACCAGTACTCGACGGTGTGCGTGCCCTCCGCGGTGACCGGGAACGGTGCGGAATACAGGGTGGACGCGCCGCCATCGATGCGATAGCGGCTCTCGGCGACGTAGGTCTGCGCGTCGGTCGCCGTCAGGGTGACCGTGACGCCGCCGTGCGTCCAGCCGGCGGCGGCATCGGCTGAGGTGGACGGCGCCGTCGTGTCGGACACGAGCGTGCCCGCGACGTCGATTGCGTCCACGCCGATCGTGTAGCCGGAAGACGAGGCGTTCTTCGTGCCCGTGTACTCGATCTTCAGGCGGTGGGTGCCAGACGAGATGGTCCCTGACGACCAAACCTTCTGCTTGAAGGCGAACGAGCCGTAGAGGTCGACCGTGACGGGTGCGTTGTCATCGAGGGTGACCCTTGCGATGCCGTAGTTCGTGTTCTTGGACGTGATCCACTCGGCACGCGTGCCGTCGAAGACGAAGTAGAGCGCGGAGCCGGTCGTTGCGGTCTGCTTGAAGCTGCCGCCGGACAGGCTTGCGTGGTTCGTCGACCACCAGGTGCCCTTCCAGGCGAGTGCGGCGTCCGTCTCCTCGTAGCGGGCCATGAGATCGAAGCTCACGGACTTGACCGCCTCGGTGTTGCCGATCGCGTCGACCGAGTAGTACTCGAGGGTATGGCTACCCAGCGCGCTCGTGGACACCGCTGTGCCTGGGTTCCACGAACCGCCGTCGAGACGCCAGTAGGTGTTCGCGACGCCAGAGTAGGGGTCAGTGGACGACAGCGTGATCGCTGCGGGTCCAACATAGGTCGAGGCCGCGTTGGAGGTCGTCACCGGCGCGGTGTTGTCGATCTTGATGTACTCGGTCTTGATGGGTTCGACGTTTCCGCGAACGTCCAGCGAGTAGTACTTGAAGATGTTGGTGCCCTCGTTCGAGAAGGTGATCGGCACCGTGTAGGGTGTCGTGGGGTTTGCACCGGTCGTAGAGTAGTAAGTGGCTGCGACACCGGTCGTCGCGTCGGTACTTGTCAGGGCTACCTGCACCGGTCCATTTGTCCATCCGGTGGGCGCGTTGCTGGTCGTGACCGGGGCAACGGTGTCAGGCACGAGTGCGATGACGCCGTCGATGGCGAAGCGGTCGGCTGAGATTCGAGTTCCGGTCGATGATGCGTTCTTCTGACCGGTCCACTTGATGATCACATAGTGATACGTGTAGTCGATCGTGCCCGAGTCCCACAGCGCCTTGTCGTACTGGCTGGCTGCCGAATAGAGGTCACGCGTACTGACATATTGACCGTCGAGATACACGTCGGCCTCGCCAAAGTCCGACCCGAGCTCGCCATACCACACGATGCGTTCGCCGTTGAAGTAGACATGCGTCTCAGCGCCGGAGGTGTTCGTCCACGCCCACGAACCGCCACTGCCAGAACCGGTCACAGTCGTCCAAGGGCCCTTGAGGGCGAGGCTCGAGTCGTTCTGCTGGTAGCTGTTCGTCCAGAGACGAACCCTGAACGTCTTACTTTTGGTGGTTTCCACATGACCGGCATTGTCCACCGAGTACCAATACACAGTATGCCAACCCCATGCGGAGATGTACGCGCTGGTTCCCGTCTGCCACGACCCACTGTCGAACTTCCAGTAGGTTTGTGTGACGCCGGAGGCGGGGTCTGTCGGGAAGAAGTGAATCATCGCATCGCCCGAGTACGTGTCGCCGACATCGGACGTTGTCACTGGAGCGGTGTAGTCGATCTTGACCGTCGCCAGGTTCGGTGTCTCGACGTTGCCGCGCGTGTCGCGCGAGTAGTACCTGACCTCCGTTTGTCCTTCGGTTGAGATCTGGAAGGGAGCGGCGTAGATCTGCGTGAAGCCGCCATTGATGGAGTAGAACGTCTTGTCGATTCCGGAGACCGCGTCGGTTGCCTCGAGCGAGACCGTAAGTGGAGATGTGATCCATTCGTCTGTGATGTTGGAGGTGGTGACCGGGGGATCGGTGTCTGGTGGGAGCACTTCGACCTGGATAGAGTTTGTTTCCTCGATATTGCCGGCGCCGTCGGTGGTGTAGTACTGGATGGTGTGCACGCCGAATGACGTAATGGTGATAGTCTGGCCGGTCATCCAGGAACCCTGGTCAACCTTGTACTTCGTTGTGGCGACACCAGAGAGGGCATCGGTCGGAAAGAGATGCACGGTTCCGGACTGTATGTAGGGAGTCTCGATGTGGTCGTCCGTGGTATCCGGTGCGGTGTTGTCTATCAGTAGAGACTCCACAGTTCCGGACTCAACATTGCCACGATAGTCCACGGAGTAGTAGCTGATCGTGTGTTCGCCTTCGCCCCATACCTCGAACGGGATGTCATACGAAGTGGAGGTCTCCTCGAGTGTGAACGTGGCTGTGTATGAGGCCAGATCGATTGTGTAGTGGGTGAATTCGACGCCTGACACCGCGTCGTACGCAATCAGGCCGCCGTGGAACGGTGCACCCGTGGTCCAGCCGTTCGGTATGTTCGAGCTGGTGACTGGTGGGTCGACGTCGATGGGGAGGATGTCGATCTCATCGATGTTGATCGTCTCTGCGTTGCCGGCGTAGTCGGTCGAGTAGTACTCGATGACGTGGTGGCCGACCGTCCCGATGTAGATCGTCTTGCCGGTTACCCAGCTTCCGCCGTTGAGGCGGTACTTGGTGTTGAGGAGTCCGGACAGGTTGTCGCCGGACGTGAGAGTGATGGTACCGGAGTCGACATAGCTCGACTCGGCATTCGACGTGGTCCACGGTTTCGTCCAGTCGATACGAACGGTCTCTGAATTCACCGACTCAGCGTTGCCGCGTTTGTCGATGGAGTAGAACTTGACGGTGTGGATGCCCTCAGAGGAGATCGTGAACGGCGTCGAGTATTCGATGGTCGGTGTGGAACCGTCGCTCGAGTAGTACGTCTTGTCTACACCGGTGACGGTGTCGGTTGCCGTAAGGGTGACTTGAGCGGGCGCCGTGTACCACGAGGACGAGATGTTCGAATAGGTGTCCGGAGGATCGGAGTCGATAGGGTCGATCACGATATCGATCTGATTGACACCCTCCGAGTTTCCCGCAGCGTCGACGGAGTAGTACTGGATCGTGTGAGAGCCGAGGACGTTGGTGATGACCGACGTGCCGGGGGTCCAGGAGCTCTGATTGATCTTGTAGAAGGTGCTCGCGACTCCCGAGAGATTGTCAGTTCGCGAAAGCGTGATGTTTGCGGTGCCGATGTAGACCGGTTGCGCATCGTCCGTCGTCACTGGGGGAGTGTTGTCTATCCGCAAGAAGTCCGTGTGGACGGGCTCTACGTTTCCTGCCACGTCGCGCGAGTAGTACCTAACCGTAGTGGTCCCCTCATCCGAGATTGACAGCGAAGAGGAATACCGTCGGGCCGGATACGATCCGTCCGTCGAGTAGTACGTGGCCTGTACGGCGGAACTGGCATCCATTGCGGAGAGGGTCACGACGAAAGGCTGTCCCTGCTCCCACTCGGCCTGGATGTTCGAGGTTGTCACAGGCGGTACTACGTCGGTCGAGTCCATCTCGTAGAGGATGAACTGGACGCGGTCGTTCCCGCTGTCTGCGACGTAGAGGTTGCCGTCCGCGTCGCACGCGACGTCCTCCGGCACGCTGAACTGACCGGGACCTGAACCTGACTCGCCGATCGATTGTACGAACGTACCGCTGCTGTCGAAACGTACGATGCGGTCATTGAGAGTGTCCGCGACGTAGACGGTCCCAGTCGCATCGACAGTGACTCCCTGCGGGTTCTGGAAGGTGTCCGTGCCGCCGTCGTCCCACGTATCGAGTGTCAGCTGGAGGGTTCCGGAAGTGCTATATCGATACACCTTGCTGTACATGGCGTCTGCGACCCACACGTGGCTGAAGCTGTCGATCCAGATACCGTCGGGACTTGGCGGCAAGCCGTCGAGGGGATCAGGATCCGGCAGAAGCCACTGAGAGAGGTAGTTGCCCGAAGAGTTGAATACCTGGATGCGTCCGTTGTAGGTATCGCTGACGTAGATGTCGTCCGATGCGTCGACGGCGACGCCCATGGGGTAGTCGAACTCACCGATTTCCGTGCCGTACGAGCCGAAGTGATTCACGTACTCGCCGTACGAGTCAAGAATCATGATCCGATAGTTGTCGGCGTCCGCTACGATGACGCGGCCGGTGGAGTCGACCGCGATGTGAGCCGGCCAGAGGAGTTCTGGCGGATCGATGCTGGTTCCTGCGGATGCGAACGAGCCGAGCGGCGTGGAGGTTGAGTCGAGCGAGTAGAGGCTGATCTGACTGTATTCCGAGGGATAGGGACCGTAGGGGTCGCCGTAGTCGCTCTCGGACACCAGCACCGTGCTGCTGCCGACAACGGCGACGGCCTCAGGCCAGCCGCTTCTTCCCGCGGCGATGTCCGTCTCCCACTGCCAGGTATCTAGCGGGGACGGCCCTGTCTCTCCCGCCACGGCGGACATGCTCACGGCCACTACTGCAAGCAGCAGCGATCCCATGATCACGCCCGCAATCCGGGCAACCCTCTTCTTTCTCGACACTGGGTACACCTCCACGTGTCCACTCCGTGTCTTGCTTGGCACACGGCGCACGCGAAATAGCGCGCCCGTTCGCACAGTTCATGTATCGTCCACGATGGTCGGTGACATTAGTCACAGAGCGCGACAAAGTGATAGTGCGCACACGCGGAGGATCAGCAGCTTGCACTAGGTGGACCATGAAGTGGCGCTGGTGCGTGGGCCTAACGCCGGGTGAGGCGCTCCCTGAGGGTGAGCCAGATGAAACGAGAATTGCCGACAAGATAGCGACGCCACATGCGTTTCGGCTCCTGGAGCAGGCGATACAGCCACTCAAGGCCGGACCGCTGCATCCAACGAGGAGCTCTGGCGACGTGCCCTGCCACGACATCGAGGCTGCCGCCGACGCCGACCGCCAGTAGCGGACCGAAATCCGACAGATTGTCGGCCACGAGATACTCCTTCGCGGGGGACGGCATCGCTACGAAAAGCAGACGCGCGCGAGAGGCTCGGACTTCGTGGACGATCGGCGCCGCTTCCGTGAAGTAGCCATCGTGTGCGCCAGCGATGACGAGGCCCGGATAGCTGCTGGTCAGTGAGGATATCGCGGCGTCAAGAACTTCCTGCCGCGCACCCAGAAAGTACACCGCCCATCCGCGCATTGCGGCCTCGATGAGCAGACGGTGCATCAAGTCGATTCCGGTGACGCGCTCGGGTACCCGGTGGCCGAGGAATCGACCGGCCCAGACAACAGATTGCCCGTCCGCGTTGACGATGTCTGCCCGTGTGATTGAATCCCGAAGTCGGTCGTCTTTTGACGCAAGCACGACTTTGCCTGCGTTCAGAACGACGTGGTGCGAGGGCAGTCCGCCCTCAATCAGGTCAACGCACGCAGCCACGGTCTCGTCCATGGTGACGAGGTCGAGTGGCATACCGAATATCAGGGCTCGCTGAGCCGTCTGGAAGACCCTACCTGCCATAACGAGATACACTATACTTCACGTGGGTTCGGAGGAATCCGAGCGGTGGTTCGGATGGCGGAGGTTCGTGGACCGGCGTATCACAGCAACCCAGGTCGTCGTCGACTTCATCATGCTCGTGGCTGCGGGCTTCGTAGCAACGGTGATGAGATTCGGCACCATCACGGCCGGGATATCGTTCTACAACGCGAATGCACAGCTGCCTTTCTGGAGGCTGACCCTGTTCATCGCGCCGATCTGGGTCCTCTTCCTCTACGGAGAGCGTCTCTACGACGCAGGAAGCGCATCCGTGCGTCCCGGAGAACTCGCGCGCGTTGCGCGAGCCCTGTCGTTCGGGCTCGTTGCGCTCATCATGCTCACGTACGTCCTCGATCTGCAGGGTCTGTCGCGCGCCTGGGCACTCCTGCTGTGGTCATTGGGCGTCATCTTTGTGCTTGCCGGTCGGGGGCTCGTGCACTTCACAGTCGCATACCTTCGATCGCACGGACATCTGTGTCGCCCCACACTCATCGTTGGATCGAATGCCGAAGCTTCCGACGTCATCCGCGTACTCAAGTCGGCACAGGAGTCAGGTCTCGTGCCTATCGGGTGTCTCGCATCGTCGCAGGCCGAGCGCCTCTCGTTGGACTTTTGCGCTCCCGAGATCCCATGTCTGGGATCCGCACGCGAGCTCAAGGAGGTTGTGCACGGACACCGCGTGGAGGTCGCAATCATCGTTTCGTCGGCCTTCGACCACGACGTGCTTGCACGCATGATTGCCGAACTCAGAGGTTCTGGGGTTGAGATCAACGTGTCGTCAGGCCTCTTCGAGGTGTTGACCAGCCGAGTGCTGATACGCGAGATCGCCGGCGTTCCGCTCATCACGGTACGAGGAGTCTCGCTCTCGCGTGGCAAGATCGTCACAAAGCGCATCTTCGACCTCGTCGTCGCTGGAATGATCGTGCTGGTCGGGCTACCGATCTGGATGCTCATCGCTCTTGGAATCAAGATGTCCAGCAAGGGTCCGGTGTTCTATGTCCAGGAGCGGGTAGGACGCGGTGGCAGACTCTTCGGCATGTACAAGTTCAGGTCGATGGTGGCCGACGCGGATGCCATGCTGACCGAGCTGGAGGCAGGGAACGAAGCCAGCGGTCCGCTGTTCAAGATGAAGGACGATCCTCGGGTGACGAAGATAGGGAAGTGGATGCGGAAGTTCTCGATTGACGAGTTTCCGCAGCTCATTAACGTGCTCAAAGGTGAGATGAGCCTGGTCGGACCGCGGCCGCCCCTGCCTCGAGAGGTCGAGGAGTACACCGAGAGCCACTGGCGCCGGATGGAGGTTCTGCCGGGCATGACGGGGCTGTGGCAGGTTTCCGGTCGCTCGCGACTCACCTTCGATGAGATGGTCAGACTCGACATCTTCTACATCGAGAATTGGTCGGTTTCGTTGGACTTGCAGCTCATCGCGCGTACGGTTCCCGCAGTCCTGTTCGCCAGGGGTGCGTACTAGTGCGCGTTCTTGCGACCGGAGGAGCCGGCTACATCGGCTCGGTGACCGTGCGGCTGCTGTGCGACGCGGGTCACGAGGTGACGGTGCTCGACACGCTTGAGCGCGGGAACGAGGCCGCAATCGACCCGCGGGCTCGCTTCGTCCGAGGGGCCGTCGACGATCGTTCCGCGCTTGCGGAGGCACTTCCGGGAATCGACGCCGTCCTGCATCTCGCTGGATACATCGAGGTCGCGGAGTCGCAGGTTCGGCCTGCGGAGTACCTCGAGAACAACGCGGTCCGTCCGATGGAATTGGTCGAGTCGATGTTGGAGCACGGAGTCGACGCAATCGTGTTCTCATCGACTGCGGCTGTCTACGGAGAGCCCGAGTCGGTGCCCATCCGCGAGGACGCTCCGACGCGCCCGGTGAACGTCTACGGTGCGAGCAAGTTGATGTTCGAGCGGATGCTCGACTGGTACGGCACTCGCCGAGGGTTACGGTCGGTGCGTCTGCGGTACTTCAACGTGGCGGGGGCGTGGCCCGACGGCTCCATCGGCGAGGCCCACGACCCGGAGACCCATATCATCCCCCGGATTCTCAAGTCGGTGGCATCAGGTCAAACGCGATTCGAGGTGTTCGGCTCGGACTACGAAACACCCGATGGTACGTGCGTGCGCGACTACATCCACGTGTGTGATCTGGCTGAAGCGCACCGTCTCGCCCTTGAGTACGTGCACGCGGGGGGCAGCACCGACGTCTTCAACCTCGGCAACGGTCAGGGCTACAGCAACCTCGATGTCGTGCGTACCTGCGCGGAGGTCGTCGGACGCGAGATCGACATCGAGCTGGGACCTCGCAGATCGGGTGACCCGGCGGTTCTCGTGGCGTCTGCGGAGCGTGCCGAAGATGTGCTCGGATGGCGGCCCAAACGGCCGGAGCTCAGGACGATCGTCCGCGACGCATGGAGCTGGCACGAGAGTCACCCCGAGGGCTACCACTCGTCGGAGGAAATGGTAGAATGACCGTCGCCGCGAGAGCGGTGCAATACGGGCGATTGGCTCAGGGGGAGAGCGCTTCCTTCACACGGAAGAGGTCGTTGGTTCAAATCCAACATCGCCCACCACAACTACAGGTCTGGAACCTTCCGGGTTCCGGACCTTTCTGATTGGGCCCTCTGCGGGCGTGCTACCCGCCATCAATCCTGAAGAGTCCCCGCCCTGTCCGAGACGCGATACCTGACAGGCTGAATATCTCGTGATAACCTCCGTTCAGGAACACTGAAGTGGGGAGCTGGCGGTGTTGCGAGCTAGAGCGACGTTTGTCGTCGTAGCGATATTGATGGTGCTCTGTATTGCCGCGCCTGCGTTCGGCGGGGCTCACGGTGTTGGCTGGCTAGATCCTTGGCCATCGGACTGCGCGGTATGCCACAACGAGGGTTTCCCATATGGCGAGAAGACAGGGCCGCACGACGGGTACACCACCGGCACGAACAAGTGCGAACTCTGCCACACCGTCCATGACGCCACTTCGTCGTACAAGCTTCTTCCGGCGTTCACGATTCAATCGACGTGCGAGATGTGTCACGACGGCACCGGCGGGAGCGGTGTGTTCGGGGCAATCGAGGCCCGGGGCCTTACTGTGGGCGCTACACATAGGGTAGAGACGACTACCGTCATCCCCGGCGGCGATGCGGCGACAGGGGGGAGTCGGACAGGGTTGTTTACCGGCACTGCTGGCACTCTCACCTGCGGGGACTGCCACAGCCCTCACAACTCCAACACAGTAGCGCCGTTCCGGGGCGAGCGAGTCCGGTTCCACGCTGACGAACTCAACTACGGAGCGCCTGACAAGGAGTGGCGGACCAGCAAGCTGCTTCGGCAACGCCCGACCGGGTCGGAGACAACGGCCACCGTCTATGGGTCGGACTGGTGCGCTACCTGCCACAGGGGCCGCTCGTCAGGGGGCGCCGTCCACAACCACCCGGTCGACTCGGACGTGACCCAGGCCTCACCGTTCTACTACGATCGCGTGGCCGTGGTGATATCAGACACGTCGCTCGAGACGACTTTCGGGACGATGGGCCTTGAGGGAACCAGTACTCCGAACCTGTACTGGCACAGCAGAGGCTTCGTGATGCCGTCTCCGCGGACCCCACAGCAATCGGGGCACGCTCCAATCTGCCAGCAGTGTCATGAGGACTCGCGTCTGGTCGGAGAGCCCGGCAATGTCCAGAGGGCTGAGGTCTACAGGTACGGCAACGGAATGACCAGCGGGGACCCCATTGCCGGTGATCCTCCTACGGACACACCGCTGTTCCAGAACTTCCCGCACGAGACGCAGAACCGGAACTTCCTTGTGGAGACGGACGACAACCTCTGCATGAACTGCCACCCGACCGCCGGGCTGCCATAGTCGCATTCCTCACGACCAGGTCTGATGACGCCGTCACGGGTTCCGCAGGACCAGCTCTTCAGCGGTGTGCCGACTAGGTTCGCTGGCCGCTTCCGTTCAGGGCGCCTCGACTACGGACTTGCTCGATCTCCTGAGGTAGGCATCTCGGACCGCCCTCTTTTGCACCTGCGCCTGGCTCCTTCGGGGAGTTGGTGGCCCGCCGACCGGCGGGTCTCCGCTAGCGTCAACAGCCCGGTTCGCCGGGGTGTCCGCAGCATGACTTCAGCCGAAACAACTTTCGCGCCGTGTTCCGTGCTACCAGCCAGATCTTGCGCCCGAGTGGCATTTCCGCCCGGAGATTCTGCATGAAGCTCTCAGGTGAGGGCGTGTTGTCACCACACACGGCTACCACGCAGCCCAGTTGACAGACTCGCAGTACGCCGGGTGGATGCCGAGCGTGTCACGAATCGTCGAGGCGGTCGCTCCGCACTTCATCGCCACGGCGAGCCCGTAGATGAGATCACTCGCGGTCGGGCCGACGATGTGCGCGCCGATGAGGCGCCCGTCTTCTTCGGCAAAGATCAGCTTCACAAGCCCGTCGCGTTCGTCATCGATGATTGCGGCACCCAGATACTCAAAGGGCGTGTTGCCGACGCGGTAGGCGATTCCCTGTGAACGCGCGTCCGCCTCGTTCAGGCCGACCTGCGCAATGTTCGGGACGGTGAAGACGCAGGTAGGAACAGAGCCATACTCCGGGACGACGGGCGCACCGGTGTCGATCGACGCTGCGATGCAGCGGCCCTCGTAGGACGCAACGGGAGTCTGCATCATGCCGCCTGCGGCGTCGCCGCCGGCCCAGACGCGAGGGTTCGTCGTCGCGAGCGACGAATCGAGGACGAGACGGCCGCGATCGTCGAGGGCGATCCCGGCGGCCGCGACGTCCAGTGATGCCAGCGCAGGCTTCCTGCCGGTGGCAACCAGAACGCGCTGGTAGACGCCTTCGTGCGTCATGTTGGTGGGCTTCTCGAGAAACGTCGTGCGAATCCCTTCGGGATCTTCGAGAAGTCCTTGCATGCGGCAGTCGGAGAAGAATGTGACGCCCATGCGCTCAAGTCGGCGCACGGCCACGGACGCAACGTCCTCGTCGAGCATCTCGAGCGGTCGCGGACCCGATGAGACGACGGTCACAGCGGTACCGAACGAGGCAAACATGCCCGCGAATTCGAGCCCGATGAATCCGCCGCCGACGATCAGTAGGGATCCGGGAAGCTCGTGGTAGCCGAGTGCGTCGTCGCTCGTGTCGGCAAGTTCGATTCCGCGAACCGGCGGCTTGATCGGGGTTGAGCCCGTCGCAATCACGGTGTGTGTGGGAGACAGGAGCTCTCCGCCAACGTCGACCTGCTCGGGAGAAACGAACCGGGCGGTGGACTTGAGCAGGCGGATTCCGAGGTCGGAAAGTATCTTCTCCTGGTCGCCGGCGTACGTCTCCTGCGAATGCCACTTCCACGCGAGAACGGTCTGCCAGTCCGTCTGGGGGTCGCACGGACCGGACCCGTACTGTTCGGCCGAAAGGACCGTTCTATGGACGGAGGCGGATCGTGCGAGCGACTTCTTCGGCATGCAGCCTCGCCAGAGGCATGTGCCGCCGATTCTGTCACCATCGGCGACGGTGACGTCCCATCCACTACGTGCGAGTGACCGTGCTGCACCGTTGCCCGCGGCTCCGCTTCCGATCACGAGAACTGACTTGCTGTCTGTCACGGAGCGTCTCCTATCGGGGGTCAGGGCGGGCGTAGCCGCGCCTCGATTGATTATTGCCGACGGCCGTCTCATGGAAACGAGCGAGGAGGGGAGTCGTGGCGGAGAGATTTATCAAGGAATTATGCAGGAATCGTCGCGGACGGATTGTAACAATATTTACAATGACCATATGTGCGGCTAGAATGCCGTACAACGCGCCCGTTCGTTCGACATGAACGGGTGAGGGGGGTTGGGCCTGCGGGGGTACGTCTGACCGGCCGGAACGCTTGTAACAACGAGTTACATGGCACCGAGACGGCTTGCAGCAGGGGGTTCGCATTGCACGACACGCCCGTCCAGAGCGTTCTTTTCGCACTCGGCCTCGCTATCGCGGCCGGAGGCTTCATCGGGCTGATATTTCTGGTTAACAAGGCGCTTTCGCCGCGTCATCCTACCGCCGAGAAGGTCGAACCGTACGAGTGCGGTATGGAACCTGCGGGACGTCCCTGGGTCCCGGTTCGAGTTCGCTTCTCGACGATCGCGCTGCTATTCGTGCTCTTCGACGCGGAGGCCGCTCTGCTCTTCGCCGTTTCCACCCGCCTCCGCGGGAGCTGGATCGCCCTTGTCGAGGTCGGCGCGTTTGTGGCCTTCCTCTCGCTCGGCCTTCTGTACGCCTGGCGAAAGGGGGCCCTCGCGTGGCGTTCGTAGACCGTCTCGGCGAGATCCTGAGCGAAGGTGGGCAGGGCGGGATCATCCTGACGTCCATCGATGCGCTGGCCGATTGGTCTCGCGGCAAGTCGCTGTGGGCCATGCCCATGGGCACCGCGTGCTGCGCGATGGAGCTCATCGCTGCGTCGTTCGCGAAGTTCGACTTCGACCGCCATGGAAGCTTCCCGCGTCCCGATCCGCGCCACACCGACGTGATGGTTGTTGCAGGCACCATCACCAGGAAGATGGCGCCGGCGGTCAAGCGGCTCTACGAGCAGATGCCGGAGCCCAAGTGGGTCATCGCAATGGGCAACTGCGCAGTATCCGGCGGCATCTTCTTCTACGACTCGTATTCAGTCATCCGAGGCGTGGATGAGTTCCTGCCTGTGGACGTCTACATCGCAGGGTGTCCGCCGCGGCCGGAATCGCTGCAAGACGCGGTTCTTCGGCTAAGAGAACTGATCTCCACCGAATCCATCGCGCCGGGCGTCAAGCACGAGCGTACTCTCAGTCTTCCCAGGTCAGGCGACGTGAGCTTCGGCGTGCGTCCAGGATCTGCCGAAGAGGGTGACGCCGAGTGAACATCACCGAGCTGCGCGATCACCTGTGCGAACAGCATCCCGACCTCTGCCCGCTGTTCTCTATCGAGTTCGGCGATGGTGTTCTGAGCGTCAGCTGCGACAAGCTCTACGAAGCCGCGTCGGGCCTGCGAGATCTGGGATTCGACCGGCTTGGAATGGCAACAGCCGTCGATCGTGGAGAGACGTTCGAGGTCGTATACAGGCTGACGTCGCGCTCGATGTCGGTCGGCATATTCCTGAAGTGCCACGTTCCGAGAGACGCGCCGAAGACGAACTCACTGTTCCCCCTGTGGCCTGCCGCGCTGTGGCAGGAGCGAGAGATCTTCGACATGTTCGGCATCGACTTCGAGGGCCATCCCGATATGCGGCGCATCCTGCTGCCTGACGACTGGGTGGGCCATCCGCTCCGTAGGGACTACACCGACGACCGGATGATCCGCCGTCCAGACTACATCTAGAGGGTTGAAGACCGTGAAGGGAGGTGTGCGATGACGCTTGAGGTAGAGAGCCGCAAGGAGACACTGGCCGAAGACGGGCTTCCGGTTGAGGAACTCGTCGTCAACGTCGGTCCGTCGCACCCCTCGACGCACGGGGTCTGTCGCGTGATCGTGCATCTCGATGGCGAGATAGTGACCAGGGCCGAACCGGTCATCGGATATCTCCATCGCGGCATCGAGAAGATGTGCGAGAACCGGACATACCTGCAAGTAGTCCCGCTCACGGATCGGCTCGACTACGTGGGCTCGATGTACGCGAACTGGGCCTACTGCCGCGCAGTCGAGCGTCTCGCGGGCATCCGGGTTCCCGAACGTGCTGAGTACCTGCGCGTCATCGTCTGCGAGATGCAGCGCATAGCAAGTCACATGATGTCGCTCGGTTCTGCAGCCGCAGACACCGGGGCCGCCACGATGTTCATCTACGCGTTCGATGAGCGCGAGACGATTGTCGAACTCTTCGAGGACCTGTGTGGAGCGCGACTCACGTACAACTACGTTCGTCCCGGTGGCGTCAGCTTCGACATCCCGGAGGGCTGGACTGACCGGCTCCTCGAGTTCTGTCGGACCCATCGCGTCGCCTTGCGCGAGATGGACAAGCTGTGGTTCGGCAATGTGATTGCGCGGGGTCGCATGAAGGGCATCGGCGTGCTGGCTGCCGATGACGCGGTTGCATGGGGTGCATCGGGTCCCGTTGCAAGGGGCTCGGGTGTGAACTGGGACCTGCGCAAACACGACCCGTATTCTGTGTATCCGCGTTTCGACTTTGACATCCCCACTGGTAGTGCGGGAGACGTGTACGACCGTGCGCGCGTGCGGCTGTACGAGTGCTACGAGTCGTGCCGCATCATCGAACAAGCGGTGGCACAGATGCCCGGAGGACCGATCAAGGCCGAAGGGCTTCAACGGCTCATCGCCCCGAGGCCCGGCGACGCCTACGACCACATCGAGAGCGCGCGCGGATCCCTCGGCGTCTACATCGTCAGCGAGGGTGGACCCAGGCCCCATCGCGTGAAATTCCGCTCGCCCGCGTTCTGCAATCTCGCTCTACTGCCGCTTATTGCGGAGGGTCATATGCTCTCCGACCTGGTAGTTTGTCT
The DNA here is from genome assembly GCA_016841065.1 of Actinomycetota bacterium. GTDB lineage: Bacteria > Actinomycetota > Coriobacteriia > Anaerosomatales > JAENZW01 > JAENZW01. The sequence goes on from JAENZW010000004.1 coordinate 42,862, forward strand.
CGGTTCGCTCGACCCCGTCTTCGGGGAGGTGGACCGGTGAGCGGCCTCTTGGGCGGAATCGTCTTCGGACTCGTAGGCGGAGTGGCGATAGCGCTCAGCACGATGGTGGGTGTCTATGGCGAGCGCAAGATCGCGGCCAAGATCCAGCGGCGCTTCGGCCCGCAGGAAACAGGCCCCTATGGTCTGCTGCAGTTGCCCGCAGACACCCTGAAGATGATCCTGAAAGAGGACATCACGCCGCGTCAGGCGGATGCCCGCATCTTCAAGATCGCGCCGTACTTCGTGTTCGTGCCGATAGCCATGGGCCTCGTTGTCATTCCGGTTGCAGCTGGCTGGGCGGCGCTCGATTCGAGCATCGGCATCCTGTTCTTCCTGGCAGTGCCGTCGCTTTCGGTTCTCGGCATCCTCATCGCCGGATGGTCGTCGGGTAACACCTACGCGACCATCGGAGGGATGCGAGGCGCCGCGCAGATGATCTCGTACGAACTGCCGCGGACGCTCTCGGTACTCGCAGTCGTGATCCTTGCCGGATCGCTTCGGCCGGTCGATGTGGTCCAGGCGTGGCGTTGGTGGTGGATCCCCCTGAACTTCATCGGAATCGTTGTCTACTACATCTCATCGATCGCGGAGCTCAACCGGGGTCCATTCGATATCCCCGAGTCAGAATCCGAGCTCGTCGCAGGCTACTTCGCGGACTACGCAGGAATCCGGTGGGGCATCTTCATGATGTCCGAGTACGGCGGCATGCTTGCGGCTTCTCTGTTCGGCGCAGCGATATTCCTCGGGACCCTGACCTGGCTTCCGGGCCCCTTCGGCATCATCACGTTCCTCCTGGGGACGGGTGTCATCGGGTCGAGCATGATCTGGGTCAAGTGGACATTCCCGCGCATGCGACCCGACCAGCTGATGACCACAGCGTGGAAGGTCCTCACGCCGCTGGCCCTCGTGCAACTCGTCATCGTCGGGGTGGTGGTCCCGTGGCTCTAGTCAACGAGCCCCGCCACGACGAGATAGGCGCACCGGACCGCACTCCGATCGCCGTGCCCGTGACCGTAGGTGTGACTGACGACTTCCCCGGCGGCATCGCAGGCTTCGTTGCCCGCTGGCGTTCGCTGTTTACAGGTCTTCGCATAACAGGTGGCCGCGCGCTCGGCCCGTCCAAGACCCTGCGCTACCCGGCCGAGAAGTACGAAGTCTCGCAACGATGGCGCGGTGCGTTGCGTCTGCAGGGAGTACTGGGAAAGAACGAGATTCCCCTGCTGCGCGAGCCCAGCCCCACATACAACGCCAAGATCGAAGAGCTGTACCGCACGGATCGCCTCGCACCGTGCATGGGGAACTGCCCGGCCAACGTGGATGCGCGCGGGCAGAACTACTTCATGGCAGAAGACCGCTCTGTAGAGGCCTACGAGCTTGTTCGGGATCGCAACATCTTGCCGGGTGTTCTCGGCAGGATCTGCCATCACCCCTGCGAGACGGCGTGCCGTCGCAACTTCTATGACGAGCCCGTGGCTATTCGGCCACTCCACCGGATCGCCTACGAGGCATATACAGACCAGGCGCCCGAGATCGTGCCGTTCGAGCGAACCAGCGACAAGCGGATCGCGATAATCGGTGCCGGCCCGTCGGCACTTGCGGCGGCATACGACCTTATGAAGCTCGGATACGGCGTCACGGCTTTCGAGAAGGAGGAGAAGCCAGGGGGCGCGCTGTACTCGGGCGTTCCGTCCTACCGCCTGCCCCGCGAGGTCCTTCACGGCGAGATCGACAACATCGTGGCCCTGGGTCTGGACCTGCGTTGCGGCGTCGAGGTCGGTCCCGATGTTCCCATCGAGCACCTGTTGGGCGAGTACGACGCAGTGCTCATCGCGGTTGGCCTCCAGCAGAGCCGCATCCTTCCGATTCCGGGGAACGATTCTGAGGGTGTGCGCGGGGCTCTCGAGTTCCTGCGTGCCGCCAACTGGCGTGGAGAGGCCGGCGTCAAGGGTAAGCGCGTCTTCGTGATCGGCGGCGGTAACGTTGCTGTTGATGTGGCACGCTGCGCTCTGCGCGTTGGCGCGACCGAGGTCCGCCTGGCATGCCTCGAGGGCGATGACGAGATGCCATGCCACCCGTGGGAGCTCGAGGAGGGTCTCGACGAGGGCATGATCGCGATGTGTTCTCTCGGCCCGGAAGAAGTGCTTGCCGAAGACGGCGTCGTGGTAGGCATGCGCATGCGCGAGTGCCTCGCGGTCTTCGACGAGACCGGACGATTCTCGCCGAAGTTCGGCGAGAATCTCACGGATGTGCCTACCGACATCGTGGTCTTCTCGATCGGCCAGGCGCCGATGCTCGCCGGCGTCGTCGCTGGATCCGACTTGCACCTCACCGAGCGCGGACTGCTGCCGGTCGACGGCACTGTGTTCACGACGGATCACCCCGGCGTCTTCGCATGTGGCGAGGTGGTCACGGGGCCGGGTAGCTGCATCGGTTCCATATCGACTGGACACGAGGCCGCGATCTCCATTCACCGGTATCTTCACGATGAGTCGCTGCGCGAAGGTCGCGTGGCTCGCCCGGTGCCCACGTACGCGCGCTACGCCGTCGCCGATGTCGACGGCGTGGAAGAGAGCCGCCGGCGCGTCGAGATGCCTATGGCCCGAGGCGAGGATCGCGCGCACGACTTCCGGCAAGTCGAACTCGGCCTCACTCACCTCGAGGCGTTGCAGGAGGCCGCGCGGTGTCTACGATGCCAGTCCGAGGTGTGTGTCGGCTGTACCTTCTGCGCTAGGACGTGCCCGGACTACGCGATTCAGGTCGAGCGCGTGGATGATCCCGGCGGACGTGCTGTGACGCGCTACGACCTTGACCTGACGAAATGTTGCTTCTGCGGTTTGTGCGCCGAGCAGTGTCCCACCGACGCGCTCCGTCACACGGGGCAGTACGAGCTGTCGTTCTACCACCGCGATCTTGCCCAGTTCGATATCGACGAGATGTTGCGCGACGGCGACGGAACGCGTGCAACCGGACGCGACGGCGAACACGGTCACAAGGTCGGTGAGACCCAGTGAATGACACGATCGTTCAAATCATGTGGTGGGTCCTCGCAGCTGGCGCGCTCGCCGGTGCTGTCACGGTTGTGTTCTCTCGTGACGTGCTGCGCATGGCGCTCGGTCTCGGCGGCTTCCTTGTCGCGCTTGCTGGGTTCTACATGTACTACGCGCTGCCATTCCTCGCGACCGTGCAGGTCTTCGTCTACGTCGGCGGCGTGCTTGTGTTGATTCTTTTCGGCATCATGCTTGTTCACAGGAGTGAGGGAGATGCTCGGCCCGGCTTGTCGTCACGACACGACCCGGGATCGGCGGCCGTGGCCGTTGGGATACTCGCGCTGGTCACATCGATGCTGTGGCCTCTACGAGACGTGATGACCGAGCGTCCTGCGTCGGCTGGCACGAAGGCTATCGCCGACTTGCTCCTGGGCGACTTGCTGCCGCACTTCGAGGCGGCAGGTGCACTGCTGCTCATCGCGTTGGTGGCGGTCATCGTGATCGCTGGCGGTGATGACCGGTGAATATCGTCGTTGTGGCAACAGCGCTGTTCTCTGTGGGCCTCTACGGCGTGCTGACGCGTCGAGACCTGATCGCAGTCCTCGCGAGTGTCGAGGTCATGCTCGGCGGCGCGAGCGTGCTGCTCGTCGGACTCGCCCGCACGATCGACATGCCCGCGACCCAGCTCCCGGGCGGGGTCGAGTCTGTGGGCGTCCTGATAGTCGTTCTCGCCGCTGCGGAAGCCGCAGTGGCACTCGCCGTGGTCATCGCAGCCGCGCGCGCCCTGAGTACCAGCCGTGTTGACGAGATGACCGAGGTGGGAGGCTGATGACCGCGCTAGTCGAGAATGCGTGGCTGGTAGTAGCCGTCCCCTTCGGCCTCGCTCTGTTGGTTGGACTGACCGGTCGCATCCTGCGCGGTGCTGTCCCCTGGGTGACGCTCCTTGCGCCCTTGACGGTTCTCGCGACCGGTGTGGCGGCGCTTTCTGCCGAAGGGGAGCACGCGGACTCGGTTCGCTGGCTGTTCGCCGGGGAGAAGGCGCTGTCCTTCGGCTGGAGCGTCGACGGGCTCACCGCCATCATGCTCACCGTCGTCGGCTTCGTTGCGACGATGGTCGTACTGTTCTCGATCGGCTACATGCACGGCGAGTCCGGCCTGCCACGCTACTTCGCGTCCTTGTCATTGTTCACGGGCTCCATGGCGCTGCTCCTCGTCGCCGACGGGCTCGTCGGCCTGTTCGTTGGATGGGAGCTTGTCGGCGCGTGTTCCTATCTGCTGATCGGATTCTGGTTCCGCAAGCCGTCCGCTGCCGCAGCTGCGGTGAAGGCCTTCCTGACCACGCGCGTTGGCGATGTCGGTCTCTTGTTGGGGCTGGCACTGCTGTGGCGCGAGACCGGGCAACTCGGGTATTCGGCCGTTTTCGAGGCTGCGGAGGCGCTCCCGGTAGCCACTGTCACGACCGTCGCGATCCTTCTGTTCGTGGGCGCGATGGGCAAGTCGGCACAGTTCCCGCTGCACATCTGGCTACCCGATGCGATGGAGGGCCCGACACCCGTCTCGGCGCTCATTCACGCGGCTACCATGGTTGCAGCGGGCGTCTTCCTTGTCGCACGCATGTGGCCTCTGTACGAGCTGTCTGAGACCGCCCAGACAGTGATTCTGGTGATCGGTGTGTTCACGGCGCTCGCCTCGGCGACCGTCGCGTGCGCACAGCGCGACATCAAGAAGGTCCTCGCGTACTCAACGATCAGCCAGCTTGGGTTCATGTTCGCCGCACTGGGCGCGGGCGCGTGGGTTGCCGCCATCTTCCACCTCGTGACGCACGCTGCGTTCAAGGCATTGTTGTTCCTGGGCTCCGGAAGCGTCATTCATGGGACGGGAACCCAGGACCTGCGTGAGATGGGTGGGCTCGCGAAGAAGATGCCGGTGACGGCTTTGACGTGGGTCATCGGCTCCCTGGCTCTTGCGGGGGTTGCCCCGCTGGCAGGCTTCTTCAGCAAGGACGAGGTCATTCACGCGGTACTCACGAGGAACACGATCGCCGGACTGGCACTCCTCGCGGCGAGCCTTCTGACTGCGTTCTATATCACGCGTGCGACCCGCCTCGCGTTCTTCGGCGAGTACAGGGGTGATGGGCATCCACACGAAGGCGGGCTGGTGATGAGCGTTCCGCTGATCGCGCTTGCGGTCCCGGCTGCAACGCTCGGTTTCGCGGGCCACTTCATCGCGGAGCGCCTTCACGAGCACGCCGAGTCGCTGAATATGGCGGTCGCGGCGGGCTCGCTTGCGGTCGCTGCCGTGGGAATCGGGTTTGGGCTGATCACCTATCGAAACGGCGCGGAGTCTGAGGTCGCCGTCGAGAACCGCATGGGCAAGACCTGGGAAACGCTCCGCGGAGCCTACGGATTCGATGCAGCGGTGAGCGCGCTGGTCGTGAGACCCGTCACGGCGATCTGTCAGTGGCTCTACGATGTCATTGACCGCAAAGTGATTGACGCTTCGGTGGAGAGCACAGGGCGCTGGGTCCCTCTTCTCGGGCGTCTGCTGTCGTCACTCCAGAACGGTGACGCGCAGTGGTACGCGGCTCTGTTGGGTGCCGGCGTCGTCGGCCTGATCGCTCTGCTCGTGACGGGGGGGCGGTGACGGTGGCCCAGCTCGACGCGCTCATCTTGCTCCCGGCCATAGGCGCACTCCTCTGTGTGTTCGCGGGCAAATACGCGCGCTGGTTCGCGCTCATAGTCGCGCTGGCGACCGCTGGCATGGCGTACTCGGCGCTCAGTGAGACAAGCTTCGCCACGGGCGCCGCGGTTCACGGTTCGCTGGAGCGCCTCGGCGCTGTGCCGTCTTGGGCGCTGACCCTCGACGGTCTTTCGGCTCCACTGATCGCGCTGACTGCGTTCCTCGGAATCATCGCAGTACTTGCGTCGTGGGGCGTCGAAGAGCGACCTGCGGCGCACCACGCGCTTCTGCTGTTCCTGACCGCAGCTGTGATGGGTGTCTTCCTTGCCGAAGATGTGATCCTGTTCTACGTCTTCTGGGAGGCCGTGCTCATCCCGATGTTCTTCCTCATCGGGGTGTGGGGTCACGAGAACCGAAAACGAGCGGCGATCAAGTTCTTCCTGTACACGTTCGTCGGCAGTGCCCTCATGCTCGTCGGGTTGCTCATGGCGGTCTTCAGCACGGGCCTCACGCGGATCACCGACCTTGCGAGCGTGAGTGACGTGTTTGCGGCGAGAAGCATGTTCTGGCTGCTTGCGATCGGCATGCTCGTCAAGATCCCGGTCGTGCCGCTACACACGTGGCTTCCTGACGCGCACGTCGAAGCGCCGACCGCTGGCTCGATCATGCTGGCGGGCGTTCTCCTGAAGATGGGCGGCTACGGGCTGCTGCGGGTGGCAATTCCGCTGTCGCCATCTGGATTCCAGGAGGCGCGCGGCATACTGGCCGCTCTGGGCATCATCGGAATCGTCTACGGGGCTGCGATGGCCCTGGCTCAGACTGACCTCAAGCGACTGGTTGCGTACTCATCGGTCGCGCACATGGGCTTCGTGATGCTTGCGATCGCCGCTGCCACCACACAGGGCACCGTTGGGGCGATGCTGGTCATGGTGAGTCACGGTGTTGTCTCCGGCCTGCTGTTCCTACTCGTGGGATTGCTCTACGAGCGTACGCACACGAGGGAACTTGGCCGCTTCGGCGGAATGGGCGGCGTCGTGCCCGGTTGGGCGACCGCCATGACGTTCGGTTCACTAGCCAGTCTGGGACTCCCCGGTCTGTCCGGTTTCCCGGGCGAGTTTGCCGCGTCCCTTGAAGGATTCAGAGCATTTGGGTGGTGGATCGTCCCGGCGGCCGTTGGCCTCGTGTTGGCAGCCGCGTACAACCTGCGCGCTGTTCGCGGTGTCAATCACGGTCCGGCGACAGGGGAGTGGGACTCGATCCCGGATCTCAGAGCGCGCGAATGGCTCCCGGTGATCGCACTCGCCGTGGCGATCGTCGCCCTGGGCGTATGGCCGCGTCTGGTCGCTGACGTGATTGAACCCGCCGCATCCGCGCTCATGGCGCTGGTCGGAGGTGGGCTGTGAGCATCCCACGCGAGGACCTCATCATGTTGGTACCGCTCATGTCCGCCTTCGCGACCGCGGTCGTTGCTCTCGTGGTCGATGCCTTTGGCAAGCGCAAGGCTTCGGTAGGCCTGGCCATTGTGGGACTGGCAGCTGGCGGCGCATACGGCATCGTGCTTGGCGTGCGTGAGGATCCGAGACTCGTGGCGGATCTCTTCGCCTCCGGTGGAGGCTACTCCGCGATCTCGGGCTACATGCTCTTGCTGGGCGCGCTCGCCCTCCTGGGTGGCTGGAACTGGTTCACAGCGAGCCCGCTCGGCGGCGGCGCGGCGGTGCTCATCGCATTCGTGTGCGGTGCGTCCGTCGGTCTTGCCACTTCGCTCGACCTATTCATCATGATCATCTGCCTCGAAGCACTTGCGATCTGCGGCTACGCATTGACCTCGCAGGCGCGCAGCGCACGCTCTGCCGAAGCTGCGGTCAAGTACGTCATCCAGGGTTCCGTGGCTACGGGACTCCTTTTGCTCGGCTTCGCCATCCTATACGGCGTCTATGTCGCGCGAACCGGGTTGTACGACACCGGTGTCGCACGTGGGGCCGGCGCGCCCGAGCCGGCACTCGCGGCACTCGGTCTGATCGTCGGTGCGTTCGCGTACAAGCTCGGCGCGTTCCCGTTCCACTCGTGGGCGCCGGACGCCTTCGAGACGGCACCTCCGGCCTCTGCCGCTGTCATGTCGAGCGTGCCGAAGATCGCTGCCGTCGTCGCGTCGATTCTCGTGTTCGGAATAGCGTTCGGAGCCGCCGACACGGGACGACTACCGGTGCTCTGGATGGTTCTCGCGGCGGGTTCGATCATCTTCGGAAACCTCGTGGCGCTCAAGCAGACCTCATACACGCGCATGCTCGGCTACTCGGGCGTCGCGCAGATTGGCTACGTCCTGGTGGGGCTTGCTGCGCCGTCAGCTGCGTGGACGACAAGCGCGCTACTCGTACTCGTATGCGCCTATGGACTTGCCGCCGCGTGTGCGTTCCTGGGAGCCGAGGCGGCACGAGTCGCCCGGCCGGGCTGGGACCGGTCGATAGCCGGCTTGGCGGGGCTTGGTCGGGAGCGGCCGGTTCTGGGGTTGAGCATGGCTGTTGCGATGTTCTCGCTGACAGGAATGCCGCTGACCGCCGGCTTCTGGGGCAAGTTCGGTGTGTTCGGCGCGGCTCTTGTGGATGACTCGCACTGGTTGGTCGGAATCGCGGTGCTCGGCATCGTCGGTTCGGTCGTTTCATTCGGCTACTACGGGGGAGTGTTGAAGGCGCTGTTCTTCGATTCACCGGAGGACGCTCCTGAGGATGCCCTCGTTGCCGACGAGTTGGGAGCGGACTCCGAGGAACCCTCGCGATTCTCGGCGATGCCCGCGATTCTCGCGAGCGCTCTTGCCGCCGTAGCCATCCTAGCAGTGGGTATCGCACCCGCTTTTCGCGGGCTCGAGTGGCTCTACGAGCTGCTGAACGTACTCGGCTAGGACACAGCCCAAAAGAGAAGAATTTCACAATAACCCTTGATTCGTGGCTATTCGGCTCGTACAATTCGTCTTAAGTTGCATGCAAATGCAACCCCTTACCCCTGAGCCTCAAGGTGCCGGCCTTGGGGCTCCCCCATTTCTCGGGGTCGTTTGCGGGCGGCAAGTGGGGCTCCTGAAACACGGTCAGCCGGTTCTGTTGAGTGTGACGGATGAACCGAAGGCATGCTGTTAGACCGCTGGACGTTTCAGGATTAAGTCGGCTCAATATGCGGCCGATATCTCCTCCAGAATGATTATCTCTGACGAGCAGGTACGACTAGCTGTCGAATACCTGCAGACGACAAAGTGCGGCACCGGAACTGTCGGATGTCACCCCGACGAACCACTTGCTCCCGCCCTTATGGCTCGGGTTCGGTCGGCACTGTCATCCGTTCCTGAACTCCGTGACGATCGGATCGCGCACGCACGCGCTCTGATGGCGGGCTCAGGGCCGAGCGGGGCAGAGGTGGCCGACAAGATCATCGGCCGGGCGATATCTGACTCTCTCCGGTAGCCGCTTTCCTGTGGCGCTTCGGGCGCCATCTCTTCGCATACCCCTCAATGCGCCGTGCCGAGCACGTCGACCGGTGGCGTCCGCGCGCATTTTACCTGCATAATGGCTCTCGAGGACAAACGAAGGAGCCTTGGCGAACACACGCGGGAGTGATGTGACAGTGAGCGCGAGTCCGGTTCGTTCGGTCATCACCATCTTCATGAATCTGCTGATCCTCCTGTCAGTCCTGCTGGTGGTGCGCATGGTCGTGCTCTTCTTCGGCGCGCTTGACGCGCAGTCGTGGGGACAGGCGATCGTGAAGGTCTCGAATCTAACGGTAGTCCCGTTCGGTGTCGAAGACGTGGTCACGCAGTTCGGAGGAGTCTTCGACGTGGACGCGGGACTGACGGTCGCCGTGTTCCTGCTCGGCGAATGGGCGCTCAATACAGCCAGAGGCCGCGCGTAGCGATTTGGCGCTGCCGGAGGGAGAGAGTCTGTGACATATACCCGCGAGCGGCTCGGGGAGATCCTCATAAAGGCCGACCTCATCACTGAAGAACAGTTGAAGGAGGTCCTCCTGGCGCAGAAGCTGGAGGGCGGCAAACTCGGGGAACTTCTCGTCAAGAAGCTTGTGATCGGCGAGGACGAACTTGCCGAGATTCTGGCCCACCAGAAGGGCCTGCAGCACGTCAACCTCGCCTCGTATCCGATCGATCGCGCTGCCGTGGCGCTGCTATCAGAGCGCTTCGCGGAGCGGAGACACGTCATTGGAATCGCATTCGAGGACGAGCGCTTGGTGCTTGCGATGTCGGATCCGCTGGACATCGAAACCGTCGACGACGTTGAGATGCGCACCGGCTACAAGGTGACGCCGGTCGTAGCCAGCAGCACTCAGATTGACTACGCGGTCGCGAAGTACCTACTGTCATCCGATGTGCTGGCCGAAGTTGTCCAGTCGGTTGAGGATCTTGCGCCCGACGAGACTGACGTGATCGCCGGTGAAGATGTGCCGGTAGTGCGTCTCGTGAATCAGTTGATTCGCGAGGCGGTGCACGCCAATGCGAGCGACATCCACGTTGAGCCTCAGCGTACGGAAGTCCTCGTGCGATATCGGGTCGACGGCGTTATGCAGGAGGCCATGCGAGTCCCGAAAGCCGCCAAGGCCGGGATGATCAGCCGGTTGAAGATCATGGCTGACATGGACATCGCTGAACGTCGCAGGCCGCAGGACGGCCGTATCGCAGTGATGGTCGATGGTCGTTCGGTAGATATCCGAGTCGCTTCGCTACCGACGCCCTGGGGCGAGGCGATCATGCTGCGCCTTCTCGGTTCCGAGCTTGCATTCCGGACGATGGACGAGCTCGGTCTCGGCATTGAGAACTCGCGCACGGTACAGCGCCTGCTGAAGCGACCGTACGGCGCGATCTTCCTCGCGGGCCCTACGGGCTCCGGCAAATCGACGACGCTATACGCTCTGCTCCAGTCGATCAACGATCCGACTCGGAAGATCATCACGGTGGAAGACCCGATCGAGTATCAAATGAACGGCGTGACCCAGATGGCAGTCAATGCCAAGATCGGACTGACGTTCGCGAGTGGGTTGAGAACCATCCTGCGATCTGACCCCGACATAGTGATGGTCGGTGAAGTCCGCGATCCCGAGACTGCAGAGATCGCGGTGCGCTCTGCGCTGACTGGCCATCTGGTCCTGTCGTCGATTCATACGAATGATGCACCGTCGGCACTCACCCGTCTCACCGACATGGGTGTCCCGCCGTACATCACATCCTCAGCTGTGGCGGGAGTGGTTGCCCAGCGCCTGGTGCGTGTGTTGTGCGAGACGTGCAAGAAGCCGGTCAAGGTGCCCGGTTCGAAATTGATAGCGGCGGGATTCGAAGCGTCCGAGGCCACGAAGGTGACTATCTACGGGCCCGCTGGCTGCGACGATTGTGCCCACACCGGGTACAAGGGTCGCATCGGGCTGTTCGAGGTCATGGCTATAGACGATGACATCGTGACGCACTTCCTGGAGAGAGAGCCTGCAGAGGCGCTTCGGGAGATCGCACTGGCATCCGGCATGATTCCTCTTCGGCGCGACGCGCTCGACAAGGTGGCGGCGGGTACCACGTCGCTCGAGGAAATCGATCGGGTGGTGGTCTGAGTGGCTGCGCGCAACCCGCGCGCGATTGTGCTCGTGCTCGAC
>JAENZW010000126.1:0-5160 GCA_016841065.1 Actinomycetota bacterium
CCGTCGGCGTGTCGCGCAACGCAACCGCGACATCCAGTACTTCGTGCTGGCGCTGATCGTCATGGTGGCTCTCATGGTCGGCTGGACCTTCCTCCGGGAGAAGCCGGCGAGCACGCGCGCCACCGAGGACAGCCAGTCTCAGACACCCTGCCCGCCTGAGATGACGGTCGTCGCGGGCACAGACGCTGACCCCACACCCCTGTTCGCTTCGTACAGGAGCCTTCACCTCTACCTCCCGGTGCCGAACGCGAGCCTAACCGAGATCGCTTTCCACCAGGCGTCCTACGACACGGCACTCCACATGGAAGCGCTTCTGCCGGACGCGGACATGACCAAGGCAGCCGAGAATCACGGAACCGGTCGTACGCCGGATGAGACAGGAGACGCGGTCGGACCGGACGTGCTCACCGGCACGGTTCTTCGCATGTGGCGATCCAACCGCACCGGCCCGCCCGACACGGCCGTGGACGTGGGAGCGAAGCCCGGTACTCCCGTGTTCGCTCCGGTCACCGGCACGGTGGTGCAGGTGCGACCGTACAAGCTCTACAACGAGTACGACGACTACGAGGTGCACATCCAGCCCAACGGTTGGGACGACGTGGACGTCGTTCTCATCCACGTCGAGAGCGTGTGCGTGAAGCAGGGCGACCAGGTCATCGGCGGCTGCACGCAGATCGCGTGCGTTCGCGAACTCTCCGACCGCGTCACGCCGCAGGTGTCGGCGTACACGTCTGACGCCGGCGACCACGTGCACGTCCAGCTGAACAAGATCGACATCCCCGGGAAGCTCGACACCGTGGGAGGCTCCTGACGCCAGTGGCTACTCGGCTCCCGGGTCCTGATTGCTCCCGCTCACGAACCCGCGGAACCTGCGATCGAACTCGAACCGAACGAGGCGCACGGGTCGGCCGCAACCTAGGCACTTCAGACCGATGTCCATCCCCGTGCGCGTGATCTCCCACTCGTTGGATCCGCAGGGGTGCGGCTTCTTGAGACGGACGACATCTCCTAGCCGAACTGGCGTGATCGGCACGGCCACGGTTGACGAACCCCTCCTTCGATCGAGCGCGACGGAATCATCTTCGGCAGGACTGTATCGCTGCAGAACGAGTATAGTCCCAGCATAGATTACGGCCCCGACGGCGTGGAGGAGCAACACCCATGCATACACCGGCGATACTCTCGGTGCTCGGCGGAGACAGGGTCGGCATCGTCGCCGGCATCTCTCGTGTCCTCGCCGATTCGAACGCGAATATCGAAGACATACGCCAGACGATCATCGGCGGCGTGTTCTCGATGACGATGCTCGTGACGGTGGAAGAAGACTCGGTGCCCTTCGAGGAGCTTCAACAGCGGCTCAACGATATCGGGCAGGAGATCGGCGTGCAGGTGACACTGCAGCGCGAGGATGTCTTCCGCTACATGCACCGCATCTGAACGCCTGACCGAATAGCCGAGGAGCACGCGCATGCACATCTCACCGGAGGAGATCGTCGAGACCCTCTTGATGATCACCCAGCAGAACCTCGACATCCGCACGGTAACGCTCGGCCTCTCGCTCGACGCGTGCGCCGACAACGATCTCGACGCCATGGCGCGCAAGGTCCGCGAAACGGTGTCGCGCACGGCAGAGCGGCTCGTGCCCGTGTGCGAGGCCATCGAGTCCGCGTACGGGATCCCGATCGTCAACAAGCGGATCGCCGTGACCCCGATCGCACAGATAGCCGCCGCATGCGATGCCGAAGACCTGACTCCGCTCGCAGTCGCACCCGACGAACCGGCGCGCGACGTGGGCGTCGACTTCATCGGCGGCTTCTCGGCGCTCGTGCACAAGGGTATCGGCGACGGCGACCGCCGCCTGATCGCGTCGATCCCACATGCGCTGTCCACGACCGAGCGCGTCTGCTCGTCAGTGAACGTCGCCTCGACACGGGCCGGCATCAACATGGACGCCGTTCTGCGAATGGCCGAAGTCATCCGAGAGGCCGCAGCCGCGAGCGCCGATACCGACGGGTTCGCCTGCGGGAAGCTCGTCGTGTTCTGCAACATGGTCGAAGACAACCCGTTCATGGCCGGAGCGATGCACGGTGCCGGCGAGGCCGACGCGGTCGTGAACGTGGGCATCTCAGGTCCGGGCGTCGTTCGCGCGGTCGTTTCCTCGCTTGCCGAAGACACGGACCTCACCGCCGTTGCCGAGGCCATCAAGGCGACCGCCTTCAAGATCACACGTGCCGGTGAGCTCATCGCCCAGGAAGCGGCGCGCAGGCTCGGAGTCTCGATGGGCATCGTGGACCTCTCGCTCGCACCGACACCTGCCGAAGGGGATTCCGTCGCGGAGATCATCGAGGCCATCGGCGTCAAACGATGCGGTGGCCCGGGCACGACGACCGCGCTCGCGCTGCTCAACGACGCCGTGAAGAAGGGTGGCGCGATGGGCACCTCGAGCATCGGCGGCCTGTCCGGGGCGTTCATCCCGGTGTCAGAAGACATGGGGATGGTGCGGGCCGTCCAAGACGGCGCGCTCACCCTCGAGAAGCTCGAGGCGATGACCTCCGTGTGCTCCGTGGGTCTCGACATGATCGCGGTCCCGGGCGACACGGCCACGGAGACGATCGCCGCCATCATGTCCGACGCGTGCGCCATCGGCATGATCAACAACAAGACGACCGCAACTCGACTCATCCCCGTGCCAGGCAAGGACGTGGGCGATATGGTCGAGTACGGCGGACTGTTCGGCTCGGCTCCCGTGATGTCCGTGAACGGTTGGGCGGGCACGAAGCTGGTGCGTCGCGGAGGGCGCGTGCCTGCGCCGCTGGGAAGCTTGCGGAACTAGTCCGGCGCTGGGGTCCCGCGAAGGAAAGCGCGGCTAGAGGCCGACCGCTTCGCGAAAGACCCGAACCTGCCTGCGCGCGACAGGTACGTGGGTCTCATCGCGATCCGCAATGACCACCACGTAGGCGCCTTCGAGGCGCAGTATCTCTTTGATCCGGTTCAAGTTGATCATGTAGCTGCGATGAACCCGGACGAACGATTCCCGCCCGAGCTTGCCCTCAAGATCCGACAGGGTGAGATCGACGAGATACTGATTCTCGTATGTATGAACGTAGGTCGACTTGTTGCGTGCCGAGATGAACACGACGTCGTCAAGGGATAGCAGCACCGTTCGCCCGCCCTTGCGAACAGCCAGCTTCCGAAAGTCCGCGTCGCTTACGCCGGCAGCATCGCCAGCCGCGCGCCGGCGGCCCCGGACGAGACTCTCAACCCGGGCGCTGAGCTCCAGGATGTTGAACGGCTTCGTCACGTACTGCTGGACACCCTGCTTGAAGGCGAGAATCTTTGCGAGATCCTGTGTCTTGGCCGTGAGCATGATCACGGGGATGTCTGCGGTCAGCGGATTGTTCCGGATCTCCATGAGCGCCATCCAGCCGTCGACTCGCGGCATCATGATGTCGAGGATGACGAGGTCGACGACCTCGCGGTTGAGTAGGTCGATGCCCTCGGCACCGTCGCTCGCCCCGTGAACCACCATCCCGTCGGCCTCCAGGCCCATCCGGATCATGTCGACGATGGCCTCATCGTCGTCGATTACCAGAACGCGGGTCGATTCGTCCGACACTCGGGTATTCCTTTGCGCTCGGAAAGGGGCCACTCACAGTGGAAGGAGCGACCATTCATCGCCCCTCGGTTCCGATTGTACCCCACGACGCTACCGTTGGTGCGACTAACGTTGCCGTCTAGCGGCCTGAGTCCTTCAGCCAACCGTCCATCGCGAACGCAGCTCTCTTGCCGGCCCCCATGGCAAGGATGACCGTTGCTGCGCCGGTTACGATGTCACCACCGGCGTAGACTCCTGGCAGCGATGTTGCGCCGTGCTCGTCGGCGACTATGTAGCCACGACCCGTGACGTCAAGGTCGGGAGCGGCTTTCTGCAAGAGGGGGTTCGCCCTCGTGCCGACGGCCATGATGACCGTGTCGCATTCGATCTCGAACTCCGAGCCCATCACGCACACTGGAGCCCGACGACCACTGGAATCCGGCTCGCCAAGTTCCATCCGGGTCGCCACGAGACCCGTGACGAACCCGTCCCGTCCGAGAATCTCCACGGGAGAGCAGAGCATCTCGAAACGGACTCCCTCCTCGCGAGCGTGGTGCACTTCTTCGCGGCGCGCGGGCATCTCGTCCTCACCGCGACGGTACGCAAGGAACACGTCATCTGCTCCGAGCCGCAACGCCGTGCGCGCCGAGTCCATGGCGACGTTGCCGCCACCGACCACCGCGACCTTGCGCCCGCGCCACACGGGAGTGTCTGCGCGCGGGAACTCGTAGGCACGCATCAGATTCACGCGGGTGAGGAACTCGTTTGCCGAATACACTCCGTTGAGATTCTCGCCCGGGATGCCCATGAACACCGGAAGCCCGGCGCCGTTGCCGACGAACACGGCGTCGAAGCCCTCTTCGGCCATGATCTCTCCGAGCGTGAGGGTGGCGCCGATCACAGTGTCGCATTCGATGGTCACGCCCATCTGCACTAGCATGTCGATCTCGGCGTCCACGATCGCCTTCGGCAAGCGGAACTCGGGGATGCCGTACGTGAGCACCCCTCCTGGAGCATGCAGCGATTCGAAGATCGTGACCGCGTGACCCAGGCGTGCGAGTTCTCCCGCGCAGGCCAATCCCGCAGGACCCGAGCCTACGATCGCGCAGCGGAAACCGGATGCCACAGCAATCTCGGGCACACAGCGGTGCTCGATGTCGCATGCGAGATCGTAGTCGCCGAGCCAGCGCTCGAGACGTCCGATAGCCACCGGGTCACCCTTCTTGGCGAGCACGCACGCAATCTCGCACTGCTCTTCCTGAGGACAGACGCGGCCACAAACCGCAGGGAGCGCGTTGCGCTCCTTGAGAACTGCCACGCCATCCGCGTAGTCTCCATCGACGATGTGCGCGATGAACGACTTGATATCGATGTTGACCGGACAGCCGTCGATGCAGGTCGGGTTCTTGCACTGCAGACAGCGGGCGGCCTCAGCAAGCGCCTGCTCCTCGGAGTAGCCGAGGGCGACCTCATCGAACGTCTGTCGCCGCTCTTCGGCAGGGCGCTCGCGCATCGGTGTTCGCGGTGCGCGCGACGGCTTGTGCCGCGGCTTCTCGGGGACGGGC
>JAENZW010000126.1:5170-5542 GCA_016841065.1 Actinomycetota bacterium
CGGGCGCGTCGGCGTCGACAGGTGGCATGAGCACTCCTTCGAGTACTCGGCATCAGCAAGGTGCTCGTCATCGGTGTAGATGCGCTGCCGGCTCATGAGTTCCTCGAAATCGACCGCATGCCCGTCGAAGTCCGGACCGTCGACGCATCCGAACTTCGTCTCCCCGGCAACGCTCACGCGGCACGCGCCGCACATCCCCGTCCCGTCGACCATGATCGGGTTCAGCGACACCGTGCAGGGCACGCCGCACTCCTTCGTGGTGGCGGCGCAGAACTTCATCATGATGGCCGGTCCAACGGCGAACGCCTGGTCGATCTCACCGGCCTCGACGAGCTCCTTGAGCGGCGTCGTGACGAGCCCTTTGCGGCCGAC
>JAENZW010000127.1 GCA_016841065.1 Actinomycetota bacterium
CGACCTGAGGCACATTCAGCGCCTCGAGCAACCTCTTCACCATCGGGAACTGCGTTTTGAGCTCTTCGGCGGTCGGCGGGCGATGCATCTTGTACTGAGCGAGCGCCTCCATGCGGAACGCGGGCCTACCGCGATCCCATGCTACGACCACTCCATCGGGAGCAAGGTCGGTCACCATCTTCACGAGCATCGAGATGAAGCCGAACGCGGCGTTCGTCGGACGACCGTCCGGCGCAGTCATCGACATGGGCAGCGCGTGGAACGCACGGTGCAACAGGCTGTTGCCGTCCACGACGGCGACGGTGCGAGCGGGTTCTGACATCACGCCCCCAGGGCAGGATCGGGTCGGTTTCGGGAACATTCCCGACGAGTCCGATTCTAACCGAGGGGCGTGACGCGTGGGCTTCTTCAACTGGGCAGCACCGGCGTTCAACAAGCTCGCCGACCGATGGTCACCCGACAACATCGACGAGATCGCCGCGTGGCTGAAACCGTTCGTGCCCGTGGGCGGCCGCCTTGTCGACATCGGCGGCGGGACGGGTGCGCTGGCCTCGAAGCTGTCGCACGCGCTCGACGCCGAGGTCATCGTGCTCGACCCCACCCCCGAGATGATCCGCTACGTCCCCGCCGAACCGCTCGTACACGCCGTCCTCGGGTCTGCCGAACACATGCCGTTCGACGACGACTGGGCGCACGCGGTCATCGTCACCGACGCCTTCCATCACTTCCGCGACCAGGATGCGGCCGCCCGCGAGATGGCGCGCGTCGTCAGCCCCGGCGGCGGCATCGTCATCGTCGAACTCGATCCGCGCGGGCTGGTGATGCGAATGATCGTCGCCGTCGAGAAGCTACTCGGAGAACCCGGAGCGTTCTTCACCGCCGAGGAGATGTGTGCATTCTTCGGCAGACACGGGATCGAGGGCGATTGCACGGAAATGATTGGGCCGAGCTACCGGTTCGTCGGTACGGTGCGGTAGCCGAAGCGCGCGCCCAGTCCTAGGCGGCGCGAAACCCTACTCGTGCCAGAGGTAGCCGACGTTGCGCACCGTCTCGAGGTGCCGCGAGAGTTCCGGACCGACCTTCGAGCGAATTCGCCGGATGTGCACGTCGACAGTCCGTGCGCCACCGTAGTAGTCCGTGCCCCAGACACGCCGAAGCAGGACCTCACGACTGTATGCGCGCCCCGGATGCGTCACCAGGAAGGCGAAAAGCGCGTACTCGAGATAGGTGAAGTCAACCGGTGTGCCTTCGACGTAGGCCTGATACGTCGCCAGATTCAGAGTCAGCGAATCGATCCGTACGAGTTCCTGCGTCGACACTTCCTCGCCCGGCCACAGCAGCGTTCTCACACGAGCCTCGAGTTCCGTCGATGCCGCGCCTCGAACCAGGAAGTCGGATGTCACGCGCGCGGGCATCCGAAGAGAAGCGAGCATATCGCTCTCCACGACGAGAATGAGGCGCGCCTCAAGACCCTCGCTCACCGCGCTCTCGACCATCTGCACGAGGGGCTCCGGCTCCCTACCACCGTCGATAATCGCAAGGTTGACGTCGGCCTTGGCCAGGGCCACTGCCAACTCGCCCGCCGGAATCTGGACCGTTGACACGTCGAGCGGCTCAATGGCATTCGCCACCCAGGCACGCGTGTGGGCGTCGTCTGAGGCTATCAGCACCTTCTTCATGTGCATCAGTCTAGCGCTCCTCTCCCTCGACGTGGACTAGATGGTTCGCGACGAAGAAGCGAGGCGCCGGACGGGTTGCCCCGCCCGGCGCCATTGCCGAAGACTTCGTGGTCTTGCGAGCCGAGCTAGATGACGCTGAGGTAGCGGTCGAGCTCCCACTGCGAGACGTTCTTGATGTAGTCGGCCCATTCGGCCTTCTTGTTCTCGGCGTAGAACGTGTGGATGTGCTCGCCGAGAATCTCCTTCATGACCTCCGAGGCCTCGAACTTCTCGATGGCGTCGCCGAGGTTCTTCGGCAGGGTGCCGATGCCGGCAGCCTCAAGCTCGGCCGGAGACATCTCGAAGATATCGTTCGTGGCCTCGGGCATGAGCTCGAGACCCTCCTCGATACCCTTGAGACCGGCGCCGAGCATAACGGCGAAGGCGAGATACGGGTTGGCCGAAGGGTCCGGTGAGCGAAGCTCGACGCGGGTGGCGGCTTCCTTGCCCGGCTTGTACATCGGGACACGAACCATGGCCGAACGGTTGCGGCGTGCCCACGAGACGTAGGTGGGAGCCTCGAAGCCCGGCACGAGCCGCTTGTAGGAGTTCACCAGCGGGTTCGTGACCGCACAGAATTCGGGAGCGTACTTGAGCAGACCGGCGATGTACTGCTTGCCAACGGTCGAGAGGTTGAAGCCCTCGGGGTCGTTGGCATCGAACATCGCGTTGCCATCCTTGGTGAACAGCGACTGGTGGGTGTGCATGCCCGAGCCATTCTCACCCTGGATGGGCTTCGGCATGAAGGTGGCGTACACGCCGTTGGCGTAGGCAACCTCCTTGACGACCAGACGGTACGTCATGACGGCATCGGCCATCGTGAGCGCGTCCTGATAGCGCAGGTCGATCTCGTGCTGCGAGGGGGCGACCTCGTGGTGGCTGTACTCAACCGGGATGCCCATCTTCTCAAGCGTCAGCACCGTCTCGCGACGAAGGTCGCTCGCGATGTCGAGCGGCGTCAGATCGAAGTAGCCGCCCTGGTCGAGAACCTCGGTGTCCTGATCGTCGGCGAAGTAGAAGAACTCGAGTTCGGGACCGACGTACATGGTGTAGCCCATGTCGGCAGCCTTCTTGAGCATGCGCTTCAGCGCATAGCGGGGGTCGCCCTCGAACGGCGAGCCATCCGGCTTGTTGATGTCGGCGAACAGACGGGCGACGCCGTCCTGCTCGGGACGCCACGGGATCATCTGGAAGGTGCTTGCGTCCGGGAACGCAATCATGTCCGACTCCTGGATGCGCGTGAAGCCATCGATCGAGGAGCCGTCGAAGCCCATTCCCTCTTCGAATGCGCCTTCGAGCTCGCTGTCAGTGACGGCGAACGACTTGAGCACGCCGAGAACGTCAGTGAACCAGAACCGGACGAACTTCACGCCGCGTTCCTCAACCGTCTTAAGGACGTAGTCCTTGTCGAACGTCGGTGCCATACGGTGCCTCCTTGTCACAACACGACTGATGTAGACGTGCTTGCCTCATGCCTGTTGGTGCCCTTGCGAATACGAGCGTACAGAGCGCATGTTTCGTCCGTGTTTCGTTGCGGAGAAAGTTCCGAGCCAGCCGCAGACGAGCGAAGGGGCCCCTCGAGGCCCCTTCGTGGAGTGCAATGGACTGCCGCGTCCGATGTACGCCTAGTACTTCGTGAACGCGTTGTTCTCCCGGAACCACTGGACGCTCGTCCAGGCCGCATCGACAGACTCGGCGTCATCGGAGAACACGATCCCCGTCCTGCCGGATAGAGCGACATCGTCAATCGACCACCCGGCACCGTTTGTGTATGCAGCCATGTCATAGCGGAAGCGGACGAGCGCCTCCTGGCCAGCGTAGGCCGACAAGTCGTACGACGCATCGCCCCAGTAGGCGGGCGAGTTCTGCTCGAGCAGCGTACGCTGCGTTCCGAACACGGTTCCGGTCAGGGCGGTCCACTCGACGCCACCGTCGGTCGATATCTCCACCGTTCCGGTGGCGCCACGCGAGAGCTGGAACTGCCAGCGGGTCTTGAAGTTGAGTGTTGCGCCTTCAGGCAGAACGCCCGCGTCCAGTGTCAGCCTCCGTGTCCGCATACGCAGGACCGCCCCGCGAGTTGCGGGGCGGTCAAACAAGGGAGACGGAACCTGAGTCCGTCACACACGCTTGGGGAGCTGCGCACGCTCCTCCCCGTTCGGCGCGCTATCTGTGATATCGGTCACCACGATGCGAGACTTGAGTACATTCTTTTCGCCCGGCGACACACATGTCCGCTACTCGCGCGTTTCGCCGCCGAGACCCTGCATCTCGTCCCCGAGGCGGTCGAACGCCTCTCCCCCGAAGATCCAGAAGCGGGCGCCCGCGAGCCCCACGCCAACAGCACCCCCAAGGAAGAACGGCCCGTCGAGCAACGCCCACAGAACCACGTACGTCCCCGCGAAGAACCAGAATACGATCGCTGAGACCTTGAGCTCGAGCCAGCGTTCTGCCCGCGCGCGACCCTCGACGCCGCCGTGCGTTGACACGTAGCGGAAGAGTGCGATGTTCTGCGCATGCCTCATTTGGACGGGCAACTGGGTCAGGATGAAGAAGCCGAGGACCCCCGCGTACAAGCCCTCGAGCCTTCCTTCGCGTGCGGTGAACCACCATGTCGCAGCCAGGATCACAAGGATGCGCGCGACAGCGACGAGGTGCCTTACGCTAACGGGCCGTTCGTTCTCGATGTCGTCCACATACGGGGGGTTGAGCTCGTAGCTCCCCCCGTAGTCGTAGTGCTCCTGCGCGCCGCGGAGGAACCACCGATGACCGACGATCGAAAGCCAGTAGTCGAGCAGATAGAGCGACGTGACGACGATGAGCGCAACCCACAACCGATCGATGAGTATCGTCCGCAGCACGCCCCGCTACCGCACTTGCCCGTCGGACTGCACGCCGGACCCTGCCTCCGCGGCGAGAATGACCGCCTCGGCCACATCGCGAAGCGACATGCGCTTGTCCATGGCAAGCTTCTGGAGGCGCTTGAACGCCTCGGGCTCAGAAAGGCCCTTCTCCATCAGCGAGCCCTTCGCCCGATCCAGAAGCTTGCGCGTTTCGAGGCGCTCGCTCAAGTCGGCGACCTCCTCAGCTAGGATCGTGGCCTGGGTATGCCGAGCGACGGCGACTTGCATCGCCGGAAGGATGTCGTGCTTCGCGAAAGGCTTGACCAGGTATGCCATGGCACCGGCATCGGCAGCCTCCTCGACGTATGCCGCCTGCGAGAACGCTGTCACCATCACAACCGGCGCGATGTGCTCTTCGCCGATCACTCGTGCCGCCTCCAGCCCGTTGACGCCAGGCATCTCGATGTCCATGAAGACGATGTCGGGGCGCGCCTCACGGGCGATTGCGATCGCCTCGGCACCGTCCCGTGCCTCCCCTACGACCTCGTGACCCTCCTCCGCGAGCATCTCGCGCAAGTCCATGCGGATAATCGCTTCGTCTTCGGCAATGAGAACGCGCATGCCGACTCAGGCCTCCTTCGAGTCATCGGGATCTGCCGCCAGCGGGAATCGCACGGTCACGGTCGTGCCGACGCCTCGCCCGAACGAGATCGTTCCGCGTAGATCGTCCTTGACGAGCGTGCCGACGATGGCGAGTCCGAGGTGGGCCGTCGTTTCCACATCGAAATCCTCCGGCAGACCCGAGCCGTCGTCGCGCACGGTCAGCAGCAGCTCGTCCTGCAACCGCCGCATCTCGACAGTCACCTTGCCCGTCTCACGCCCCGCAAGCCCGTGCTCGATCGCGTTATGCACGAGTTCCGCAAGCACAAGCGCGAGCGACGTCGCCACCTGCGCGGGGA
>JAENZW010000005.1 GCA_016841065.1 Actinomycetota bacterium
CCGCTGCCAGGGGATTCCTGCTTGCATGGAGAGTCGACAACGATTCCTGTTACGCACTCGGCGGCACAAATAGTGTCAGCAGTCTTGCCCTGGCGCAGGCTTCGCTGGCCCTAGAGTAGCGAGTGACGACTGTCACGAACGGGATAGGGCAGCTCGCCAACGTGCAGGAGTGCATTTCACCTGGTAGAATTACTAAGCTTGGGACGATTACTCGAGGGCGTTCGGTCCGACGGGCGGCTCTGCCTGCCGTTCGTCGTTCGATGGCGCCGTGAGGATGTGGCTGTGAGCGCGCGCATCACCATGCGCATGCCAGGAGCAAGGCGGGCATTCACCATGCTCGCGTTCGGGTGCGCACTCGTGTTTGCCACCACCGCGCTCGCCTTTGCCGAGGACGCCCCTCACGTGATCACCGACACCGAGACTGACGCCTGCGCGATATGTCACCGGGCGCACGTCTCTCCATCAGAGGCCGGCTGGGAAGACCCCAACTCACTCGAGACATCCAGCAGCGCGCTGCTGGTGGGCACATGGGATGAGCCTGGCGACATCGGGCTGTGCTACGTGTGTCATGGTGTTGGCGCACTTGGTTCCGGAACCGACATCGAGGCGGACTTCCTCGGGGTGTCTGTTCACAAGATGACCCCGGAGACTTCTCTCTACGGGCCGCCACAGAAGCAGTGTTCTTCCTGTCACGACAGCCACGGGAGCGAGCGCGACACAGACGGGAAGCCCTTCGCTGCGCTGTTGCGCTCGGATTCGACGACCTCGACCGGTCTGGGCATCGTGTTCTACAGCGGCGACGAGTACTGCGCGTCCTGCCATCCGGACAGGGTGCAATCGATATGGGACGGGCTCGATATCTGGCAGCAGACTGTTCACGCTGCGCGGATCCCGAAGCCAGCTTCGGGCACGAAGATCGTGTGCTCCGTCTGTCACGCTGAACACGGGTCCGACGTGACACCGCTGATCAATGCTCAGATCACACCGCCTGCGATCACGGCGACAACGACGGTCACCGCCAACGATCGAACGTTCTGCCTGGTGTGTCACGATATCTCGTACGGCACTTGGGATGATGCTACCGAGTACGCCAAGTCGGGGCACGCGTCGTCTGCAGAGACCGCAGCAGTGGCCGCAGAGTGGGGTACGGCGACGGGCGCAGATCGTCTCGTCGGCGAATGCCAGGTGTGCCATAGCGCGATGGGTCGCGATGATGGCGCTGGCGGTGTGGTCCCGAAACTCACCAACGCGGCGGGGCGGGCACTGTGCGATTCGTGCCACAGCGCGTCGGGCGTGTCTACGGACACCGCTTCAATAGCGTTTCCGGCTGCCGCCTCGACTCTGAAAGAGCTGGCAGTCACCTATGACCCGGCGGAGCTCCCAGCGAACTACTCGCGAATCAGTGTGTATTCGGCTGAGACCACCGGCGCGGCGCCGCGTCCAGTGCTCGGACCGCGTGAGTTCGAGCCGACCTCGCGTGCAGGCGATGTTGCCGCGGGTGACGTGGACGGCGATGGTACCGCCGAGTTCGTGGTCGGCGATCCCGGCGCGGCGCGTCTCGAGATCTTCGCCGAAGATTCGCTCGCTGGCCTCGCGCGCAGCAGTGTCTCGATTGATGCGAACGCGACTTGGGTGGCGGTCGGCGATGTCTTCCTCGATGGTAGCGGACTCCCCGAAGTCGTCGTCGTTTCGCGCTCGGCCACGAGCCCGTTCGCAAGCAGCGTCTACGTGTACCGTCACAACGGAACCACGCTGACGAAGATCACGGGACCGGTGTCAGTGGGCAACGACGCGTCGGGACTTGCGGTCGGCCGCGTGACGAGGGGCGATCGGGATGACATTGTCGTGACGTCGAGCTCGGACAATGAACTTCGGTACCTGACCGAGTCCGGTGTGACCCCGGGCACGCTGACGATCGACGGTCCGCATGGCACCCGCAAGGGGCCGCGCGGTGTCAGTATCGGCGATGCATGGGATGGGGCGACTACGGAGAACGAGGTCGTGGTCGCGAACGCCGGGGAGCTGACGGGTACGGTCTCCGTCTTCGACACAACGGGTTCGATCCTGCAGAGCTACGACGCGACGGCGAACGCAGGTGCTCGAGCATGGGACACTGTGGTCGCCGACGTACTGCCAAACGTGTCTGGTGCGGAAACCATCATCGCCCTCAAACATGAGACCGGCACCAGCGGCATCAACGTCTACGAGCGGCTGTCCGGCGGAGGCATCGGCAATCGGGTCTCGTACGACACCGGTGCGTACTACAACAGCGCATCACTTGCGGCCGGGGACGTGGATGTCGACGGCGACAGGGAACTCATCGTGGGCAACGCTGGCCGCTGGGCGCGTGACGCGACGCGTCGCGAACCGTCTGTGCAGGTCTTCGCCGCCAACGGAGCGGGGACTGCTCTGGCGACACCGCCCACGACACTCTGGGGCGGGGGCGTTGAGCTCGCCGGGCGGGACCCGGGTCTTGCCGTCGCCGATGTCGGCGGTCTCGGTGAGAGTCGGCATCCTGTGGGGGCTATGGGGGACACGCATGTCTCGACTGAGACCGCGACGGTCACGCGACATGTTGAGTGCGCCGACTGCCACAACGTGCACGAGTCGACCAGTACTCCCACGTTTGCGTCCGCGAGTCCCGCTTCGGTGTACGGTCCGCTCAAGGGCGCATGGGGCGTTCAGATCCAGAACCTCTCTTCGGCATCGATCACGCTCACCGAGCGACGGGGCGTTGTGTATGAGTACGAGGTCTGCTTGAAGTGTCACTCGGTGTGGAGTGATCTCGGCAGCGGGCGCGACATCGCGAGCGAGGTCAACACGAGAAATGCCTCGTTCCACTCGGTCGAGGGCGTATCTGCGGCTGCGCAGAACACAGCGGGCTCGTTCGTCGCCGGATGGTCAACGTCATCGATGATGTACTGCGTCGACTGCCATTCGAATGCTGACGCCGCCGAGGCTCGCGGGCCGCACACGAGCGCACTTGCGCCGCTGATGGCGAGTCCCTTCTGGGGCACTGTGGCGAGCGCTTCGGGACAGCTGTGCTTCGACTGTCACAAGTTCTCCGTGTACTACACGGGCGCGGATGACGTCCTTGGCAACACGCCGGCTACAGAGAGCATGTTCCGCGGCGTGAATCTCACGCAGCCGAAACTCCATATGCTCCACGTGAACACGCGGGGATTCGGCTGCGAGACGTGCCATGTGAGCCACGGCGGCGACAACGAGCACATGATCCGCGATGACGTGGACTGGATCCACCAGACCAACGGCGGGGCATGCTTCACCCCGTGCCATTCGGGAAGCACTGCGAACGCGTACTCGCGCGTGACAACCCAGGTTTCACCGACAGGACTCAACGTCATCGTCGGTACGACCATCACGGGGAACTTGGCCTCACTGCAGGCGCAGGATGCGAATGTCCTGCAGGTTCAGGAGGTCTCCGGTGCACCGCCGGGCTTCAACGTCCAGATCGACTACACCGGTGTCGGGGTGCTGCCGGGCAGCTTCAAGCTGTACGGGCGCTATCAGGGTAACGCCGGGCATACAGTCAACGTGCAGGCCTGGAACTGGACTACCTCGGCGTGGACAACGATCTCTACATTGCCGAGCGCTCTGACGAACGGAACCTACACGTATCCGCTGACGAACTCCCAGTTCCTGTCGGGTACAGGGCAGGTGCGCGTGCGGGTCTATCACGCGAGCGGCGGGAGCGACACGCACAACCTGTACATCGATCGGGCCTGGCTGCAACAGTAGACTGATGCGTGCAGTGCGTCGTCGGACGCGCTCTCGCCCTGAGAAGCGATCGCAGACGGGGCTCTATGCCTTGATGAACACCGGCGTTCCTACGTCGACGCGCTCGTAGAGATCCTCGATGTCCCATCGATGCATCCGCATGCAGCCGTGGCTGGCGGCGGTTCCGATCGAGTAGTCCGCGGTGGTACCGTGGATGCGGATCGCCGGTGCGTCGAGATCAAGCGCTCGCGTGCCCAGCGGGTTCGAGACACCCGGAGGGATGTACCTGGGCATGCTTGCTGCCCAGGCGCTGCCCGGGTTGCTCCAGGACGGCATGTATCGCTTGTTGATGACCATCCAGTTCCCACGCGGTGTGGAGTGTCCCGGCGATCCAACCGCCACGCCGTATTCCTTCTCGATCTCCAGGCCGTCGTAGAGCGTGAGATGGCGCTCCGAGAGATCCACCACGATCGTCTTGCCGAGAGAATCGTCACTCACTCCCGGTTGGACCCTGTTCACCGGCAGTTCGATGGACTTCTGGCCTGCCAGCAGTGCGGCAGTGAGCAGCCGCACCGTCTCCTCTCGGTCCGTCTCGTACCCGACACGGGACTTTCGCATCAGGATCTCATCCTCTATCGGATCGCGCGTGATGGTTGCATCGATCGATGGGCGGTCTACCTGCGCGGCAACCTCGGCCACCCACTCCTCGACCGGCGCGCCGTCGAGGACGAGCACGGTCTTGACGTCCGCGACAATCGGGCGATCGAGCAGCCGGCGGGCAGTCCGTTCTGCAACTGTGGTGCTCGCAACCGGGCCGAAGGCCTCCTCGAGCATCGAGTCAGCATCGACGTACAGGCTCACTGAGGGATCGAGGTCGAACCTCTTCTTGCCGAAGGTAGCCGAGATCGGTTCCATGAGCGGTGCGGTAATCGAGCGCTCGATCAGATCTCGGGCCTCCGCCCTAGTCATGCCGCCGATCGGCATCCCTTCGACGGTGATGCCGTCGGGCACGATGTCTCGAACGGAGTAGTCGTCGACTGCCGTCCAGGTGAAGCCGGCGGACAGTGCTAGGAGACCGCATGCGGCCAATACGCCGAAGATTCGCAAGGCTCGTGTCTTGAGGCTCATTCGCTGGCTGTGCTCTCGTGGTCTCGTCTTCAAGGGCGGGTCACAATGTGTCTGGCCGATATTCTACAATGAGAAGCAGATTACGTGCCCCATTGGGTTCATTGCACGCCGAGGGAGGACCGGTGTCATCTACTGAGGCTGGTCAGGTCTATCGGGGCAACCTCAACAAACTCGTCACCAAGATTCTCGACGAGCGCGGGTTCGACATGGGTCGCTACCGGACGCCCTACCTGGAACGACGGATCGGAGCGCGGCTTCGGACCCTCGGTCTGCACTCCTATCGTCAGTACGCCGACTATCTGGATGTTCACCAGGACGAGTACGGCAAACTCCTCGACATGCTTACGATCAACGTCACGGACTTCTTTCGCGATTCCACGGTCTTCGACCTGTTTCGGAGTGACATTGTGCCCGCGATGGTTCAGGAGAAGACCCGGACGCGACAGCGTATGATCAGAGCGTGGTCTGCCGGGTGCGCGACGGGCGAGGAGACGTACTCGATCGCGATGTCGTTGCTTGAGGGGTTCGGCCAAGGGAAGGGCAGCTTCGTTCTCTCGGTACTCGGGACCGATCTTGACGAGAAAGCCCTTGCCGCAGCCAAGCGTGCCGAGTACCCGATAGACAAGCTGGAGCACATCCCTGCGCCTCTTCGGCTAAAATACCTGGAGGTGGAAGGGGACAAGTTCCGCATTCGCTCGAATGTGAAGAGCCAGGTGAAGTTCCGGCGCTTGAATCTCTTCTGCGACAAGCCGATAAGCATAGTTGACGTCGTCTTCTGTCGAAACGTGTTCATCTACTTCTCACGCGAACAGCAGGAGAAGGTGCTTGAGATGTTCTGGACTGCGCTGTCGAGGGGTGGCTATCTGGTGCTCGGCAGGAGCGAGCGGCTGGCCCCGTCGATGGCGGGGCGATTCGAGCTCGTAAACAGCAGGGAGCGTGTCTATCGCAAGCCGCGGCTTCGCTAGGAGCTGGCGTCGGGGGTGACCGGGCTCGGTTGAGTCCGAAAGACTGAGGAGGATCGCAGTATGGTGCAGGAACACCGCAGAAGCGAGGTCAGGGGGGGCTTGTCCACCGCTTTCACGCTCGCAACGTGGTTCAGCATCGCACCAGCCGTAGGCGTCGGCCTGGCGTTCACCGCGTTCTTCGCGTACTACAGGCTTGATTTGACGTTGGGCCAGATGATTCCGGTGATGTTCGTGGGCGCGCTCTCGATGATCGTAATGGGCTTTCCCGGCACAATCCTGTGGCGCATGTCGTTTCGTCGCCGGGTTCTCGATCCGTTGAGGGATCTCGGTGCAGTGATGATCGAGGCCGGCCAGGGAAACCTGACTGCTCGCGCGGAGATCTTCCGACAGGATGAGATTGGCGTTCTAGCGGAGGAGTGCAACGGTCTTGTGGAGTCGCTGCAGATGATCGCATCCGGCGTTCGCCTGTCTGCCGAGTCTGTTTCGGCCGCAGCAGCGCAGCTCTCCGCGTCGTCGGAGGAGATATCGTCCTCGACGATGGAGATATCTTCGTCGGTTCAACAGATAGCGCATGGCGCCGAGCTTCAATCCCGCAAAGTGGAGGAGACGACCGTCGCGATCGTCTCGATCAACACCACCACAGATGACGTCGCGAGGCAGGCGGAGGAGGCGGCAACCACCAGCGAAGAGGCTGCGCGCGTGGCAGCGCACGGCGAGCAGGCCACAGACGAGGCGATCGTCAAGATCGCCGAGGTACAGCAGGCAATAGAGACCCTCGCCGAGTCGGTCGTACTTCTCGGCAAGCGCTCCAGCGAGATCGGCTCCATCGTGGACGTGATCACGTCGATCGCCGATCAGACGAACCTACTGTCCCTGAATGCGGCCATCGAAGCGGCACGAGCAGGCGAGTCCGGCCGCGGATTCTCCGTGGTCGCAGATGAGGTCCGCAAGCTCGCCGAAGGTTCTGGGAAGGCCGCCGAGCAGATCGGCGAACTCATCAAGGAAGTCCAGGAAGAGACCGCGAAGGCCGTCAAGTACATGGAGATCGGCACCCGCGAGGTGGAAGTCGGAAGCGAGGTCGTCGCGAAGAGCGGCGACGCGCTTCGGCAGATCACGGATGCCGTATCGAGAACGGCGGTCCTCGCCGAGCAGATATCCCACTCCATGCAGGGTCAAGCGCAGCGGACGACGGCTGTAGACAAGGCAATGCACGAGATTGCCGCGGTCGTCGAGGAGAACGCAGCATCTGCCGAAGAGACCGCGGCTGCCGCAGAGGAACAAACGGCG
This sequence comes from Actinomycetota bacterium, assembly GCA_016841065.1. GTDB lineage: Bacteria > Actinomycetota > Coriobacteriia > Anaerosomatales > JAENZW01 > JAENZW01. The sequence goes on from JAENZW010000005.1 coordinate 7,119, forward strand.
TGCATGCAGGAGGTCACTTCTTCGGCGCAGGAGCTCTCGGACATGGCGCAGCGACTGGAAGACTCCGTGCATCGGTTCAAGGTTGACTAGGAGGCCAAGGTGCCTGGCGTGACCGAACAGGAGACTCGCAGCTTCGTTGTCTTCAGGCTGGGTGCAGAGGAGTACGCTCTGCCGATTGAGCGCGTCCAGAGCATCATTCGCTATGAAGAGGCGACGCCGGTTCCCCGGGCGCCGAAGACCGTTCAGGGCATCATCAACATGCGTGGAGTCGTGATTCCGGTGCTCGATCTCTCGGAGCGACTGCGAGGCGTGGGGTTCACGCCGTCTGTCACGTCGAGAATCATCGTGGCGGAGGCTTCGGGCGGGGCGGTCGGACTTGCCGTTGATGCTGCGAACGAGGTGACGAGCTTTCCGGTGGAGAGCATTAGGCCGGCCCCCGAGAGCGTCCTGACTGAGGAGATCATGGGGGCGGTCGAGGGTGTGGCGGAGCGCGAGGGCTCACTGGTGATCATCCTCGACCTTGATGGCGCGATTCCGCGAACAGAGTACGCCCGGGTTCACATACCGGACGTTCCTCAGGAGGGTGACGCAGATGTCTAAGACCGTCCTCGTCGTCGATGACGCCGCCTTCATGCGGATGATGATTCGCGACATTCTCGCGAAGGAAGGCTACGTCATCCACGAGGCGGTCAACGGAAGAGACGCAGTTGAGAAGTACGACGAGATTCGTCCCGACCTGGTGACCATGGATATCACGATGCCGGAAATGGATGGCATCGAGGCTTTGCGCTCCATACGCGAACGTGACCCGAACGCGCGCGTGCTCATGGTAAGTGCGATGGGGCAGCAGAAGATGATTGTGGAGGCGCTAGAGGCAGGCGCGCTCGACTTCCTGGTCAAGCCGTTCCAGCCGACGAAAGTGCTCGAGACCGTGAAGAAGTGCCTGCAGTTGCAGGCTGGCTGACCGGAAACCACTCAATGCGTTCGACCATCAGAGTCCTTGTCGTGGACGACTCGGCGCTCGTGCGCCAGATGCTCACGCGCGCCCTGGGTCTCGATCCTCGAGTGGAGATCGTTGGAGTCGCCAGGACCGGCGTGGAAGCGATCGAGAAGGCGCGCGAACTAGCCCCCGACGTGATCACTCTAGACATCGAGATGCCCGAACTCACGGGAATCGAGGCTATCCCGCACCTCAAGAAGCACTCCAGCGCGCGTATCGTGATGCTCAGTTCGATCGACGATCCAGACACCACGTATCAGGCGCTCGCCGCCGGTGCCGTCGACTTCATCTCGAAGCCCAAACAAGGGATGGCCACATCTCTCGGGGATCTCGCCGAACTGGTTCTCAAGAAGATCAAGACCGCGTACAGAATCAATCCGGATCGCGTCGCTCAGATGCTCGAAGTCGCAGGCGACGGGGTTCCAGGGGGAGCCCGGCAGTCCCCTGAGAGTCAAGCTGCTCATCCGACAACCCTCGACAACGTAGTGGCGATTGCGGCGTCGACAGGAGGCCCTCCAGCGCTCGAGCGAGTGTTCTCGGGTCTTTCAGCCTCGCTGCCGGCTGCTTTCCTGATCGTTCAGCACCTTCCGGTCGGGTTCTCGAGTTCACTCGCGCGTCGCCTCACCGCTGCATCTGACATCGAGGCGGTGGAAGCGCGGAATGGGATGCCCATCACTGCAGGGAAGGCCTACATCGCCCCGCACGGCAATCATATGGTTGCCCAGGCGGTTGACGGCAGGCCGGGCCGACTTGTCTTCGCAGAAACGCCTGCCGTACACGGCGTCTGCCCCGCGGCGGATCCCCTGTTCGAGAGTGTGGCGCGAGTGTACGGCCAGAGGGCCATCGGAGTCATCCTGACGGGCATGGGTTCGGATGGGGCGCTGGGTCTGAACGCGATCAAATCGGCTGGCGGCGAGACGATTGCTCAGAATGAAGAGACTAGCGTCGTCTGGGGCATGCCGGGCGCGGCGATGCGCCTCGGTGCGGTTCGCCATGCGGTACCGATCGGTCTGGTTGCCGCTGAGATTAGACGTTCTATGCGAGGGAGGGTGTCCGCATGAGCGACATGGACCAGTACAAGGACATCTTCCTGTCCGAGAGCGCGGAGTTCCTCCAGGGCATCACGGACGGCCTGCTTGCCCTTGAATCGAACCCGACGGATCTCGAGCCGGTCGAGGTCGTGTTTCGCGGTGCTCACAGCCTCAAGGGAATGTCCGCTGCGATGGGCTACGACCTGACGGCGGACCTGACCCACAAGATGGAGAGTCTGATGGATCGCGTTCGCAAGCGCGAGCGCGTCGCCGATCCGCCGCTTGTCGACCTTATGCTCGACGCCACCGATCTTCTTCGGGCCCTAATCGATGCCGAATCATCGGGGGGTTCGAATCCCGACACCACTGCGACGATTTCGCGACTGGTCGCCATGGCCGAAGAAGAGGGGAACGCCGCCATCTCCGATGCGGATGCCGGCGGCCAGGCTGATGATCGGAGCAACGCTGCGGTTCTCGATGACCGTGCTGACGCAACGGTGTTCCGCGTCAAGGTGACGCTCGAGGATGCGTGCGTGCTGAAGTCCGTCCGGGCGTACATGGTCATCAAGCGTCTCAGCCACATGGGTACCGTGGTAGACACAGTGCCGCCCGCCCGGGAACTCGAAGACGAGCAGTTCGATCGGGATTTCGAGATCATCGTGAGCACGCCGGCGGACGCCACGACCATCGAGAAGGCCGTCATGGCCGTCAGCGAAGTGCATGCGGTGACAAGCGAACTCGTGGACGAGACTGACGAGGACTTGCCAGGAGAGGAGCCCGCCGAAGAAGGGGCGCCGCGTCGGCCTGCCATTCCAAAACTCTCGGAGACCCAGACCGTCCGAATCGCGATCGGCCATCTCGACACGATGGTCAATCTCGTGGGCGAACTTGTGATCATCCGCTCGCGGCTCGAGCGCGTTGCGAGCGATCTGGACTCACGCGATCTAGAAGACACGATCGAGGTGCTGCATCGAGTCGCGGGCGAGCTCCAGCATGAGGTGATGCACACTCGCATGGTTCCGGTCGGCAATATCTTCAACCGATTCCCCCGTGCCGTACGCGATCTCGCCCGCGATCTTGGCAGGAGTGTGGACTTCTCGATGAGCGGGCTGGATATCGAGCTGGATAGGACCGTTCTGGATGAGATCGGCGATCCGATACTCCATCTGTTGCGCAACAGCGTCGACCACGGGATCGAGCCCGCCGAAGATCGCATGGCTGCCGGAAAGGACCCGAAAGGCACCGTGCACCTTGACGCCTCGCGCGAGCGTGATCAGGTACGTATCTCAGTGTCCGACGATGGGCGGGGGATGGACGTCGCGCGCGTGTGGGGCAAGGCATGTGACCTTGGCCTGGCACATGCGGAGAGTCGAGACTCGTACTCCGATGATGACATCCTGCTGTTCACATGCGTTCCGGGCTTCTCGACCGCGGCACAGGCGACCAGGGTTTCCGGACGTGGTGTCGGTATGGACGTGGTCAAGGGCAAGATCGAACATCTCGGCGGTACGCTACAGATCAACACAGCTCCGGGGCAAGGCACCGAGTTCGTCTTGACCCTGCCCCTGACACTGGCAATCATCCAGGCGCTCCTTGTCGGAGCGAGAGGCCAGGTCTTCGCCATGCCCCTGTCGGCGGTCGACGAGGTGATGTCGCCGGACGAGGTGCAGTTGGACACCGTGGATTCGGCCCCGGTGGTGGTGCTTCGCGATGGGACGATCGCGCCCGTCTATCCGCTTGACGCGTTGCTTGGTGTGGGCGGGCAGATGCTTCGCGATCCTCAGGAAGGGGAGCACATCGTGCTCACAGATACCGGTGGTCAGAAGCGGGCTCTACTTGTTGAGGAGATGCTTGGCCGACGCGAGATCGTGATCAAGCCGCTCTCGCGCATGTTTCGCAACGTGAGGGGTCTGGGAGGCGCGACAGTGCTCGGCGACGGAAACGTCGCCCTGATTCTGGACCCACGCACGATGTTTCCGTCCAGGGAGGAGGTTCTGTGAGGCTCGAACGTCTGACAGAACTGCAAATGGACGCCCTGCGGGAGGTTGGGAGCATCGGAGCAGGGCACGCTGCCACAGCTCTGTCGCAGCTCATGGACATGCCCGTTGGCGTGCGAAACCCAGAGATAGAGATCATGCCTCTCGGCGAGATACCGGGAGTATTCGGCGGGCCAGAGCAGCTTGTCGGTGCGGTGTACTTGCGCTTGCTCGGTGACATTGAGGGCGGGATGCTCTTCATGGCCCCGCGGGATTCACTGCTGTCCCTCGTCGATCTTCTGCACTCGAGACGGCCGGGAACCACCAAGTCCTTCGGGCGCGAGCAGGAGGCGCTCGTGACTCATGTGGCTTCGATTCTGGGCGCCTCCTACATCGCTGCAATTGCGCGCATGGCTGACCTCAACGTGTTGCCATCGACGCCGTCCTTCGTTCTCGACATGGCTGGGGCGATTCTCGAGGTAGCCACGACCGAGGCCGGCATGAAGGCGCATAGCGCAATGCTGATTCGAACCGCATTCTTCCACGAGGAGACGAAGATCGACGTCGCCCTGTTCTTCCTGCCGGACCAGGACAGTCTCGAGGTTCTTCTCGGCCGACTCGGAATTGCGTAGCCGGTTGGGCGCCCCAGACGACAACCAGGTGATCTCGGATCTGAGCGACCCCAACATGGTGGAGGTCGGCGTTGGCGCGTTGGCGGTGACGACGCTTCCCCGATACCTGATAACCCCCGCGCTCGGCTCATGCATCGGCTTGGGTCTGTACGATCCCGTGATGCAGCAGGGCGGTCTGGCGCACATCATGTTGCCGAGCCAGACCGACACGGCGCTGAAGGCTAGCCCTGAGCGGTTCGCAAGTGTAGCGGTACCTCGACTGGTTGAGGCGTTGACCCGAATAGGTTCACCCAGGCGCCGGCTCGTCGCAAAGATGGCCGGCGGAGCCGCTATGTTTCGTTCCGACACGACTCTGGCGACCATCGGTGACAGGAACGCCGCAGAGGTTCGAAGCCAGTTGAGGCTCTTGAAGATCCCCATCATTGCCGAAGATGTAGGAAACAGCCATGCGCGCACGGTTGAGCTGCACCTCGACACGGGGATGTTCATCGTGCGTAGCTACCTGTACGGTGTGAAGAGGTTGTGACGTGGGACCAGGTGGAATCGAGAGACTTGCTATGAGCGAGGCGGAAGCAGCCTCCGTTCCCGTGCGGACGGCGGCGGATCGACTGACTATCGCCATCGTCGGCGGTAGCTTGCGCTCGGCCTCGATCCTGAGGCTCTTGAGCGAGGTCGAGAACATCGACGTTGCGGCTGTGGCATGCCAGAACTCGTCCGCTCCGGCCGCCAGATTGGCTGAGGACGTCGGAGTCTTCGTCACCCGGGAGCTCACCGAGGTGTTTCAGATTCCCGGTCTGGACCTGATCATCGACATGTCCGAGGATCCCGTGACCCACGCGGCTCTCGAATCGCAGCGCCCTGAGAGCGTTGAGATGATCGGCACGAACGGGTCCGAGCTCGTGTGGGACCTCCTCGTGGCGAAGAAGCGTGGGGAAGAGCAGGAGAAACTCTTCGTCGAGTTGCAGGTCGCGTACGACAAGATTCGCAGTCATGAGAGGAGACTCCAGTCGAGCAAGGAGGCTCTTGAGCGAGCGAATGAGGAGCTTGAGAGCCGTCTCGCGGAAATCTTCTTCACGCATGAGTTCTTCAAAGCGCTCACGAGCTTCAGCTCCGTTGACGATGTCTGTTCGCTCATCGTTGACGGTGCCAACGGCATTCTTGGGGCAGAGATATCCGTGATCTATCTGTTCGATCGGGACTCCTGGACATTCCGTCTTCGCGCGTGCCAGGGTCGTTCCGAAGAGGCGTTCGAGCCGATTGTCGCAGTCAGCGACACCGTTCTCGGGACTGCATTTCGCGATGGCGCACTGCAAGAACCCGATGTGCCCTCCGAATCCCCCTCGGCGGCATGGATGCGACAAGGAGATCAGCCGCGTTCCCACGCAGCAGTTCCGCTTCGTACTGGTGATCACGTCATCGGCGTCATGGCGGTCGGTTCGGCAACGTATCGCGAATTGATGCCGGCAGAGATGGAGCGGCTGCAGGTGATTGCCAACCAGTCGTCGCTGTCTCTCCAGAACGCACTGCTTCATGAGGAACTCGAACGCTTGTCGGTTACCGACCGTCTGACCGAGCTCTACAACCATGGCTACTTCCAGCAACGCATCGAGGAGGAAGTGGGCCGTGCCTCACGGTTCGAGCACGATCTCGCGCTCATCATGCTCGATATCGATGGATTCAAGGAGTTCAATGACACGTACGGACATCCACGTGGCGACAAGGTGCTGCAGATGGTCAGTGACGTGATCAAGCAGAATCTGAGGGACATGGATATCGCGGCCCGATATGGGGGCGAGGAATTCGTGGTGGTATTGCCGGAGACTGACGCCGGTGGGGCTCTCGCTGTCGCAGAGCGCATTCGTGAGGGAGTGGCGGCGTGCGAGTGTGCGGTGGGGGAGGGCGTCCAGCCCGTTCACAAGTCCGTTTCACTCGGTGTCGCATCCTTCCCAGATGACGCGTCGACTCCGGCACGCCTTATTGAGGCCGCAGATCGGGCGATGTACGTCGCCAAGCGGGAGGGGAAGAATCGAGTCAAGGTCGCCGGACGCTAGGGGCATTCGGCTTCGAATGAGTCTCAAGTGCGTATCGAAGCTTCTTCGCCCGGTAGCCTTGCGGGTATTCTGACAGTGTTGCATTCGAATCACGTGCTAGACTTCGACTCTGCCATGCACTCGTATCGGTATCGGCAGGACACGATACTCGACACGGAGGCCGACGACTACGTCCGGCGCGTGGAACGAACGGTGCAGTCATGTCGAGCGTCTACGCCAGCGCTACGGGGCGCGCTAGGGCCATTACCTGAGGCCTCACGCGTGGCGCCATAGGGAGAGAACAAAGTGGAGCCCATCCTTCCCGGCGGGCGTGGTCCCGCAGTTGAGGACGTACAGAGAAGGCTCTTGGGTCTCGGATACGATCTCGGTCCGACCGGCATCGACGGAGTCTTCCTCGGCAAGACGCGAGATGCCGTGACCGCTTTTCAGGCTGAGCATGCGCTGTCTGAGGACGGTATCGTCGGCGATGAGACGTGGTCAGCCCTTGTCGATGAGACATTCGTGCTCGGCGACAGGATGCTGTATTTGAGGTTGCCTCACTTCCACGGTCGCGACGTGCGGATTCTTCAGTCGGCTCTCAACACGCTCGGCTTCTCATGCGGATTCGCTGACGGCATCTTCGGCCCCTATTGTGAGCGGGCCGTTCGCGAATTCCAGCTCAGCTGCGGCCATGCCGCTGACGGCATCGCCGGTCTTGAGACGACGCGTGCTCTCGAAGCGCTTCGGCATGTCTGGGAGGGCAAGGACTCGCGCATGCCGTCTTCGGCGACTGTTGCTCTCGCCAGGGCAGCTGAGGTGTTGGCTAGCCGTTCTGTGGCCATTCGAGGGCTTGACAACACCGCGCGGGACATAGCGGACCGCTTCAAGAACCTCGCGTTGGCCACGACCGAGAACGCTCGCGTTGGGGCTGCACTCGATGGCGACGATGGCGACGTGGTACTGCGTTTGCTTCTTGCTGGGCCTCCGCTCGAAGTACCCGCCGGGGCGCCATTGGTCGCACTTGGCTCCGATGACGTTTCCGCGCTCGCTGGCCGGCTGACGACTGCGATGTCGGTCGTGCATGCAGGCTGCCGAGATGTCTACGTGGACATCGGCTCCACCGAGAGCGCGAATGACATGGACCGCCAACGTCGTGCGGTACGTCTGCTTGACGCGGTATGCAGCGCCCTCGCTTGAGGGGATGCCGGGTGATAGAATCGAGCGGCCGTACCGACCGACTGCCAGAGGAGGTAACCACTCTGACAGCCAGGATCAAGACGCTCATTGCACTGTCCATCGCGCTCACGCTTGCCCTGGGTGCGATTCCCGTATACGGTGCACCCTCGGTCAGCGACAAGCGCGCTGAGGCACGCCGTGTCAAGGCCCAGATCGACGACCTCGACCGCCAAGTCGAAGTGGCCAGTGAGGCGTACAACGAGGCTGCTTCGAAGCACAACGAACTAGTCGCACAGGTCGCAGAGGTTCGCACGAAGCTCAAGAAGACGAAGAAGCGAGTGGGTCAGCTGGAGACTCATCTGAACACGCGCGCTGAGTCGATGTACCGTCACGGCCCGCTGTCGTTCCTCGAGGTGCTGCTCAGCGCCAAGAGTTTCGAGGAGTTCGCCACGACATGGGACCTCCTTCGAGACATGAACACCTCGGATGCCGATGCCATCGCTGAGCTCAAGATTGTCAAGGCGGAGGCGGAGCAGATTGAGCGCGATCTCGCGTCGCACGAGGCAGAGGCGAAGCAGGTTCGCAGCGAGATGGCCTCGAACAAGGCAGCCATCGAGTCCAAGCTTGGAGATCGAGAGCGTATGCTTTCGGGGCTCGAGTCCGAGATCGGTGCGCTCGAGGAAGCGGAGCGCCAGAGGGCCGAAGCAGCCGCACGTGCTGCGACACGGGCAGCAGCCGCCGCAGCGACAGCGTCATCGTCTTCGGGGGGTGGGGAGAGACAGTTCCCGCCGCCCACGCGCGCAGCGCGGAGCGAGGTCGTCAGCGTCGCCAAACGCTATCTGGGTGCTCCGTATCGGTGGGGTGCCTCCGGACCCAATTCCTTCGACTGTAGTGGGTTCACGATGTTCGTCTACTCCCAAGTAGGCGTTTCGCTCCCACACTCGTCTCGCGCTCAAATCGGGTACGGAGAACGCGTCTCGCGCGCGGACCTCCAAGCGGGTGATCTCGTCTTCTTCGGCTCACCGATTCACCACGTCGGCATCTACGTCGGCTCGGGACAGTACATACACGCGCCTCACACGGGGGCAGTGGTGCGCATCGACTCTCTGAGCCGCGGAGACTACGCGGGGGCGGCCAGGCCCTAGGTCGTCCGTGCGTTAAGCTGCTGTGGCACTTGTGCCGATGTCTCTACCGTGGGAGCTGCTACAAGGCACTGCTGTATTCTGATAGTCGGTATCGTGTCTGCGTACGGATGGTGGCGCTATGGCAGAGATCGACGTACTGCTGAAACTGATGACCGATCGAGGATCTTCTGACCTGCACGTCAAGGCTGGAAGTCCGCCCGCGATACGCCAGAACGGTCGATTGGTCGTTCTTCGCGACGAGTACCAGCAGCTCAGTGCCGAACAATGCAAGCAACTCGCTGTCGAGATGATGAACGAGCCGCAGAAGCAGATGTTCGAGCACAATCGGGAAGCCGACTTTGCGTACTCGCTATCCGGAGTAGGCCGATTCCGCGTGAATGTGTTTCATCAGAGAGGCAGCGTTGGGATGACCCTCCGTCGGGTCGCCACTGATCGCGCGAGCATCGAACAGCTTGGTCTGCCGCATGTGATCAGACGCCTTGCCGATGAGCCGCGCGGACTGGTTCTCGTCACCGGTACGGCCGGCTCAGGAAAGACCACGACGCTTGCTGCGATGATCGATCACATCAATAGCACCCGAGAAGGTCATATCGTCACGATCGAAGATCCCATCGAAGTGCTTCACAAAGACAAGAAGTGCATCGTCAATCAGCGTGAGATCGGCATCGACACCGAGAGCTACGCGGATGCACTGCGACACGTCGTCAGGCAGGACCCCGATGTCATCCTCATCGGAGAGATGCGGGATCACGAGACGGTCTCAGCGGCTCTCACTGCCGCAGAAATCGGCAACCTGGTCTTCTCGACGCTCCACACGATCGATGCGACGGAAACGGTCAACAGGATCATCGACTTCTTCCCGCCGTATCAGCAGAAGCAGGTGCGTCTGATGATGGCTGCGACACTGAAGGGCATCGTATCGATGCGTCTGATCCCATCGATCAACGGGGGCCTTGTACCTGCTGTTGAGGTCATGGTAATGACCGGCACGATTCGTGAATACGTTACGGACTCGGAGAAGACGTACCTCATCCGGGACGCGATGGAAGAGGGCGAATACTACGGCATGCAGACCTTCGACCAGTCGCTGCTGAAGCTCTACCAGGATCGACAGATCACCCTAGATGATGCGATGGCGATGGCGCACAATGCGCACGACTTCAAGATCAAGGTGCGCCAGCTCGGGGTGGATCCGCATCAGGCCGCAGAAAGTGGCGTCTACTGATTCTGCTGCGACCCGGAGAGGCGAGACACGACGTTCTGGGCGCTCACTTCTGGGTGATTCCCAACTTGCCGAGCAGCCTGTTCACTTCCGCCGGCATTCCGCCAAGTCCGCCCATGTACTGTCGAAGGTATGAGTTCTCCATGAGCAGCTTCATAGTGATGATGAAGTAGTCGCGCTTGACCTTGGACATGGTTGGAATCTGCTTGAGCTTCCCCATGTAGAAGCGACGGTAGCAGTCAATGACCATCTCCATGAGTTCATCAGTCTCCATGCCCTTGGGCTTCACGACGGGAGCCACGAGGTTGTAGTCCTCGTAGTCGTGGCTCACGATGTAGGGCTTCAACTCCTCGTACATGTCCGCATAGGGCCAGGGCGCTATGGTCAGGAAGAACGCCAGGTCGGGGTTGTAGTGCATGGCGAGCTTGAGGGTCGCTTCGATTGTCTCGGGCGTGTCATCCGGCAGGCCGAGCACGAGGCTCGTCTCAGAGATCATCCCATGCTCGTCGATCAGCTCGATGGCCCGCTTGCCTTGAGCGACCTGAGTGTTCTTCTTGAACATATCGAGAGACGCCTGATCGGTGCGTTCCACGCCAATGTAGATGTGGTGGATGTTGGCCTCGCGATAGCGGTGGAGCACCGCTTCGTCCCTTAGTATGTCATCGACTCGCGTCTCCATCAGGATGTGGATGCCGACCTTGCGCTCGATGAGCAGGTCAAGGAATCGATACCAGCGATCCTGGTCAAGCGTGGGCGTCTCGTCCGAGAACATGATGACACCCACGCCATACCGGTCGCGCAGCATCTCCATCTCTGCGACAACCGCTTCCGGGGAACGTGCTCGCCACGTTCTCTCCCAGAAGACCTGTTGCGAGCAGAAGGAGCACTGTTGATCACAGCCACGTGAGGTGGACATGATTGCCAGGTTCGTGTCGGGCATCGGGTAGAACGAGTAGATGTCCCAGTCCACGAGATCCCATGCGGGAATCAGTGAGTCAAGATCCGCGACAAACGGTCTGGCGGGCGTCGCGATCACCTCGCCGTCGGAGTTGCGAAACGCGATGCCGGCGACGTTCGCGGGGTCTTCTCCCGCGTTGAGACACTGCAGCAACTCAGGTGTCGTGCGCTCACCCTCGCCACGCAGGATGAAGTCGATGGCCGCTCCGTCATTCTCCAGCGCCTCGCGATACATGAAGTGCGCATGTACGCCGCCGATTCCGGTGATGACGCCGGGGAGCGTCTCTTTGGCAATCTCGAGCAGCGACACCGCCTTCGGGTACGAGGCCGTGTACGATGTCGTCAGCACCACGTCGGGACGGATACGCTCCAACTCGACGGCGATTTGATCGAGATCGTGGTTCATGGTCATAGCGTCGTAGATGATTGGGTCGAAACCGGCCTCGCGCAGCGCTCCCGCAATGTAGACGAAGGCGAGGTTCGGCCAGTTGCCTGCCGTTTCGACCACGCCGCTGTGGTACGGCGGCGTGACGAGAGCGACGCGCTTGATCATTAGGACTCCAGTTGACTGAGGAGCTTGAGTGCCTGACGGGGGCAGCCATAGCAACGGGTGCACACGATTCTAGCATCCTTCGTGCCGTACCCACCGGGGGCGTGCGCACGTTAATAGGAATGGAGCCAGGCCGCGGATGACCGCGATTTCGGACAGGAACGTTGACAGGCTTGTGCGCAAAGCCGTGCGCGGGGACGTTGAAGCGTTTGGGCATATCTATGACCTTCACGTGGATCGTGTCTACTCCTTCATTCGATCTCGCGTGCGAGACGCGCACGATGCCGAGGACATCACGGAGACGGTGTTCCTCAAAGCCTTTGAGGCGATCGGGTCGTACGACAGACGCGGACTCCCGTTCGCAGCGTGGCTGTTCAGGATTGCGCGGAACGCGACGATTGACTTTGTGCGTCGTTCGGCGCGGACGCCAGACGTCGTCGAGGACATCGGGGAGCATACGGGCCCCGCACCCGATGACGTGGAGTTTCAGGTTAGCTCGCACCTGGATGCGGAGCAGCTATGGAGTGCGGTAACGCGTTTGACCGAAGAGCAGGCGGCAGTCATCGGATGCAGGTTCTACTGGGACATGGATATTCGCACCACGGCACGCGTTCTCGATCGAACCGAGGGCGCAATCAAGGCGCTGCAACACCGCGCGCTCCGCAGCCTCGCCAAGCTGCTTGAGGAGACGAAAGACGATGAGTGAAGACGGGCGACAGATTTCGGGCGGGACCATGAAGTTGGATGACGCCCTTCGAAGGTCGGTCGAAGGACCTGGAATCGATTCCGGGGAGCGCATGAGGGCGCGCGTTCTTGCGGCGGTGCGCGCTGATGGCACGCCTGCGGTAGCTCGCAGCGCGTTTGTTCGCGCTGCTGCGGCTTTCGCAGCGCTTTCTGTTGGAATGGGCGCCGCCACCTTCGCCGCCGCGGGTTCCCTTCCAGGCAGCCCGTTGTACCTCCTCAAGCGCGCCATGGAAGAGACCCAGGTGCAACTTACCCCGCGCTCCGCGCAGAGCGAAGCGCTCGTCGACCTGGCCCGAGAGCGAGTGCGCGAGGTGCGCGAGCTCATGGACTCGGAGGCACCGGATGCCGCAGTCGATGCCGCGGTTGAGGGCTTCGATGATGCGGCAAGAAGGGCCATCGAGAAGGAGTCTGATCCGGAGATGCTGCAGCAGCGCGAGCGCGAGCTTCAGCAGACCCTGTCTTCCGAGCCCGCACGGGTGCAGGAGCGAGTCGAGCAGGGGAATGAGTCTCCCGCGAGCCCCGATTCACCCGCTCAACCGGGAGTCAATCAGAATCCCGACTCGGGGTCGGGGAGTGGCTCCGGCACGGGCTCCAATCCTGGCGAAGGCGCGGCCCCGCAGGCTCCTGGCGACGCGCAGGGAGAGACGGGTCCTGGCCCCGGGGACGCGAACCAGGGCAGTCCCGGCTCGAAGTCTCCGTAACCTGAAGGCCTTCCGGGACGTTGTTAGTCTGCGGAGGGGCGTGGATCTCCAAAGGAGGGAGACCCATGTTCACACCGAGAGGGTTGGCGGTGATTCTGCTCGTCGCAGTACTGGTTCTGGCGTGTGCAGTTCCGGCTATGGCGGCTCAGGGCGCACAGAACAGTGCGGGAAACAGCGGAGCATGCACTCAGACGCAGGCGAGATCCGGAGAGGCTTCCGGCACTCAGCAGCAAGACCGTCAGTGCGACTGCGAGTGCGAGGGAGATCAGGCACAGACGCAGACGCAGACGCGCACGCGCACGGAAGCCCGCGTTCTCGCTGGAACGGCAGAGTCGACTGGTGACGAGACGACAGCAAGGACGAGGTCTCGGACTGCCGAGGTCGCAGCTGACGCCGGTGAGACGATCGAGTCTTCGCCCGCTGCAGAGGATGCTCTCGATGCGGGGACCGCAGGTGTTGCCGCGAGACTCGTCTCCTGGGTACGGCACATGCTCGCCATGTTCGGGTTCGACGTCGCCGTATAGTGCTTGACCGAACAGCCGGTTCGGGGCTTGAAGAGCCTCAATCCGGGATACTACGAGGGCCGCTTTCGAGCGGCCCTCTTCTTCGTTGCCAGCCAGATGAGACCGATGGACGCCGCTCCGGCGGTATCCACGAGCCAGTCGACCGGGTCGGGAACCCGCCCGGGAACGAATGACTGGTGAAACTCATCGGTCACCGCGTAGGCGGCGCAGATGAACACCGTGAGCAGCATCGTTCTCGAGACGCTCTCGACTCTCTGAAGCGCGAAGAGTACAAGAGTAGCCAGGATCGCGTATTCGGTGAAGTGTGCGATTCCCGAATAGCCACCGGGCAAGCCCGTGGCAGGTACTGACGACATGCCGAAGATGAATGCCATCCACAGCACTGCAGGAGTCCATCGCAACGCCATTCGTCCAGCGCGCTCCATCTTGTGACGTCCTTCGGTCACGACCCCGGTCAGAACGGGTCGAGTCTAGCACGCCCTTGACGCGCGTTTGGTCCAGTGGGAGCGTGCAGAAACACTGTGAGACTCGGAGGGAGGGACGCGATGCGCCGAAGGGGTTCAGTCGTCGCGGCCATCACGTCTTCGGCATGCTTCGGCACCCTTGCCGTGCTCGCGAAGCTCGCCTACGAGGGCAACGCACAGCCCCTGCAGCTTCTGGCATGGCGCTTCAGCCTCGCTGCGCTGGTGCTCGGCGCGTTCGTGACGGTTCGTCGGCCGGGATCGCTGCGCATCCCGGCGGGAGACGTTGCCCGATATGCCTTGCTCTCCGTGACAGGCTATGGGGCCGCGTCGATTTGCTTCTTCTTTGCGCTTCGTACGTCATCGGCACCCGTGATCGAGATTCTGCTGTTCACCTATCCGGCGATGGTTGCAGTCGCCGAGCCGCTCCTAGGTGGTCCGAGATTCACCCTGGCTCGGTTTGCTGCCGTTGCCGCCACCTTCGCCGGGTGCGTTCTCGTGGTCGATCCGTTCTCGTCGGGCGGGCGGGTTGGGCTCGCGGGACTACTTCTCGGCCTAGGCGCTGCAGCGGGCTATGCGAACTTCAGCATTCTGAGCGCAAGACTTCTGCCGGGCAGGTCTCGGCTGACCTTGATGACCTACATGTTCGCCTTCGCGGCACTGCTTTCGGTTGCTGCGGCGGTCATGACGGGTGACACACTCTCACCCGCTTCTTGGGAAGTGTCGGTGTGGCCGATTCTGGGGATCGTGGTCCTCGTCCCGACGTTTGCCGCCGTCCTGCTCTACCTCGCTGCGATACGCAGTCTGGGTGCATCGCAGGCAGCTCTCCTGTCGACGTCGGAACCCATCTTCACTATCGCCTTCGCAGCCTTCTTCCTCGGGGACCATCTCGTGGGCATCCAATGGGTGGGTGCTGCCCTCGTTCTGGGTGGAGTGGTCGGTGCCGAGGTTTCGGCCCGCGGTGCGTTCCCCGAGCCGACTGCCGCTCGCTAGCCGGAGATTGCGGCACCCGCAACGAATGCGTTCCTGACCACCCATGCCGCCACAAGGGCAAGAACCTGAGAACCGTATCCCCACGCGAGAGCATGGGTGACTGCGCGGCGCGTGAGACCTCTGTTGCGAAGGGTGAGGAAGGCCAGCGCGGCCGACACCGTCCATGCGATGCCTTGCAGAGGAGGCGTGAACGCGATGGCGTATGGCAGGAGCCCGATTGCCCAGGCCCGCACGATGGCGTCACGTTCAGAGGGTGTCTTCGCGTCCACCGCGAGACTCATCAGCGCAACGCGCGCAAGGCACCACAACGCCATGAGTCCGGCGGATGCCACCGAGTTTCTGAGATCCCCTCGCCCGATCAACACGGTACCCACGATGCCGGTAGCAAGAGTCAGGAGTCCCGCGGCGATCAGCGTTGCAGAGGCGCGACGTGCGCTGTTGGCCGGTAGGCCGGGTGTCGTCTGACTGACCTCGCCGACGACGTCTTCGGCGAACCGGACGGCTTCGCCCGCTTGCTCACGGACCGAACGTGCGCTCAGTCCTAGCATGCGTCTCCACGACTCGAAGAGCGCCGAAACAAGGTCTCCAAGTCCACGTGCTGGCGGCTCATCGCCCGGCTTGCTGCGTGCTACCATTGGCGCGTCCGAATCTCCCGGGCAGCCTGCACGTTTCGGCTGCATACGCGCCTCTCGGCGCAGCGTTTGCTCGCCATGAAGTGTACTCGACATCCAGATGGTATGGGGGCCTGGTGTACGTCACACCCCGTCTTGCGTCGGTGCTCAAAGCGATCGCGGCAGTGCTTGTCGTCATGCTTCTCGCGCTGCTAGGCGTCGGCGTCTACCTCTATCGCGTATCCCTGAGCCTTCCGGACATCGATCTCGCCGCCAGCAGCCAAGAGACCGCACGCACGTCAATCGTGTACGCGGCGGACGGTTCCGTCCTCGCCGAATGGCATGGCGAGGAGGATCGAACTGTGGTCGCCCTCGAGAACATGCCGATCCACCTTCGCGATGCAGTAGTGTCCATCGAAGACGAGCGCTTCTACACGCACCGGGGTGTAGACTCCAGGGCCATTCTGCGGGCGTTTCGCGCGAACGCCGAAGACGGAGGCATCTCACAGGGTGGTAGCACCATCACCCAGCAGCTCGTCAAGATTCTGTGCACCGACGGGAAACGGACCCTGGAACGCAAGGTTCGAGAAGCGCTGCTTGCGTTCCAGATCGAAGCGCGCACGGACAAGGACAAGGTGCTTGAGACGTATCTGAACACCGTGTACTTCGGGCACGGCTCGTATGGTGTCGAGAGTGCGGCCCGGACGCTCTTCGGCACGTCGGCGTCACAGTTGGATCTAGCAGAGAGCGCTATGCTCGCCGGTCTGATTCAGTCACCGGGCCACTTCTCGCCGATAGATGAGCCCGATGCAGCCATCGAGCGGCGTGCCACGGTCCTGTCCAAGATGCGTGAGCTCGGCTACATCACGGAGGCTGAAGAGGTTGCCGCTCGCGGTCAGGAACTGGCGATTGCTCCGCCACGCGAAGTCCCAGAGGTCGCGCCCTACTTCGTTGAATGGGTCAAACAGGATCTCATCGAGAGGCTCGGCGCTGATACCGTTTTCCGGGGCGGACTGAGGGTCTACACGACGCTCGATCCCGTGCTTCAGGATGCTGCCGAGCGAGCGGTCCGCTCGCAACTGCCCGATCCGGCGGATCCCGAGTGCGCGCTTGTCGCGGTGGACCACACCAACGGTCAAGTAGTGGCGATGGTGGGGGGCCGGGATTTCCATGAGAACCAGTACAACCTGGCTTCGCAGGGTCGCCGGCAGCCCGGCTCGGCATTCAAACCGTTTGTTCTCGTTCGCGCACTCGAGGAGGGAATCAGGCCGGAGCAGCAATTCGATGCATCGCCGTACTCCGTGCGCGTGAAGGACGGCGTCTGGAATGTGCAGAACTACGAGAACGCCTTCACCGATGGGCGGCTTACCCTCAGCGCGGCGACCAACTGGTCCGTGAACGCCGTCTATGCGCGTCTCATCATGCGTGTCGGCGCCGAGGACGTCGTCGAGACTGCACAGAGAATGGGAATCGAGAGCCCGCTCGAACCCAACCCCGCCATCGCCCTCGGTGGCCTCAGCCAGGGAGTCACGCCGCTCGAGATGGCGTCAGCATACGGAACGATCGCGTCGGGAGGCTATCGCAACTTTCCGACCGGCTTGCTGCGCGTGACCGATGATCGGGGCACGGTCGTCTACGAGCCGGATAGCACCGCGAACCAGGCTATCTCGAAGACGGTGGCAGTGCAGGCCTCTCTAATGCTTCATGATGTAGTTGAGAACGGAACCGCACAGGAAGCTCGGATTCCGGGTACGTGGGTGGCTGGCAAGACCGGGACCACGCAGTCCTATCGTGACGCCTGGTTCGTCGGCTACACAGACCGCATATCGTGCGCAGTATGGGTCGGCTATCGCGACGGACAAGTGGAGATGACCGACGTCCACGGGATCCGGGTGACAGGTGGAAGCATCCCGGCCAAGACGTGGAAGGTGTTCATGACGCGTGCACTCAAGGCTCAGCGCGCTCCGCTGACACCTGTCGAACCCCCTGACCCGGTTGCCTTGGGCGATGAGAATGGCGAACCGCCCGTCATCAGCTCACAGCAGGTTCTCGTTCAGATCTGCGCTGAAACGAAGCTGAAGGCCACGAAGCGTTGTCCCGACGTTGTAGAGATGTACCTTGACCCAACGCTCGTGCCCGAAGGAACATGCGAACGCCACTAGGAGGACCGGAGTTGGACCATTACGCCACCCTGCAGGTCTCACGCGACGCGGAGCCGGAAGTGATAGAGAAGGCGTACAAGGCGCTCTGTCTGAAGTACCATCCCGACGTCGTGAATCAAGCCGAGAGAACAAGCGCCACTCGCAAGATGCAGCGCATCAACGTGGCCTACGGCGTGCTGAAGAATTCGCGTTCGCGGCAGCAGTACGACAAGACGCTGTCCTTTGAGTCTGCGGGCAGCGCCTGGGATGTCTTCCTGGATAAGGGACTACTCGGGATGCTGTTCGACAAACTTGCATCCGATCAGCATCGTGCGTAGCGCCGACCGGTCTAGTCTGCTGCCACGCGGTCGTTGAGCTTGTTCTGAACGGCTCTCAATATCGCCGGATAGGACACGGCTCCGTCGTAGAGCGGCATTCCATCAATCACCGTAACCGGGTACAGCAGCCCGCGTCGTTCGATCTCATCGATCACGTCAGCATGCTTTTCGCGGACGTTCGTGTCCGACGTGTTGTGATAGGTGATCGATGCGGCGTCGCCAAACCTGCGCTCCATCTCCTGGTGAATGATGCCGGTGATCTCCTCCGGAGACCAGGAGGGACCTCAACCCCCACTGAAGCATGCGGTCTGCGCTGGGAGATCGAATACCTCAACTGCGATTGAATCGCTCATCAGTTGTTCCCTCCGAATTGCACGGCCCCGCCAGCGCATACGCGAACGCACACGGCGCAACCGCGACATAGTTCGTCAATAACATAGTAGCCGTTCGCTCCTGGATACGCTCCGCCTTCGGCCGGCTGAATCGCTCCCGTCGGGCATACCCTTCTCGAGGGGCAGGCCGGCGAACGATCACAAGAATCGTTGTCAATGGCAAGTCCGGTCATTGCTGTGGTTCCTCCGTATTCATTCCGGCAAGGCAACATGCTGAAGTACATGTGATGATACCCCACAGGGTATTGTTCAGGCAACCGTAGTGATTGGCCTGAGTTGCAGCAGTCTCGGCGTTTCGCTGCTAAGATAGACGCGGACTGCCGCACAACCCGACGCTTGGAGGCGTGCGTGGGCAAGAAGCTGACGGTAGGTACGACCAGCAAGAGGCTGACGGGAATGATGCTTAGCGCAGGCCTCGCGGTGGGAATCCTCTTCCCGGTCGTCGCTCGATTCTTCGTCTATCCACGCAGCACCGTTTCTTGGATCGCGTTCTGGATCGTCTGTGTAGCTGTGGGCCTCGGCCTGGGGGTCATGTGCCTTGTCTTTGCGACTCGGATGTCTGAGAGACTCATGCGCAGCTTGCTGATGGATTCCGCGAAGGAGTTCGACCTGCAGGTTCGCACTGAGGGGTCGACCGACGAGATGCGTGCCGAACTCGTCTCTGTGATGGATCGCCTACACAGCCTCCTTACGAGTGCCCGTGCGATCAACAACGACATGAGGGCACTTACATCGGAGGTACTCGCCGCGACAGAAGAGCAGGCCTCCGGAGCGGCGGAGCAGGCCGCGGCGGTCACTCAGACGTCCGCAACGGTCGAGGAGCTCGCCCAGACGTCGAAGCAGATTGCCGAGAACTCGACGGCAGTCGTCTCGGTTGCCGAGCGCACCCTTGCCAGCGCTGAAGACGGCATGCAGACGGTTGCGGACACCACCGAGGGCATCGAGGAGATCAGACAGAGCACCCAGCAGGCGTCCGATCGGATTCTCGCGCTCGGCGAGCGCAGTCAGGAGATCGGCCGCGTTCTCGTGATTATCGATGACATTGCCGAGCAGACGAAGATCCTCGCCCTCAACGCTGCGATCGAGGCAGCGCGTGCAGGCGAGGCCGGCAAGGGTTTCGCCGTGGTCGCCGAGGAGATACGGAAGCTGGCGGACTCGGTAACCGAATCGACCCAGGAGATCGGCAGGGTCGTGCGGGAGATTCAGGCGTCAACGTCTCAGCTCATCATGTCCACCGAGCGAGCGGCGAAGAAGGTCGATGAAGGCAAGCTGCTCGCCTCGCGAACGGCGGACTCGCTCGACAAGATCGTGCATCAGGTCGAGGAGACGACGGATGCTGCGAAGCAGATATCGATAGCCACCCAACAGCAGCGCACCGCTTCCGATCAGGTGGTTCTCTCCATGAAGGAAGTCGCTCAAGTGAGCCAGCAGGCCGCAGAGACGTCTCGGCAGATATCCGCCGCGATCATGGACCTGAATCGACTTGCGGACAACCTCCTGACCTCCTAGCGATGAGCGAGGTCGCGCAGCGGCTCTTGTCCGCCGGGTGGGAGTTGCCGCCTCCTCCTTCTGCCGTGGGCCGCTATGTCCCTGCGACTCGGGCCGGTTCGCTGGTGTTCACGTCGGGGCAACTTCCGTTCGTGAACGGTTCGCTGCTCTCGTCCGGATCTGTCGGCGCAACGGTGAGCGAGGACGTGGCGTTCCTCTGCGCCCGTCAGGCAGCGCTCAATGCGCTCGCTGCGGCAGCGACCGTATGCGATCTGGATCGGGTTTGTGCGGTGCTCAAGCTCGTCGGCTACGTCAACTCCTCGAGCGGGTTCTCCCGCCAGCCGGCGGTCATAGACGGTGCAAGTGAGGTGCTGCTGACTGCGTTCGCAGGCGTCGGGCATCATGCGCGCGAGGCCGTCGGAGTCTTGTCACTCCCGCTGGATGCCCCGGTCGAGTTGTCCGTGATCCTGTCCGTTGTCGACAAAACATAGCCCCTTCGCGTAGGAATGACAGCGCGAGCGGCGAAATCCATGTGTGTAGGAGCTGTTCGGCCCGTTGTCTGTATGAGCGGGTTCTTATATCGTAGGCGAGTATGGGCGGGCATGTGCCGCCTTTCACGTGTGGGCTGTGTCGGCCTCGGAATGAGCAAGGAGAGATGCGAATGCCGAAGATCTCCCTGGCCGGGTTCAAAGACCCGGTCCGGCGGCCGCGGTACATCATCTGGACAGGTGTTCTTGTCCTGGGGTTGGCCGCGTTCGTCATCGTCGCACTAGGGGTGACCTCGACGTACTGGTTCTGCGCCAATGTCTGTCACAAGGTGCAGGACGACACAATCATCGCGTACGACAGATCCTCTCACTCCGAGGTCTCATGCATGGCGTGTCACATGCCAGTGAATGCCGACCCGATCACGTTCGTGATTCACAAGGCCGGCGCGCTTGGCGAGCTCTACCTCACGGCCACGAACAAATTCGAGCTGCCGCTGAATGAGGGCTCCCACCTGGCTATGAACGGCCATCACATGGGATCGAAGCAGTGCACCCAATGCCACTCGACCAACCGCGAGATCACGCCGAGTCCGGGCATCATCATCGATCACGCGGTTCACGAGGAGAACAAGGTTCACTGCACGATGTGTCACAACCGAGTGGCGCATCCTGAGGACTTTGAGCTCACGCTGACGCACCCGAAGACGGGCGAGCCGAACGAGCCACATCCGGTGTTCATGTCGATGACGGCTTGCTTCCGCTGCCACGGTCTGGCGAAGGACGCGATGGCGCCGGGAACGTGCGCCGCCTGCCATCCCGCCGACTTCGAGCTCAAGCCCCCGAGCCACTTCGAGACGGCGTTCTATCCTTCGGGACACGCCGAGATGGCGCTTGAGGAGATCAAGCGTGTTGAAGAGGCGGTAGCTGAGGCCGAGGGCGGCCATGGCGAAGGCGAGGGTGGCGAGTCGGAGGAACCGGCTGAAGAGGGTTCCGAGTCCGAAGAGGCCACGTCCAGCAGTTCCTTGGGGCTCGCTTCGGCCTATGCCGAAGAGGCCGCCACGCCCGTGACGACAGAGGCAACCGGCGAGCCGGCCTTGATTGCGGAGCCCGAGGGTGAGGCAACCGCCGAAGAGGAGTCGCACGATACCGATGAAGAGGGCGGCAGCCACGAGATTCCTGAGTGGGCGGAGCTGCTTCCGGCCGTTGGTGAGATCAACTACTGCTCGACGTGTCACCTCGACACGTTCTGCACGAACTGCCACGGCATGGAGATGCCGCACCCGACCGCCTTCATTGAGAAGGAGCATCCCGAGGACGCGATTCGGATGCCGGAGAAGTGCGAGCTGTGTCACCAGCCGGCAAAGACATTCTTCTGTGAGAGCTGTCACCACGGCGAGAAGTCTGGTGGTTGGACCTACGACAAGAAGGAAGTCTGGCAGACTCAGCATGCCAAGGCCGTGAGCCAGAACGGCGTCACGGCGTGTCTTGAGGCTTGCCACGAGATGAAGTTCTGCCAGGACTGTCACACCAAGCTCAATCCGATTCCGACGTCTCACAAGGGCAAGACATGGCTGCACAACCAGACGACGGTTTCCAAGCCTCCAAATGAGAAGGCCGCACCGTCGGCGCTGCACGCTGTGAACGCCCAGAAGCAGATTCAGGCGTGCGAAGTCTGTCACGGCGATGGCGGCGCCAACTCCAAGTTCTGCAAGGGCTGCCACGAGTACGAGATGCCGCATCCCACCGACTTCGTCGGCTTCCACTCGAAGAGCGGGAAGAAGGATGCAGCCCAGTGTCAGTTCTGCCACCAGTTCAAGGAGGTATGCAGCAACTGTCACCACGTCGGAGCGAGCACCAGCAAGGCGTGGATCTCCGTCCATGGCGGTGTCGTCAACGACAGCGGCTCTGGCGGATGCCTTGAGAAGTGTCACAAGCAGGACTTCTGTGTCGATTGCCATACGACGCGCAAGGTGGTTCCGGCATCCCACAAGAAGTCCGGCTGGACCAAGCGCGCCAAGGCTGACATCCCGGCCGTGCACACGGCCACGTTTGGCGATCAACCTGACAGCTGTCTCTACTGTCACGGTGCGAACGGGCCGAACGACAACAAGTTCTGCAGTGGCTGTCACGGGCTTGACATGCCTCACGCCGACGACTACAAGGACACACACAAGGCTGGCTTCAACGACAAGAAGCTGAAGAAAGCCACATGCAATACGTGTCATGCGGCGACGTTCTGCAACTCGTGTCACCATCCCGAGTCGACGGCGAAGAAGCCGTGGGTGAACGATCATCCTCGCGTGGTGAAGGACACGGGCGCAGCTCCGTGCTTCGAGTGTCACGAGGAAACGTACTGCTCCTACTGTCACGTTCGCGAAGCGTCGAAGTACATCGACTAGCGCGTAGGAGATATGGATAGCGTGATGGGGCCGGCCCGCTCGTCGGGTCGGCCCCATGCTTGCAAGAACGCAGGTCAAGCCCTTTGCCTGCGCACGGGCGACCGTGTATCATAGGCGCTCGTCGGGATGTGGCTCAGCTTGGTAGAGCGCTGCGTTCGGGACGCAGAGGTCGTGGGTTCGAATCCCGCCATCCCGACCATGGAAATCCTGGCGGCAGTCCGAGTGAATCGGTCTGCCGCCTTCCATTTTCGTTCGGACTGACTGGGGTTTGCGATGCTCGAGAACCTCTTGCACTGGCTGGGACTGGGGCTGTGCCATCAGCTGCCCGAGCGCTCGTTCTTCGGCGGGGGAGTTCAGGTTCCCGTGTGTGCTCGAGACACGGGCATCTACGTTGGTTTCACGGTAGCACTCATGATTCTCGCCTTCCTGGAGAGGTCGCGCCGCTCGGCCGAGATCCCTCCCGCTCGAGTGGTCGCCGTCCTGCTGGCAGGAATCGCACTGATGGCCGTCGATGGCCTCACTTCCTACTTGGGGATTCGGGAAACCAACAACGCGCTCCGGCTTGCCACCGGGCTTGCGGCGGGGTTCGCGATAGGAGGGTTGACGGTACCGCTTCTGAACTCTCAGTTGTGGAGCAACCCGGGGCGAGGGCGGGCGCTCGAGGGGGGACGCGACGCTACGTTGTTCCTGCTCGCTATCCCGGCAACGTGGGGTGTTGTATGGTGGCTCCTGCCGAAAACGGGTGTCGCCTATCCGCTGCTGGTGGCCGTCTGCATCGTTGTGACGTTCTCGGCAGTCAATCTCGTCATCGCGTGTCTGATACCGGCCTTTGAGCGCCGTGCGCATCGCTTGCGCGACGCCTGGGGACCGATGCTCATCGCACTGGCGCTCACGGCGGTCGAACTCTGGTTGTCAGCTGTTCTGCGGGTGGTGCTCGTCGGAGCGACAGCGGTTGTGCAGCAGGTCTCGTCGTTGTGAAAGTATCCACCGCGGTGTACATGCGATAGAGTCGATAGTGAGATGCAGGGAGAGAGGAAGCCTCCATGGTCTACACGAACAAGGATCGTGTGCAGGTGGTCATCGCGACCGGGGTGTATCGGGTCGAGGGGGAAATGTACGTTCTCGCGGGGAGTCGGCTCACGGATGCGCTGAACTCGAAAGCCAAGGACTTCTTCGCGATAACGAATGCGAGAGTCTTCGACCCTCAGTCCGGTGACTTGCTCTACGAGACGCCATATCTTGCAGTCAACCGCGACTCGATCGCGGTTCTGTTTCCGAAGTAGGCCGATTCCTGTCAGACCCGGGTGCTAGCCTTCCAGGCGAACAGTCGTTCGCTTTGGAGGGTGATTCCGAATGAACTTGGATCTTGCTGGTCGCACGCAGACTCTGTATTTCGACGCGCTGATCGACGAGGCATCTCGCCTCGGGGTCCCGATCTGGCTCGCCAACGACGCCGCGCGTATCACCGCCAGGCGTCTCCGCGAGTCAACCGACTCGGCGACTTCGCCCCGGATTCGCTCACGGACACGCGCGTATTTCTGGGGCGTCATCCGGAATACATGCTTCGAATCGTCTGATCGGCGCCTGGACTCGCTGAGGGCTCGGTATGTGCATGCATCAATCCATGAGGATGCTCGCATGGCTGAGCTGGACAGAGTCACTGGAACGCCGGAGGGACTTGACACAGTCAGCGTCCAGCTCGAACTCGCGCTTGCCTAGGACTACCTGGAGGAAGTTGCGAGCAGCACCACGCCGGTCTCCATGTCGAAGACCCACAGGCGAGTCCTGTCGAGCGCGCCACCCTCCGAGCCCCAAACCTCTACCACAACCCAGGCGCGTTGACCGGCGACGGTGGCCTCTTCGGCGAAGAAAGGCACCGATCGCTTCTCGTCGGGGAAAGCACTTGTGAGTAGCGTGGCGAGTTCGGCGGCCTTGTCGCCCTTGCTCCGAAGTGCGACGAGCTGGTCGTGCCTGAGCGCTTCTGCGTCGGCCGTAGGGCGGCCCTTGAATGACGGGCTCTCCGCAAGAGTGGCCAGGGACGTCACGTTCTCAAGTGTGTAGTCGCGTCCCGCAGTGAGGTAGACGAACTGGTCACCTCGGCAGCCCCCTACGGCGATGAGCAGCATCAGCGACAGTGTGATCGCTGCGAGAGTGGCTGATCTCACGCGCATTGCAGTTCTGTGAATCACAGACATCCCCACGGTACGGGTGCGGTTCCATAGTAGACCAGCGGCCTGGCGAGGACGAGGGCGTATAGTGATGACCCAGGATGTCACGGGCCAATTCCTGGGGGTGAGATGCAGAACATCATCTGCTTCAGCTCGGACTTCGGGCTGGAGGACACGTGGGTGGGGGTCTGTCACGCGGTCATCCATCAAGCCTGTCCTCAGGCAAGAATCGTGAATCTCTCCCACCAGATTCCAGCGTTCGATATACGCAAGGGCGCCGCCATTGCCGCGGCGGGTGTGTATCAGTTGCCGGAGGCCATTCATCTCGTGGTCGTGGATCCGGGAGTAGGCGGCGGGCGTGCAGACTTGTGTCTCGTATGCGCTGCAGGAACGCGCCTGGTGGGACCAGACAACGGCGTTCTGATGGCGGCTGCGCGTCGTGCCGGTGGAATCGAGAGCGCATTCTCCATTGACTCTGAGAAGATCGACTTTCGTGCGCCGCTAGCGACCTTCCACGCGAGGGATGTCATGGCTCCAGCGGCCGCTGCGTTGGCCTGCGGTGTGCAACCCTCGTCCCTTGGCCATCCACTGGATTCTGATGCTCTGACCCCCGCGCCCTTCGGCCCCTGCGCGAGTGACGGCTTGGCTGTCAAGGCAGAGGTGGTCGACATAGACCGATTCGGGTCTGTGAGGCTCGGAATCGACACGGAGGAGATAGACCGGCTCGGACTACGCGCGAATCGTCTGGAGATTGCATTCGGCCACGTCGTCGTCGACGTGCCCTTCGGCGACACGTTCTCCGACGTTGAGCCAGGTGAGCCCGTCGCAATGGTCGACTCATCGGGTTGGCTGACTCTGAGTGTTCGTATGGAGAGAGCATCAGATCGCTATGGCCTCGAGCCGGGAGCAACTGCCAGAGTCAGGCCGATCGAGTAGCCACGTCTCCTGTCAGACCCCCGGAGTATGTTCGAAGCGAGAACAGACTTCGGAAGGTGAGCGATGAAGAAGCAGTGGGCACGCGAACTCGCGATCGGCCAGGCAATTGACGATCTCTTCGCGATCTCGTCGCGCGAGATTCGCACGTCCCGGAATGGCGACGCCTATGTTGTTCTGGAAATGACAGACCGGTCGGGCCGGATACGTGGCGTGCTATTCAAGCCATCCGCTTCTGAAATCGCCGTTCCGGTGGGGGCGGTCGTTCGTGCTCAGGGCGTCGTGACCCGCTACAGAGGCCAGAGCAGGGTTTCGCTCAAGCACATCGCCCCTGAGGACTCCTACCACGCGGGAGATCTGATGTTGGCCGGGGAGCAGGACCCCTCGGAGCTCAAGCGCCGAATGAAGGCACTGATCACGTCTGTCTCCGATCGCCGGCTGAGAAGCGTCCTCTCGGCGGTCTTCGGCGACCAGGGGTTCCGAGTCCGGTTTGAGCAGTGCCCCGGCGCCCAGTCATACCATCATGCGTATCTCGGTGGTTTGCTCGAACACACCGTCTCGGTTGCAGCAATATGTGCTAGTGCAGCCGCCCTGTATCCCGACGTCGATCGAGATCTTCTCGTGTCCGCCGCGCTGCTGCATGATGTGGGCAAGGTCGATGAGTACTCATGGTCGACAACGATCGAGTACTCCGACGCCGGTCGGCTCCTGGGGCATGTCGTCCTGGGTGAGCAGCGCGTTAGAGAGTGTGTGCTATCTCGGGTTCCGGACTTCCCCCAACAACTGCTCTTGCGGCTCTCGCATGCGATCTTGTCTCACCATGGTGAGCTGGAGTGGGGTGCTCCGAAGCGCCCATCGACTCTCGAGGCACTCTTGCTGCATCACGCTGACAACATGGATGCGAAGGTCACCGGGTTCTCCGCTCTCCTTGGCGCGGCCACGGCGGCCGATGAGCGATGGACGGATGCCCAGAACCTATTCAAGCGGCCACTCTTCGCCCCGGCGTCCGCAGAGGCCGCCAGAAGGGTTCCATCCAGTGAGGACGATCAGTACGTGAGTATCTCAGCGTAGCGTGCGCGTGGCATCGGTGTGTTTAGGGGAATGCTCTAGAATCATCCTCGACGATACCCCGTGCCAAGGAGTGAGAGCATGCAGCATCCCCAGGCTGAGATAGGCGTGTTCGGTGGAAGCGGCTTCTATGAACTCATCGATGATCCTCGTGAGTTCAAGGTCGATACCCCCTACGGCGCACCGTCATCTCCAGTGATGTACGGTGAGATCGGCGGTTGTCCCGTTGCGTTTCTACCTCGCCACGGGAAGGACCATCAGTACCCGCCTCACATGATCAACTACCGCGCCAACGTGTACGCGATGAAGATGCTCGGTGTGGAACGAATCATCGGGCCAAATGCATGTGGCTCCCTCCAGAAGAGCGTTGCGCCCGGCGACTTCGTCATCTGCGATCAGTTCGTGGATCGTACGTCCGGACGAAAGGACACCTTCTACGATGGCCCGACCACGACGCATGTCTCTTCCGCGGACCCCTACTGTGAAACTATGCGTGAGACGGCGATCGCCGCTGCCGAGCGAATCGGCATAACGGTCCATCCGAGTGGCACGGTGGTTGTCATCCAGGGGCCGCGATTCTCGACCCGTTCGGAATCGAAGTGGTTCGCCTCACAGGGTTGGGAAGTCATCAACATGACCCAGTATCCGGAGTGCTATCTGGCACGCGAACTGGAGATCTGCTACTGCAATATCTCGCTCATCACCGACTACGACGTCGGCACCGAGGACATGCCGCCTGTAACGAACGATGAGGTCGTCCGCGTGTTCAATGAGAACAACGCCAAAGTGAAGCAGCTTCTCTTCGAGATGATCCCCAACCTCCCGAAGAAGAGAGATTGCGCATGCAGCAGCGCTCTGGACGGGGCACAGTTCTAGATTCTCTTCACCAGTAGAAGGGGCGCCCGTCTTGTTCGGGATGCCGTCGTTGCGCATAGGGAAGATCCTCGGAATTCCGGTCGAGGTCAACGCGTCGTGGCTGGCCATCTTCGTCCTTGTCGCCGCGTCGCTGTCGTTCGACTACTTCCCGGGACAGTTCGGCTGGTCTGCAGGTCTCTCCCTGCTGGTCGGCGTGTTCACCGCCCTGCTGTTCTTCCTGTCCGTCGTAGCGCACGAAATGAGTCACTCGGTTGTTGCCAGAGCGGGCGGCATCCGCATCAATCGTGTGACACTCTTCCTGTTCGGCGGAGTTGCGGAGATGGCCGAAGAGCCGCACGGCCCCGGCAAAGAGTTCCTCATGGCAGTGGCCGGACCGGGAATGAGTCTTGTTCTGGCAGCCGCGTTCTTCCTGACATATACGGCGGCGCGAGCGGTCGGAGCCAGCGCCGTGCTGTGGGGGCCAACGCAGTACCTCGCGATGATCAACCTAGCGGTGGCGGTCTTCAACCTACTCCCGGGCTTTCCGCTCGACGGCGGGCGCGTTCTGCGCGCGATTTTGTGGAAAGCCACGGGCGATCTCCTCAAGGCGACGCTCTGGGCGAGTAGAGTGGGTCAGCTCATCGGCTATGGCATGGTTGCCACCTCGGTGTTCGGCGTGCTGAGCTACGGTGCCAGCTTCATCTGGTTCGGGCTCGTCGGGTGGTTCCTCGCAGTACTCGCGGACACGTCGTACCGTCAGCAACTCGCCAAAGCGCGGATGGGTGCCGTACGCGTGGGGGACATAATGACGCCTTCGCCGGTGGTCGTGCCGGGCGATCTTAGCCTCGAAGAGCTGGCGCACGGGTACTTCCTTGGCGGACTTCACAGCAGGTATCCCGTGGTGTCTGACGGCCGAGTAGTGGGTCTCATTTCCCTTGCGGGCGCGAAGGCCGTTCCGCGCGAGTTGTGGTCTCAACGCACTGCAGAGGATGCTGCCGAGAAGAACCTTCAGCTCCTGATTGTCGGTGCCGATGAGTCGGCCGATTCCGTCCTCGAGAGACTCGTCGCAGACGAGCCGGGTGCACTTCTTGTCGTAAGTGAAGGGCGGGTATCGGGAATCGTCACGAGGAGTGATGTCCTCGCACGTCTGCGCTCAGATGGTCAATTCGGCTAGGAGACTCCGCTCGATTTGCAGGCGGATCCTCCTTGTTACCGTTTGTAACTATTGTTACTATACTGGGACAGGGCGATATTCTGGAGCAACGTGTCCACTTCCGAGAATGACCGGATTCCTGAAGGCGTCATTGAGCGCCTTCCCACGTATCTGAGCGTGCTAATCCAGCTGCGTCAGGACGGTTGCTACACGGCGTCCTCGGCGAAGCTCGGAGATCTCACGGACATCAATCCGGCGCAGATACGTCGTGACCTCACCCATTTCGGCTCGTTCGGAAAACGTGGCGTCGGATACGAGATCGTGTCCCTCATAGATCGCATCCAGCGGATACTCGGCTCGGATCACACGCACCGCCTTGTCCTCGTTGGCGCGGGGCATCTCGGCGCGGCGATTGCGGACTACAACGGACTCAGGGCTCGCGGATTCGTTGTCTCCGCGATATTCGACAACAGTCCGAGCAAGATCGGCACACGTATCGGCGACATAATCGTGCAGGACGTGGAGGCAATGCCGCGCATCGTGCGTGACCAGAACATCCGTATTGGCGTGATTGCGGTCCCACCTGAGGCTGCGCAGACCGTGTCCGATATGATGTGTGCCTCGGGCATCAGGGTCATTCTCAACTACACACCCACGATGGTGCGGGTCACGGACGACGTGACACTACACAACACCGATCCCGTGCGCGAGCTTCTCCATACGCTCTACTATCTATCCCGTACCGAGAGCGTGGCGCGTGCGTGACAGTGGTGGTACGCTACGCAAAGTGTTTCCCGCTGGCAGTTGCGTCAGCTAGGAGTATCTGTTTGGGACTTCGTCTGGAGGCGTGATGGCTGCTATTCCGTTTCTTCCTGGGGTTGGGTTCCCCGAGCTGCTCCTGATTCTGCTCGTGGTTCTTTTGCTGTTCGGTCCGAAGCGTCTGCCGCAACTCGGCAAGTCGCTGGGCAAGACGGTTCGCTCGATTCGCGAAGGCGTTGAGGGCAAGTTTGACGAGGAGAATGAGGATGACTCGGAGTCCTCGAAATCGGAGGCCAAGAAGGCCGAATCTGAGTCGAAGGACTCCTCCGAGGAGGACTAGTATCACCGGCGTGGCGCACCGACCAAATGAGTGCCCCGCCGAAAGCACTTGTGCATGCACGATGTTTCGCTATACTTTCGGGGACATTCTGACGGGCTGCCGGTCTCGGACCGGGCAGCCCGTAGTGCGCGAGATGGCTCGTGCGTTCGGGCGGGCGGCTTAGGAGTCGAAGACATGCACAAGGAGATCGCGCTCACGCGTGAAGGGCAGACCCGGCTAGAAGAAGAGTTGCACAACCTTGAAACTGTACGACGGCGCGAGGTCGGCGAACGCATCAAGGAAGCCAAGGAGTTCGGCGATATCTCCGAGAACTCGGAGTACGACGATGCCAAGAACGAACAGGCTTGGGTCGAGAGTCGCATCGCGGAGATCAACGTGATCCTGGCAAACGCTACGATCATCGAATCGCCGAAGAAGAGCGACAAGGTCACACTGGGATGCAAGGTGGAGCTCGAGGACGCGGAGACGGGCACGGTGCACAAGTACCAGATCGTCGGATCCGCCGAGGCCGACCCCGCCCGCGATCGTATCTCGAACGAGTCGCCGGTAGGTCAGGCGATCATCGGAGCCAAGAAAGGTTCCAAGGTCGCGGTCACCACGCCTTCCGGTCGGGTCATCGACTACTGTGTCCTGAAGATCACCCGCTAGCCAAATGGCAGACGCCGACGAACTAGTCAGCGGGCTCCCGTCCGGTTCGGACGATCAGTTCATCATTCGGCGCGCGAAGCTCGACGCTCTGAGACGGGCTGGTACGGAACCCTACAAGGAGCGATTCGATCCCGATGCGCGAGCAGCGGATCTTTCCCTGCGCTATGAGAGCCTTGAGCCCGGAGACGAGACAGAGGATGTCGTGTTCGTCGCTGGTCGCATCGTCGCCAGGCGCGACCAGGGCAAGGCGCTGTTCCTGGTGATCCGAGACGCTTCAGGGGACCTCCAGTTGTTCTGCAGAATGAATGTGCTGGGGGAGGACGGTTTTGCCAGTGCTGCGGAACACGACGTGGGGGACTGGGTCGGTGCATGCGGGAAGGTGCTGCGCACCCGCCGCGGCGAGCTCTCGGTAGTCCCCACCGAGGTGACCCTGCTATCCAAATCACTTCGCCCTCTACCCGAGAAGTTCCACGGACTCACCGACACCGAGACTCGCTACCGTCAGCGCTACGTCGACCTCATAGCCAATCCCGATGTTCGGAGTGTGTTCGAGATGCGCTTCCGGATCGTCTCGGCCATACGGCGCTTCATGGAATCGCGTGGATTCCTTGAGGTCGAGACGCCGATGTTGCACCCGATACCGGGAGGGGCGACCGCCAGACCGTTTGTCACCCACCACAACTCCCTCGATATGGACCTGTATCTCCGAATCGCGCCGGAGCTGTACCTCAAGCGGTTGCTCGTCGGTGGGTTCGACCGCGTCTTCGAGATCAACCGCAGCTTTCGGAACGAGGGCATGTCGCCGCGGCACAACCCCGAGTTCACCATGTTGGAGGGCTACCAGGCCTACGGGAACATGGACTCGATGCGCGAGCTTGTGGAGTCGCTCGTCTCCGGCGTGGCGCTCGATGTGCTCGGAACGCTCGATGTCGAGTATCAGGGCACCAAGCTGTCGCTCTCCGCGCCCTGGAAGCAGGCCACCATGGCTGACCTGGTTTCACAGGCCCTTGCCGAAGAGGTCACCGTCAACACGGACCGTGGTCATCTTGCGGATCTCTGCCAGGAGCATGAGATTGCCTGTGAATCCACATGGGGCGCGGGCAAGATGCTCAACGAACTGTTCGAGAAGCTCGTAGAGCATACCCTCGTGCAGCCGACCTTCGTTACACACTACCCCGCGGAGACATCTCCTCTTGCCAGGCGCAACGACGCGGATCCGCAAGTCACGGACCGCTTCGAGCTCATTATCACCGGCCGCGAGTTTGCCAACGCGTTCTCAGAACTCGTTGATCCAGTCGATCAGAGAGCGCGCTTCGAGGAGCAGGCTTCGGCAAAGGCGGCAGGGGATGTCGAGGCGATGTGGGTGGATGAGGACTACTTGCGGGCGCAGGAGTACGGCATGCCTCCCGCAGGAGGCTTTGGGCTTGGCATCGACCGCTTCGTCATGCTTCTGACGGACAGCGCGTCCATACGCGACGTGTTGCTCTTCCCGCACATGCGCCCTGAACACTAGGAGTCTGTGGCCGCGGAGGATCAGGGGGGGATGAGCCCCGGCCGGCGAGTTGCCTGGCACTCGGCTTGCTCAGTCTAGCGGCGGCCGCTCCGAGTGTCATCGCGGGCGGGTATACTTGGTGACGGGCTGTCAATCCGTGCTGGGATCCCCAGACGGCATCGATACAAGGGGTGCACCATCATGTTCGAGCGATTCACTGAGAAGGCGCGCAGGGTCGTCGTCTACGCCCAAGAAGAGGCGCGCATGCTGAACCAGAACTACATCGGCACCGAGCATCTTCTGCTCGGGTTGATTCGCGAGCAAGATGGCATAGCTGCGAAGGCGCTCGAGTCGCTCAGCATCTCGCTGGAGGATGTTCACTCGCAAGTCGAGGAGCTGATTGGCCGGGGGACGTTCGTGCCCACGGGACACATCCCCTTCACGCCTCGCGCGAAGAAGGTGCTCGAGCTCTCCCTACGCGAAGCCCTACAGCTCGGCCACAACTACATCGGCACGGAACACATTCTCCTCGGGCTGATTCGCGAGGGCGAGGGTGTTGCCGCGCAGGTCTTGCTCAACCTTGGCGCAGACCTAGAGAAGGTGCGTTCAGCGGTCATCCAGCTCCTCTCCGGGCACTACGGCAAGCAGGGCGAGGCGACGGAGGAGAGAGGCCGCAGCGGCGGCTCACTGCTCGATGAGTTCGGCCGGAATCTGACGCGTGCCGCCACCGATGGCAAACTCGACCCCGTGATTGGCCGCTCTGTCGAGATCGAGCGAGTCATGCAGATCCTGTCGCGCCGTACGAAGAACAACCCCGTCCTCATTGGCGAACCCGGCGTGGGCAAGACTGCGGTGGCTGAAGGGCTTGCCCAGTCCATAGCATCCGATGAGGTGCCCGAGACGATCAAGGGCAAGCAGCTCTACACGCTCGACCTGGCGGCTCTCGTAGCTGGGTCGAAGTATCGAGGCGAGTTCGAGGATAGGCTGAAGAAGGTCATGAAGGAGATCCGCGAGCGGGGAGACGTGATCCTGTTCGTGGACGAGATGCACACGCTCGTGGGAGCCGGGGCCGCAGAAGGCGCGATCGATGCCGCATCCATCATCAAGCCCGCGCTTGCGAGAGGTGAACTCCAGACCATCGGCGCCACCACTCTCGATGAATATCGCAAGTACGTCGAGAAAGATGCGGCACTCGAGCGCAGATTCCAGCCTATTCTGGTTGGCGAGCCGAGCGTCGAAGAGACCATCGAGATTCTGCGGGGGCTCAGGGACCGATACGAGGCCCATCACCGCGTCTCAATCACCGATGAAGCGCTGTTCGCGGCTGCGACTCTTGCTGACCGCTACATCTCCGATCGCTTCTTGCCCGACAAGGCAATCGACTTGATTGACGAGGCCGGCTCCAAGATGCGCATCAAGATGATGACCGCCCCTCCGGGCGTCAAGGAAGTTGAAGACCGCCTGCGACGCGTGCGTGCCGAGAAGGAAGCTGCAATTGAGGCGCAGGAGTTCGAGAAGGCTGCCTCGCTGCGCGACGACGAGAAGCATATCCTCGCCGAGAAGCGGGCCATGGAAGAGGAGTGGTTGAAGCCGGACAATCGGCGAGTGGTCGAGGTAACCGCCCACGAGATTGCGGATATCGTGTCGATGTGGACTGGCGTCCCGGTGACATCCCTGACAGAAGAAGAGACCGAGAAGCTGCTCAGGATGGAAACGAGCATTCACGAACGAATCGTCGGTCAGGACGAGGCGGTCACGGCGGTCGCCAAGGCCATACGTCGGTCCCGCGCGGGCCTGAAGGACCCGAAACGTCCGGCTGGGTCGTTCATGTTCCTGGGGCCATCTGGCGTCGGGAAGACCGAACTCGCCAAGGCTCTCGCCTCGTTCCTGTTCGGTACTGAGGAGGCGCTGATCCAGCTCGATATGTCCGAGTACATGGAGAAGCACACGGTTTCGCGACTCATCGGCTCGCCCCCCGGTTACGTCGGCTTCGATGACGGTGGGCAGCTCACGGAGGCAGTTCGACGCAAGCCCTACTCGGTGGTTCTGTTTGATGAGATCGAGAAAGCGCACCCTGACGTATTCAACGTCCTCCTTCAGATTCTCGAGGAGGGTCGACTCACCGATGCTCAGGGTCGCAAGGTCGATTTCAAGAACAGCATCCTGATCATGACGAGCAACCTCGGGGCGCGAGACATCGTCAAGGGTCAGTCCCTAGGTTTCACTACGGAGTCCAACGACGGTCTGTCCTACGACGTCCTCAAAGAGCGTGTCACGGGTGAGCTCAAGAAGATGTTCCGACCCGAGTTCCTCAACCGGGTCGATGAGGCCATCGTGTTCCACGACTTGAAGTCCGACGAGATCAAGTCGATCGTCGACTTGATGATCTCGCGTCTGCGGGAGCAGTTGTACGCTCACGAGATGGGCATCAGTCTCGCCGAGGACGCGCGCGACATGCTGGCGAAAGAGGGTTTCGATCCGGCTCTTGGCGCACGACCGCTGCGCCGCGCGATCCAGCGCCTTGTCGAGGATCCGCTGTCGGAGCAGATCCTGGCCGGAAACTGGCAAGCGGGTGACGTCATCGAGGTCTACATCGACGGTGGCGTCCCGGCGTTTCGCAAAGGGGAAGGGACGGTGAACGTCCCGGCGACGGCACAAGCGAAGGGCACCAGCCCGTCCGTGCCGCCGCGCCGATCCCGCGCGAGTGGAGGCACGGCTGCCGGAGGAGCAGCTGGCGAGTAGCATGTCTCCCAAAGTCCGCACTGTATGGCGCTGTCAACAGTGCGGCGCTTCGGCGCCCAAGTGGCTGGGACGCTGTCCGGAGTGTGGCGAGTTCGGCACCTACGTCGAGGAGATGGAGCGCTCAGAGAGGAACGGCCCGAGCGTCTCTCGGCTCTCGGCCAGTAGACCTGTCCCACTCTCCGAGGCTACCGCCGAAGATGCCCTTCGCATCCCCACGGGCACACCGGAGTTTGATCGTGTGCTCGGAGGTGGCCTGGTTCCTGGCTCACTTGTCCTACTCGGAGGCGAACCTGGAATCGGCAAGTCGACACTGCTCCTCCAGGTCTCCGACGGCGTGGCGCGAAATGGGACGTCCGTGCTCTACGTGTGCGGCGAGGAATCCACATCTCAGGTCGGAATGCGTGCGCGACGGCTTGGCATCAAGGGCGACGGGCTTGAGCTCATGCCCGAGGTCGACGTCGAGGCGGTTGAGCACGCCGTACGCGAGCGCCGCCCGGGTCTTCTCGTGATCGACTCCATTCAGACTGCATACGACCCCGCTCTCGATGCGGCTCCCGGGAGCGTTAGCCAGGTGCGCGCGTGCGCCGCCCGGTTCATGAGGATCGCGAAGGAGACTGGTCTGCCGACGGTTGTCGTTGGACACGTGACAAAGGACGGCACCATTGCCGGCCCGCGCGTCCTCGAGCACATGGTCGATTCGGTGTTGTACTTCGAGGGCGACCGGGACCACGCTTTCCGCATAGTCCGTGCGGTCAAGAACCGGTTCGGGTCTGTCTCAGAGATCGGTGTGTTCGAGATGGGCGAGGGGGGACTGGCTGGTGTCTCTGATCCGTCCGGAGTCTTCCTGGGTCAGCGGCAGGAGGCTCTCACCGGCTCGGTAGTCATGCCGGCGATGGAGGGATCACGACCACTTCTCGTTGAGCTCCAGGCGCTTGTGACGCCGTCATTCACCCCGGTGCCACGGCGCGTCACAACCGGAGTAGAATCCGCGCGACTCTTGCAGGTGCTTGCGGTTCTTGAGCGGAGGGCAGGCCTCTCCTTCGGCAGTCTGGACGTGTACGTGTCGATTGCTGGCGGCGTGCGTGTCGCAGAACCAGCTGTCGATCTTCCCCTCGCGCTCGCGTTGGCTTCCACGCTGCGGGACAAGGCGATCGGCCTTGAAGTCGCCGCGTTTGGCGAAGTCGGTCTCACCGGGCGTATCAGGCCCGTGAGTCACACCGCGTCGCGCATCCGAGAGGCGTCGCGACAAGGGCTGACCCGAGTGCTGTCGTCGCTGCCGCCGGGGACGCCCGTGGTTGAGGGCGCTTCGCATACTGCGGTGGCCTCCGTTGAGGAGGCGCTTGAGCGGCTCGGTCTTGCCGTCGCCAGCGGCAAGGATCGATAGACCGTCGGGCGGGCTTAGCCTCGAACCTGCTGTTTGTGGCAGAATCGAGAGGTCGGGCAGCTGTTTGCGAGGAGGGGAGGCAGGGTGGGGGCTTCGTCCGAAGATGCGCTTCGTCAGGAGCTGCGCAAGGTAGCGCCGGGAACACCTCTGCGCGAGGGGCTGGACTTCATCATCTCCGCTCGTACCGGTGCCCTGATCGCCATTGGCGATCAGAAGGCGGTCGAGTCGCTGTGCAATGGCGGATTCGAGATCGATACGCCCTTCACTCCGCAACGCCTATTTGAGCTTGCGAAGATGGATGGCGCAATCATCTTGGACAGCGAATGCGAGCGCATTAGGCGCGCCAACGTCCATCTCGTTCCCGACCCGGGGCTGCCAACGAACGAGACCGGGATGCGACACCGCACGGCTGAACGCGTGAGCCGTCAGACTGAGGCACTCGTGATCTCGATCTCGCAGAGGCGCGATGTCGTCAGCCTGTATCTGGACGGGCAACGCGTCATCCTCGAAGACATCGACGTTCTTCTGGCGAAGGCGAACCAGGCTCTGCAGACGCTGCAGCGATACCGAAGCGGGCTTGACGAGGCGCTGGAGCGACTCACCACCCTTGAGTTCGATGATGTCGCGACTCTCGGGGACATCGTGGAGACCATCAGCCGATTCGAGATGGTGCGACGCATCGCCAGTGAGGTCACGCGCTACATCGACGAGTTGGGTACCGAGGGCCGCCTGATCAGAATGCAAGCCGAAGAGCTCACCGCCGGGGTTGACGACGACTACACACTGCTTCTGCGGGACTACGGTTCGGATCCGGGACCTCGGAAGGCCACGACCGCGCGCACGCAAATTGCGGGACTTCCGCCGGAGCAGTTCCTCGAGCCGTCGGTGATCTCGGGCGTGCTCGGCACATCGAGTGATCAGCAGACCGCAGAGGATCATGTCCGACCGCGCGGCTACCGAGTTCTTCGGCGCATTCCGGCACTGCCCGCTAGCGTGGTGAACAGGATAGTCGAGAGGTTCGGCACGCTGAGTGCTCTCGTTACGGCCTCTGAGGATGAACTCGACGACGTAGACGGTGTGGGATCGCGGAGAGCAGCCGCCATCGCCGAGGGCCTTTCTAGGGCGAAGGAACGGGCTCTAGGCTGAGTGTCAACGAATCCGCTGTGCTAGAATTGTTTGGTTGAATACCACTTGACCTCCTGGAACAGAGTAGGAGGTGAGGGCGCCGACTCGGGGCCTGAGTAGACATGATCGTCCTAATCACTCGCTTCGTATTCATTACGGCGGGCGTGTTGGGCGGACTTGCGGTCACTGATCTCACCGACTGGACGAGCGAGACCGGCTTTCCTGAGTATCTCGTCATCCTCATCTTCGTTCTTCTTGGCTGGTCGATCGGATACGTTCTTGGTGGGATAATTGGCCGCGAGTTCGCCTCTTGGTATGGGAAGCTGGAGGATCACCTCCGCGACCTGTCTCCCGTCGACATAGTCCTCGGAAGCATCGGCCTGATCGGTGGATTCCTGATTGCCTGGCTGGTGTCCCAGCCTCTTGGGCGACTCGAACCCCTGTGGCTGTCCATCCTGGCGTCGTCCGTTCTCTACGCGATGGCAGGCTACGTAGGACTCCGTGTTGCCGTCCTGAAGCGCGACGATATCGCCAGGTCTTTTCCGAAGCTGGACGGGGGAGGCGAGACGTCGACGGGAACGGCTGCGCTTTCCGTGAAGTTGCTCGACACGAGTGCCGTGATTGATGCACGCTTCCTTGACCTCGTCCACCTCGGGGTGCTTGAGGGCGAGGTGCGGGTTCCGCGCTTCGTGCTATCTGAGCTGCAGACCCTGGCCGACTCGGCTGATGACGTGAAACGGGCGAGAGGCAGGCGCGGTCTGGATCTGCTTGCGCGCGTCCCAGAGGATGAGCGCATCACGGTGTTTGAGACCGACTACGTGGACACGGCAGATGTAGATGCGAAACTTCTGCGACTTGCCCAGGATGCGCAGGCGACCATCGTTACGGTCGACTACAACTTGACGAAGGTCGCCAATGTACGTGGAGTCTCGGTAGTCAACCTCAACGAGATCGCGACAGCGCTGAAGCCGGCGTTCCTTCCCGGTGAGGGTCTGCGCCTCAGGGTCGTACGTGAAGGCAAGGAGACCGGGCAAGGGGTTGGCTATCTCGATGACGGAACGATGGTGGTCGTGCAGGAAGGCCGTTCACACATCGGCGACGAGATCGACACCGAGGTCACGTCCGTCCTCCAGACTTCGGCAGGACGCATGATCTTCGCACGACTCGTCGGTGCTCTCGGGGACATCGGTGATGGTTAGCTCTGCTGAAGCATGCGCTGTTGCCGTCGTCGTTGCCGGCGGAACCGGCGAGCGAATCGGGTTCCCGGGCGGAAAACAGATGCTTCCGGTCCTTGGCGAGCCATTGCTCGCCCACACCGTACGAGCCTTCGAACGAGCGCGTTCGGTACGGCGAATCGTTCTCGTGTGTCATCCCGATCGCGTGGACGAGTACAACCGTGCCGTCGTTCATTCCGTCAGACCCACCAAGCCGCTCGTGGTCGCGTCGGGAGGAATCACGCGCCCCGAATCAGTGGCGGCAGGCCTGTCGTTCGTTGAAGGAGAGCTCTTCACTGCCGTGCACGATGGCGCGCGTCCTCTCATCACGAGTCGCGTGATCGACGACGTTGTGACAGCCATCGCGGAGGGACCGGCAGATATCGCGGGGCTCGTCGTCGGCCATCCATCCTATGACACGCTCAAGGTGATCGACGCCGATGGGTTCGTCACCGTCACGCCCGATCGCGGGAGGTTCTGGGTTGCCCAGACACCGCAGGTCTTTCGCACGGACGTCTTGCTCGCAGCGTACGATGCTGCTCGAGCATCAGGCTTCGTCGGCACGGACGACGCTTCTTTCGTGGAGGCGCTCGGCGAA
This sequence comes from Actinomycetota bacterium, assembly GCA_016841065.1. Taxonomy (GTDB): domain Bacteria; phylum Actinomycetota; class Coriobacteriia; order Anaerosomatales; family JAENZW01; genus JAENZW01. Next base: position 46,597 of record JAENZW010000005.1, read on the forward strand.
CGGGTCGCTGTGTTTGAGGGTCCGCGCGAGAACATCAAGGTGACTGTAGAGTCAGACGTGGGTCTCGTGGAAGCGATTCTGGCATCGAGGCGGGGGGTGGCACCGTGAGCTCCATTCGCGTTGGCATGGGCTATGACGTGCATGCATTCGTGGACGGAAGGGTTCTCGTTCTTGGCGGGGTCGAGTTTCCCTTTCCGAAGGGGCTTGCGGGACATTCGGACGCGGACGTTCTTGTTCATGCCCTGATGGACGCGATTCTGTCTGCGATGAGGGTCGGAGACATTGGCGAGCTCTTCCCGGACACCGATTCGTCATTTGCCGGCGCTTCCAGCATCGGACTTCTCCGCATTGTCGCTTCGCGCATGGCTGCAGAGGGGTGGACGCTCGTCGATGCTGACTGCGTCCTGGTCCTGGAGGCGCCCATGATCTCGCCTCATCGCGACGCAATGCGATCGACCGTGGCCGGGGCGCTCGGAGTAGACATCGAGTTCGTTGGCATCAAGGCCACGACGACTGAAGGTCTTGGGGCAATGGGTCGCGGCGAGGGTATCGCCGCCTACGCGGTCGTCTTGCTCGAGCGCGTGGTCGCGTGACCCACCGCCCTAGGTTCGCTCCCGTTCCGAGGGCATACCGAACATCGGAGTCGTGTGCGACGGGGCCTCTCGCTTGAGTCGTGCCATCGACTCGGCGATGATGTGACAGAATCCAGGAGGGCGTGTTCGGCTGCCTCCTGGCACCGCCGTTCCGTGATCACAGAGGATTCTTGCATGTTCAATCTCATGAGAGAGGACATACGGACCGTCAAAGAACGGGACCCGGCTGCGACATCCACGCTGAACGTGGTCGTCAACTACCCCGGGCTTCACGCTTTGTGGGCTCACCGTGTCGATCACTGGCTCTGGGCACACGGTCGCAGGGGTCTGGCGCGGTGGTCCAGCCAGGTCGCCCGGTTCTTCACGGGTGTTGAGATTCACCCCGGAGCAACCATCGGTCGTCGCTTCTTCATCGATCATGGGATGGGAGTCGTTGTCGGAGAAACGACGATCATTCACGATGACGTGACCGTCTACCAGGGCGTCACTCTTGGCGGAACCGGGAAGGAAAAGGGCAAGCGCCACCCCACCCTCGAGGATCATGTGGTGGTCGGCGTCGGATCAACTGTACTCGGCGACATCACGATTGGCCGCGGTTCCAAGGTCGGAGGCGGGGCTGTTGTCATCAGGAATGTGCCTCCCAACTGCACGGTCGTCGGCATACCCGGGCGAGTTGTCGTGCGAGAGGGTCAGCGTGTAGAAACCGTCGACCTGCACCACGAGGACCTTCCCGACCCGGTTGTAGAGATGTTCCGCCAGCTACAGCGACGCATAGACGTTTTGGAGGCGCGCGTGCTGCAGGACGAGGCCGCAATCAGCGAGCGGAGTGGCAAGGAGCTTCCAGCCGAAGACGAGGCCTAGAGACGATTGAGAAACGGGCCGACGACGTCGGTTGCGAGAGACGGAGAAGAGCGGAATGAGCGTGCGTGCATACAACACGATGGCGCGAGCCAAAGAGGATTTCCTGACGCGCGATCCGGGCAAAGTCGCGATGTATGTGTGCGGGCCCACCGTCTACAACCACATTCACATCGGGAATGCAAGGACGTTCCTGTCGTTTGACGTCATTCGCAGGTACCTGACGTTTCGGGGATATGACGTCCGCTTCGTCCAGAACATCACCGATGTCGACGACAAGATAATCAACCGCGCGAATGAGGAGGGTCGTTCGGCCACAGAGGTCGCCCACGAGTACACAGTCGCGTTCCAGAAGGCGATGGCCGATCTCGGCATTCTCCCCCCGACTGTGCAGCCCAAGGCGACCGAGACGATCACCGAGATGATCGACATGGTGCAACGCCTCATCGATCGTGGCCACGCCTACGTTGTCGAGGGGGACGTCTACTTCTCGGTCCGCTCCTTCCCCGGCTACGGAAAGCTGTCAGGGCGTGACATCGAGGACCTGGAGTCGGGCGCACGCGTGGATGTGGACGAGCGCAAGCATGACCCGTTGGATTTCGCTCTGTGGAAGACCGCGAAGCCCGGTGAACCGCATTGGCCATCGCCTTGGGGAGAGGGCAGGCCAGGTTGGCATCTGGAGTGTTCGGTGATGTCCGAGAGGGAGCTTGGTGTGACCTTCGACATCCACGGGGGAGCTAGCGATCTGGTGTTCCCGCACCACGAGAACGAGGTCGCGCAGTCCGAGGCGGCCACCGGCGAGCCATTCGTACGCTACTGGCTTCACGGTGGACTTCTCCAGGTGAACGCCGAGAAGATGAGCAAGTCACTCGGCAATTTCATGCTGCTCAAGGACGTGCTGGTCGAGTACGATGCGCCGATCATCCGCCTGATGATGCTCCAGACGCACTATCGCAGTCCGCTCGAGTTCTCTACAGAGCGTCTCAACGAAGCGCGCGTGGCATATGAACGCCTGCTTGTTCCGGTACGTGAGGTCAAGAGGGCCCTCGAGTCTGACGCCGGCTGGGCGGCGCGCCCGGCGACCACCGAAGAACGAAAAGCCTTCGTCGGGAACATCGGCAATGCTCGGGACAAGTTCCAGGCGGAGATGGACGATGACTTCAACACAGCCGGGGCTCTCGCGGCCGTCTTCGAGTTGGCGCGGGCAACAAACCGGTTCCTCGGCGGATTCGGCATAGGCGAACACAGTGAGAACGCGCCGGTACTGAGTCAGTCCGCGCAGACGATCATTGAGCTGCTGGGGGTTCTCGGCATCGCAATGCCCGAAGCCAGGGCGGGGGAGTACCCCAAAGAGGTCGTGAAGGTTGCAGCCGAACTCGCAGGCTACTCGGGGAGCGATCCTCGGGCAGCCGTGGAGGCCTTGCTCGCCGCTCGTTCCGCCGCGCGTACCGAGAGGAACTGGGCGGCGGCCGATGCCGTGCGAGGCGGACTCGAGGCACTCGGCTTCACTGTCGAAGACACGCCCCGGGGACCGCGAGTGACGTACTCGCCGGAGAACTAGGTGATGGACGACCTGATCGAGGGTCGGAATGCCGTCATCGAGGCGCTGAGAGCCCGTCTGCCGATAGTTCGTGTCCTTGTTGCACAGAACCTCAGCGGGGACGCGATATCGGAGATTGAACGGCTCGCACGGGAAACCGCGACCCCTGTCGTGCGAGTTCAGCGTCGAGAGCTCGACCGACACAGCGTACGGGGTGCGCACCAGGGCGTTGCGGCGGAGCTGCGCGCGTTCACATACGCGAAGCTTGCCGAAGTTGTCTCTGCCCACCGTACTGACGCGATGAGTCTCATCGTCGTACTCGACCACGTGACCGACCCACAGAACCTGGGGGCAATATCGCGGTCCGCCGAAGTTGCTGGCGCATGTGCACTCGTAGTCTCCGAGCGGCGGAGCGCTGCGGTCGGCGCCGCCGCATTCAAGGCCTCGGCAGGCGCGCTCGCGCATCTGCCTGTCGTCAGGACGGTCAACATCGCGCGCACACTTGAGGAGCTCAAGGAGGCCGAGTACTGGATCGCCGGAGCGAGCGAGCGCGCCGATCAGCTGCTGTGGGACGCGCCGCTCGAAGGGCGCATCGCTCTCGTCCTGGGTGCAGAGGGAGCTGGGCTCTCGCGTCTCGTGAGCGAGACATGCGACTTCCTTGTAGGGATTCCAGTGCGCGGAAGGACCGAGTCTCTCAACGTGGCGAACGCCGCGAGCGTCCTGATATACGAGTGGATACGCAGGCAGGAAGCGGGCGCGTAGTGTCTCGTGTCGTCGTAATCGACGGGTACAACGTCATCGGCGCATCCGATAGGTACAGCGAGCTCATGGATCGCGACGCCGACGTCGCCCGTTCGCGCCTCGTGGCCGACGTGGCCTACGCGCAAGGCGGCGGGGACGAAGAGACTATCGTCGTGTTCGACGGAGCCATGAATCCGGGGTCGGATGGCACTCCGCACGATGTCGGTGGGGTTTCGGTGGTGTTCTCCGCGTACGGGCGAGATGCGGATGAGGTTATCGAACAGCTCGTGGCGCGCAGGCGAGGGCGCGGCGACACCGTCACCGTCGTCACTTCCGATGGGGAGACGCAGTGGGTCGCTCTAGGCCTCGGCGCTGTGAGGATGTCGGCTAACGAGTACATAGAAGGACTGAAGTCCGTTCGTGAGGGGGACGAGCGTATGAATCGCGCTCAGTCGAGGCGTGTGCCCATGGAGTCTCGCCTGGATGCTGCCACGCGCGCGGCGCTCGCGAGGTGGGCACGCGGCTTCAGAGAGTGAAGTCTTGAGTTGCGATATGCGTGCACACAATCACGAAGTCACCGTGATTCTGTCAGGATTGTTCAGCATCGTGTCTACTCGTTGACATCCCTCGTCAAGCTCGCGTAATGTCAGGGGGCAATGCGTCTAGCGCCGTGCCGGCGGCGCCATCCATCACCCCGATTTCGGGGACCCACAGGGGGGATTGTGATTGGATGCACGAATAGACGCCACGCCCAGAGTGCCTGGAGCGGTGCGTGGCGCTGAGCTTGCCCTCGTGAAGGCAGCTCAATCGGGTGACCAGGGGGCCTCGGCCGAACTGGTCCGCAAGTATCGTAGCCTTGTCAGGTGCAAGGCTCGTTCGTATTTTCTCGCGGGAGGTGACCGCGAGGATGTCATCCAGGAGGGACTGATCGGGCTGTTCAAGGCGATCAGGGATTATGACCCCTCCCGACAAGCGAGCTTCCGTTCCTTCGCGGAACTGTGTGTCACGAGACAGATGATCACAGCGATCAAGACTGCCACGCGGAGGAAGCATGCTCCGTTGAACAGCTACGTCTCGCTCTCTCGGCCCGCCGTGAGCGATGAAGAGGGAGAGCGCCTCCTCTCGGACATCCTGGCCGCTCGGGAGGTCTGCGACCCCGCCGAAATCGTCATCTCGGCGTGGGAAGGAGACTTCATCCGCAAGGGATTCAGAGAGGCGTTGTCTGGTTTCGAGGCCCAGGTGCTCAGGCTGTACGTTGAGGGCCGTTCGTATCAGGAAATCGCCGAGAGACTCGGACGCCACTCCAAGTCCGTCGACAACGCACTTCAGAGGATCAAGCGCAAGATGGAAGTGCAGATCGATCGGTGCCGTCTCTGCTGAGGCGTTGGCACGCCCATGCGAGGCCGTCTACAATAGGCGCCGCCGCTGGCGTAGCTCAATGGCAGAGCAACTGCCTTGTAAGCAGTAGGTTGTGGGTTCGACTCCCTCCGCCAGCTCCATCGAAAACGATGACGCCCGGTCAACGCCGGGCGTCTTGTCTTTGCGACAAATGCCGAGGAGGCGCGAATCCTCACTCGCCCTGAACGCGCGGGGTGCAGGGTTCCTGTCCCTCGGCCCAGAGAATCTCAAGAACCGGCACGGGCTCCGCGATGTTCTTGAGTTCGAAGTCTCCATGACTATGAGTCGCGAGATCGTCGCACTTGGCGTCCAAAACGACCTGTCTGGTTGTGAAGACCTGGCCACCCTCGCCGAGGTTCATCACGCGCGCAGCGAGATTGAGCGCATTCCCGATGAATGGCCGCCCGCCCTTGTCCAAGACGACTTCGCCCGAGGCGATTCCGATGCGGATGATGATGTCGCGTTCGGAAGAATGTGTCCGGTTGTACTCGTCGAGAGTGCGCTGCATGACGACTGCGGCGTGCAGGGCGTCGGTTGACGAGTCAAACGAAGCAACCAGCCCGTCTCCGCCCGTCGATTTGCCGTGTCCTCGGTATTGTCCGATTACCGGGAGCAGCAGGTCTCTGTGTCGCTGGATGGTCTTCGCTGAGACGACGCTGCCCTCCTCCTCGGTCATCTTCGAGAAGGACTTCATGTCCGTGATCATGACGGTCGAGTTGACCGTATGCTTCGAGGCGAGTTCGTCCTCAGCTGTGGCGATGAGTCGGAGCAGTTCGTCCACGTCGGCGTCCTCGGCGGACATCCCGCTCTGGACCATTGGTGGGACAACTGCGATCGGTTGGAACGCCCAGTCCCACGCGGAGATGACGACTGCGGCCACGGCGAACGATGACGCGGAAGCCACGAGAAGGTCTGACCCAGCGGGGAGTCCGCCGCCCGCGACCGAGTACGCGATGGCGGTGCCGACGACTGCCGCAGCCGCGCCGGCTAGAGCGGCGATCGGTCCGAA